>NZ_JAIEPN010000084.1 GCF_019748365.1 Novosphingobium sp.
CACCATCAGAATGAGGGGTCCCTTTTAGACGCCGATCACCCCGCTAACGGGGTCCCTTTTGCACGCCGGTCCACACCACAGGCGCATTGAGGCGAGTTGGACCATTGCGAGGAAGTTCTCAGCCAGCTTGTCATAGCGGGTGGCGACCCGACGGAAGTGCTTCAGCTTGGAGAAGAAGCGCTCGATCAGGTTGCGCTCGCGATAGAGCCATGTGCTGAAGTAGGGTTTTGACCGCCGGTTGGCCTTGGGTGGGATGTTGGCGAACGCGCCTTTGTCGCGGAGAGATGCGCGGATGCGGTCGGCGTCATAAGCCTTGTCCGCCAGCACGATTGTGCCAGCGCCAACATGATCGAGCAGATCGTCAGCGACTTGGCCGTCATGGCTTTGCCCCGCAGTCAGGCTTAGTCGGATCGGGAGGCCTTGCCCGTCGACGACCGCGTGGATTTTGGTCGTGAGTCCACCTCGGGAGCGACCGAGACAATGATCTCGATCCCCCTTTTTGCCGTCGCAGCCTGTTGGTGCGCCCGGATAGAAGTGCTGTCGATCATCTGGATGTCGCCGTCATGCGCGGCCGTGATGGCATCCATCATCCGGTCCCAGACGCCCGCCTTCCGCCATCGCACGAAGCGGTTATAGCAGGTGGTGCGCGGGCCATATCGCTCGGGGAGATCGCGCCATGGCGCACCGGAGCGTAACACCCAGAAGATGCCGTTCAGCACGCGCCGGTCGTTGACGCGCGGAACACCTCGTGGCTTGTTGGGCAGCAGCGGCTCGATCAAGCGCCACTCGAAGTCGGTCAGGTCATATCGGCTCATGCCGATGCTGAATCAGATCTCGAAGCGCGAGTGAAGCTATTTTGCGGGCACCTCGACATCGGCCGATGCAGCGGCATCCAGACGAGAGAAGCCATTCTCAAAGCCGTCGAACGACAACGCCGCAGGGTGGCTACATCCGATGACCGACGCGTCGGCCCATTGCGTCAATACCTGCTTCGTCCGATCTATCCGTTTTGCGAGGGACAACTGCTTCCATTCCTTCGGATCAGGGGTGAAACTGACCCGAGTTGCCTCTTGATCGCAGCTTCTAACCGTTGCTCGGATGGCGAAACTGTCCCGGAAGATCAGGATAACATCCAAGTTCGGGGTCGACTGGCGGAGGGTTCTCGTGCAGCCGAAGCTGTCGGCATCATGGGCGCAAACCTCTGTACCCTGCCACGCACCGAATTGCTGGTCCCTGGTCGTGCCGCCAGCGGCTAACAGGAAGGCGGGGGCGACAACCGACAACATCAGACGATGCTAGACCTGATGCCGCGCAACGCCAACAGCCAGCATCGGCTTTATGAGTTCACGGCCTAGGTTAACTACCTATAAGTAACACTTCGTATAGCACGCGGTTTACATCCGCATCGGACTTTTCCCCAGATTCGCGGAAGAGCGTTAGGCAAATTATGTCCAAAATGGACCATTCACTGCCGCGACAAAGCTCCAACTCTCACCAAACGTGCTTGGACATTGGCGACCTGATCCTCGAAAATGTGTGCCGGATCAGATGTTAACCTTTCCCGATGCCAACGCTTTGCGGTTAGATTAACGGTTTGTTTCTTGCCGACACCTCTGCCGGGAATTGCCCTAAAGTGCAGGTTCTAGCGGTTAGTTGAATTGGGCGGTAACCAGCTGGAATGCACGTTGCAAACGTTTGTCGCCAGTTTCTCAACAGTCCAAGGTGATGTGTGGCAGCGGATGTGCGCCTGAGGGCTGCAGCAACCTGTAGGAGGACATCTCCATTCGATGCGGTGTCGAGCGGTGCACGGCATTCAATGGAGCTGCCCGGTCATGCAGGCTGAGGAAGAAGCTCATCATCATTGCCGAAAGAGGAAACTCTCCTACGAGGCCGCTTGGGCTCGCCTTGGTTTGGCAGAGAATGCGTGTAAAGTTCAGCGGCTACCAAGGACCACCTCTGCATCAGTTCCATTTTCGTGCGAACGTATTGAAGTGCTAACTGCGCAGAATCTCCGCGATTGAGATCTGTCTGGAGCTTCTGGTAGTGGTCCGGCGCCAGAGGAGAGTTTCTAGCAGATTGCCAGCAGCGGATCGCCTTACGGTTGGGCCAGTAAGGGCTTCAAGCCGCCGCAATCTCGGTTTCAGACTGTCGGGGGATCAGTGGGCTGATTTGTCGCAATGCGGGGTTGGAACCCAATCCGCTCGGGTCAGTCTCGCAGCAACTTGCCCCATCACTGCCGTCAAAGGCATCTGTCGCCTGCACAGGAGTCCACCGATCGCCGGGCGAAACACCGGAGATCATGCCGGTGACCGGGCGCGGCAGGGAGAGCGGTCCTGGTCCGTCAAGGACCGATCTCGGTGTTTCATCGCCATACCAGCCGCCGGTGTGCCGCGACGATGGCGTATCTTCTCCGACGAGAATGGGAACCTGATCAGGGTCAATCGCTTCGAGCTCACCATGCTCGTCGAACGCGGCGGCTCGCGCTGCGGGCGAGGCGGCCGACAGGCCACCGGCAGAGACTGCCTTGGCACTGGATGAATTGGTAACCGTGAAGGATCCAACCCCAAAAGCGATAATCAGCAGGAAACGCATCAACGTCAGGCGGGCAGATTCCACGAACGGCTCCATTGCAGAGAGTTTTCGCGGCAATGAATGGCCCGATAAGGTTAACGTCGGCGTCGGATCCCGCTAAGGTTAACAGCGTATTTGCCTTGATTGTGGCCAGAATTGGCCGTTCTCTCAGGAATTTTGGGCGAGTATCCTGCCGAGCAACTGACGTCCCCTCGCGCTGAGCCGGATCTCGACGGTGTTCGAAGTCACGCTTCGATAGTCAATCGCGCCTTCGGCGCTCATCACCCGAAGCAAGCGATCGAGGTTGCCGCGGCAGACGCCTGCAAGGCGGCTCAGTTCACCGAGATCAAATTCGTCGGCGTTGTCGCCATCATCGCTGACGCGCAGAAGCACGGCAACGACTGGCAGCTCAAAACCGCGGAACCTCTGTAACTCGTCAATCAGGCTGGCAACAAGGCGGATCAGATCACTGCGAGGGAAGCCAGTGGCATTGGGTTTGCTCATGGCTTGGCCTGCAGAAGACATTCGGATTTGAAGCTGAAGTAACTACCACCCGCGATGATGACGTGGTCGATCAGTTCGATCCCGATCTTCGCGCAGACTCGCTGCAGATCAAGCGTGGCAGTCACATCTTTTGGACTGGGCATAGCCCTGCCCGATGGATGGTTATGGGCCAGGATGATTCCAGTCGCGTCAGTTCGCAAGGCCGTACAGATCAAGGACCGAAATTCGACTTGGGCGCACGAATAGCGACCATTCGCAAAGGTTTCGCTCCATGCCAATTGCCCGGCGCGATTGATGAAGAACGCATGGACGAATTCGTCACTACGATCGCGCGCAAGTTCAAATAGATAGGCAAGAAGGGGCGACGCGTCGGAGACCGCCGATCCCAGCCGAGGCAGCGCAATGTAGCGGCAGGCATCGATAGCGTTGTCGTCTAGGTCTCCGCGCTGGCCTCCTGGGCACTCCACGCCGAATCTGCCCCGTACAGGTGAAGACGCTGGCGGTGGCGATAGGTGGCCGCGACCAGAAGCGGTATCACGGCGTAAGACCAGACCAAGAGGGTAATCTGGTAAGCGGTGGCCGCGATCTCCGGCACCAGCATCTTCGCAAGATGCGCCAGGATGGCTACTATCTGGATCGAACTTGCCCATATTGTCCAATACCGGTTTGCATGCAGCGCAAGCGCACCGAGCGATACCGCCAAGATCAGGTCGATCACGAAAATGCCCCAGTTGATCGAGTGGTAAAGTTCGGCACCGAACTGTGCTGACAGGGCACTTGCAACAAATGCAGCCACATACATCCATGCGGCGTATCGCTCGGGCTTGCCGCCGCGCACCATCGCAAAGATGCATACGGCCAGCAACAAGCCCGAGAATATCAGTGCCCTTGCCATCACTCTCCGACGACGCGCAGTCCTGGCGCGACTTCTGTGCCCACTGCCCTGAGCGGCGGGCAGACATCACCAAAGCTGGTCACCTTGAGGCCGGCCGCATCACGATCAGCGGCAAGGTGCCCGTGGGCCGCAACCATGTGCTGGTAGCTCTGGATGGCGCTGATGGCCGCGAGCGCCACACTTTCAGAGGCAGCAAGTCCGGCATCCAGCGCAAAGTGCGTGCCCTTCGCGTCCTTGGCATTGGATATATCAACAAGCAGCGTGCCCATCTGGCGGACAGTTGCCGTCAAGGCCTGCTCGGCGCCCTTGAGGCTCTGGGCAATCGGGCGGGTGGCAGCAAGGCGTTCGTTAAGCATAGTAGTAACTCCCATAGTTCAATGCAGACCATGGAGGGTTAGGATCGCTGAAGAAGCGTGCTCAAAACCATCGCAGCAAGGCAAATCGCCACAAAGGCCATTGCCAGCCGCGCTGAAAGCTCACCAATCAAACGCAGGCGTTCTATCTTCGACGCGCGAACTTCCCTCTGCCCAGGCGCCCGCAATGGAAGATGGTGTGTCCAGACTAACGCGTCGGGAGGAGAGTCTTTCCCTGTCGCCCGGTCTGGGTCGCAAACCCAATCTTCGATTGCCGGCAACCGCGGCACATCGAGACCTGCATCGAACTGCTGGACATCCGATAGGACCAAAAATTCGGATAGTGATTTTTCGTTGTCTGTCTGGGTCCCAGCAAACAGTTGCCTTGCCGCAGCCCGGCTGTTTTCGGCGCCTAGCTTCTCGCGAGCCCGCCTTAGGCGCTCGTAGATCGTATGAGATGAAACGGATAGCTCGCGCGCAGCCGATTTCGCATCATGGCCCTGTGCAATGAGCGCTAGGGCTTCGATTTCTTTGGGTGTCAGATTGCCCCGCGCCATGAGCTTGCTCTTACGCGGAATCGAAGTTTTTGCCTAGTTTACTATTGCTGCTTGATCGGGACCTGACGTCGCAGACCTTCTAGCCGTTGCTTTCAGATGCATCGTCGAGGCTCAGGGCCAGGACATGGAGGGCGGACTGGAGATGAATGGCGGCCATGTGGAGTTCGAGCTGGTCTGCAATGAGGAGCGCATTTTCGACGATCTCGAAAAGTTCGCTTCGGCTCGACGAAATCGGCTCGCTTGTTCCCCCGTCGGCCATCGACAATTCGCTCCCCACACCTGCTTGCATCGATGTCAGCAAATGCGGCGGAACCCGTAGCAAATCCGTATCGGGGTGCAAGTCAACTTAAGCTAAACTGATCGTTTTGCATGCTCAATCGACGGGTGGACCGCTGCTAGCCTTTTGCATCGGGCGGAGTCGGCACCAGCAACTATCACCACAAGCGAAGGCAGTCTGGCACCGTGCGAGATGATGTTTGGCCTTTGCGAGGAACGAGAAAGAGGAAACCATCAAGACACCGCAAGTGACCATGATCAGACCTCTTCGTTACGTAACGCTGCGCCTATCGACAAAGCCTGACCCGTCGAAGCAACCCGTCCGCCAGAGAAATCTCCTCGTGCACGCTGGTCGTCGGGCGCGATTTCGAGGACCGATTGAAATGCGAGATCTCCGACCGGAAAAGTCGACACCGATTGGTCGGCGAGCGGCAGTGGATGCGGTCAATGTACCAAACCCGCTGGAAGGAACGTAACGTAACGAAACTGGTTCGCAGCGAACCTTCTCCGCAAATCATGGCTGGCAATGCATGATGCTGATGATCATCGGCTGACCGACTCGGTAGCTGAGTTCGTTACGTAACACACAGAAGTGCAGCCTGCCTCCGCCGCTGGATCGCCCGTCCTATACAAAGGGTTCAAGAGCTCGGGGAAAGGCTCATCAGTACTCGACGTGCCATCCCCACATTCCGTCAACAATGCCGTAGTGCGACCACTCCACCAAGCTGGAGCAGTCATTCGTTACGTAACGCCTTGCGCTCAACCAGATTCCTTCCTCCTTTGCGCATGCGACCGAAGCAACTTCAAATGTCAGGAGCGCATTCACAACTGATCAGGCCTTGCAGTCGAGCGCTTCGAACGCGAAGGATAGGTAACGAACGTTAGACACTTGTCTCAACAGCGAAGAGTCTGCTACGGACACCACGTGGTCCGAAGAAATAAGGCGAAGGATCTCGCAATGTCAGTTACAATAATTCAAATATGCGAGCGGTTGCGAAATATCCTTTCAGATCTAGATGCACAGCAATTGCACCTACCCGCTATTCATGTGGCCAAGGCGATTGAAGTTATTGAGGTCAACCAGTCCGAAGAAGTCCTTTCCGGTCGAATAATTTTACATGATTCGAATAAAGATTCCATTGAACAGCTGAATTGACTTTGATTTTGCTTGTCTTGACGCGTAGATGTATTACAGCATAATCTAGTATATTGTAAATTATACCTATTTTTAATTTCAATTGCGCACCGCCGGTAATGTTAATAGTTGAAAAGCATTTCTAAATCAGGACATTTATTTTTAATCGCTATTGGCACTCCGAGATTAGATGTTTGGTCCCGGAATTTGGTGGGTCGGATCTGACTTAAATCGTTGAGGCTCGCGAAGCCAGGCTTTGCAGATGGCTTCATAGGGCGTGAGGCCCTTCAGTATCTTGAGGCGGCGTCCGAAGTTGTAAGCGGCGACGAAGGCGGCAAAGCCCTCCGGCGCCATGGGATCAGCGTGTTTTCCATGATTTCTTCCTCGGCAGTCCGCAATGCCGCATCTTGCATGAATTCCGTTCGTGAACGGCCACGCATGCTGGTCGCACGGTCGATGATCGCTCTATCAGCATCAAGTAGCCGCAACGAAAGCGGATGAGCCTTGCGCAAAGTCGATCGAGCGCAGGCAATTCTCCTTAATCGAGTCATGACATCACAGCATCGAACTCTTCCAATACAGATCGAAAGAGGTGACTGGCTGCCCAGCAGAGCGCAGGGACTGCCGGGCTCGCAGAACATCGTTGAAGTCGGCACCCGGCTGCTCTGGCAGATGGGCCCGAAGACGAGAAGCCGATCTTGCCGCCAGCCCCAGCTGCATTCTCTACCGGCCCTGCACGCATGCCAGCTTGGTTGGTGTCTCCCGCCCTTGCCTGGCAAGCAAGCCCCGGAACCATGTTCCCGCCACAACCCGACGAAAAGCAAACCCGAAGCCAGCACTGCACAGAGCAAGAGCGGGACCCGTATCAGAACGCCTTGTTGATGCCGAAGAAGACCCCGCGCCGCGCGCCATATTGCGGCGCACCGACCCCGACGCCCGAGCCATCGCGCAGCAGGTACGTCTTGTCGAACAGGTTGACCACATCGACCCGCAGCGTCAGCCCCTTGAGGGGGCCTTCGCGGTCGATCTTCTGGGAAATCCCGAGATTGGCGGTGAAATAGGACGGCAGCTTGCCCCCATTGGGCACGATCCCGGCCGGATCATCCGCCCTCAGGCCATCACCATAGAGGAAGGTCATCGACGGAATGAGCCGGCCCAGCCCGTCATGGATGGTCGCCGAGGCCCCGCCCGAGGCGGTCCAGCGCTGCGAATGGTCGGTGAAGATGTAGTGGTTCGAGATATAGGCCAGCTCGTCCGGCGCGAAGAAGTACTGGCTCGAGATGATATTCCGTCCCTTCTCCTGTCCGCGCGCGACATTGGCAAAGAGATCGAACGGCCCGTGGATATAGCTGGCACTCAGCTCCACGCCCCAGGCAAAGCCATCGGCGTAGTTGAAGGGCGAGAGCACCAGCGAGGGCCCGAACTGGCCTTCATCGAGCAGGTTGCGCTTCTTCTTGTAGTAGGCATCGAGCCCCAGCTTGAAACCCGGTGCCACGATCTGTTCGATCCCGCCGTCGATGTAGTGCTCGCGCTCGGCGCGGACGGGATCAGCCGTGGTAACCTCGGTCTGCTTGGTCGTCCCGGCGAAGAGGGCAAGCGTGGGCGAGGCAATCAGTTCCTGCGGCGGCGGCGTGAAATTGCGCGCGTAGCCGAAGTGGAAGGTGGTGCCGCTGGCAGGCCGCCAGACAAGGTTGAGGCGCGGGCTGAGCTGCTGCTCGCGCGTATAGGCCCGCACCGCATCATAGCGCGCGCCATAGTTGAGCGTGAGCTCAGGGGTGAGCGTCCATTCATCCTGCAGGTAGATGCCGTAGAGCTGGCCATTGCGACTGCTGCTGTCGGCGATTGTCAGCGGTGCATCGGACGTCTGATTGCCATCGCCATCGACCGGGAAGACCTGCGATACGACGTTCGAGCGGGTGCGCTCGTTCTGGAAGAACAGGCCGAAGCGCAGCGTGTGCTGGTCCGAAAGCTTGTAGCTGCCATCGGCCTGCACACCGGCCGTCAGGCTCGACAGGCGCGTCGTATCGGCCACGCCCGCCAGGATCAGATCGCCCCCCTGCGGATCGGGCAGATAGCGGGTCTGCGAATAACGGACAAACGGCGCGATCTCGAAATTGAGATCGCCGGCGCCATACTGATAGGCCAGCACTCCGTAGTGCGTGATCTCGCGCTGGTTCTGATTGAGCTGTGACGAATCGTAGGCGTTCTCGCCATTGAGAGTGAACTGCCCCGACTGGCCCGGATTATTGGGGATCTGGAAGTAGCCGATCGACGTGCCGCCGAAGGCCGTGATCCGGCTCGTGTCCGAGAGGACGTCCGACACATAGCCAAAGCCGCGGTACTGTTGGGTACGATCATGGATGGCATTACGCGCGCTTGTCGTGTTCTCGACGCCGAGATCATTCTGCAGGAAGCTTCCCGAAGCAAAATAGCTGAGATTGCCGGATGTGCCGTCAATCGAGGCGCTGGGCTGGATCGTGCCATGACTTCCCCCGTAAACGCCGATCTCGCCCCCGTCTTCAAAGCGGCCGGCTGCCGTCTTGATATTGACCACGCCAGATGTGCGATAGCCATATTGCGCCGGCAGCGTACCGGTCACGAGATCGATCGAATCCGCGATGCGCGGATCGAAAGTCGCTCCGAAACCGGAAATGCTTTCAGGAACGATCACCCCGTTGAGCCGGTACTGCAGGTTGGCGTGCTCGTTGCGGACGTGGATCGAACCGTAGCTGTCAAGCGTGACGCCGGGCGCTTGCAACAGGACCTGCGCCAGGCTGCGGTTGGGCCCGCCCGGCTGGGTGTCGAGCATCGTCCGGTTGATCTGGTAGTCGCTGGCGCCGAGCGAAGGGCGGATGGCATCGCGGGCATCATCGAGCCGCTTGGCGGTGACGACGATCTCACCGGCAGGATTGCCGGATCCATCGGTGGCAGGTGCAGGCGCGACCTGGGCAAAAGCACAAGCGGGGATAAGCGCCGCGATGGCGGCGCCGAGCAGGAAGGTATGACGCATGGGATTACTCCGGATTTCTCTTGGACGGAGAGGACCAGCCTGCCCGCGCTGGCGTGGAGGCACCCCCGCGAGCCGAAGCCGGCCATCAATCGATCAGGCGAGAAACCCGTGAGGAGGCGCGCGGCTGCGCGGCAGCAGATACCGCCGCTTCCAGACGAACGGAAGCGCAGGCGACAGGAACGCCCGGTAGACCACCACCAGTACGATTGGCAGAGTCTGCACCGGGGGCGGGAGATAGGAGCCGAGGTGGCTGAGGCTGAGGCAGATCGGGCAGTCGCTGCTCCGGTCCGCAGGGTCATGATGGTCGCTCCCCACCGGCGCGGGATGCGCCGGAGCCGTTGCGACGGGGCTCGTGTCGAAGTGATGGTGAGTTTGCGCCAGAAAGCTCTGGCCCAGCAGCGCAAGGACCAGCGCCAGCACCAGCCAGGCAGCGCCCGGCCGGGCAGTACGGCCGGGCCCCAGCGCTGACCGGCGGTGGATCAAGCCGCAGGCTCCGGCGTGGCTTCGCCCGGTTCAGCCTTGCGGCGGCTTTCCAGCCAGACAAGCGACAGCGGCAGGAGCAGGAGCATGAACAGGGTGGCGGTCACGATCCCGCCCACGATCACACAGGCGAAGGGACGCTGGGTCTCCGAGCCGATTCCGGTCGAAAGTGCAGCGGGCAGGAGGCCCAGTCCGGCCATCAGCGCCGTCATCAGGATGGGACGGAGCCGGTCGACAGCGCCCTCGATCACCGCGGTGTGGAAGGTTTCACCGGATTGGAGCTTGTGCGTGATGTGTTCGAGCATCACCACCCCGTTTTGCACCGAGATGCCCGCCACCGCGATGAACCCGACTGCGGCCGAAACCGACATGTGCAATCCGGCAAAGCCCAGCGCCGCAACGCCGCCGATACTGGTGAAGGGCACCATGGCAAGGATCAGCGCGGCCGAACGCACCGAACGGAAGGCTCCGAACAGAAGGACGAAAACCCCGAGCAAAGCGATCGGCACGATCAGTTCCAGCCGCTTCATCGCCCGCTGCTGGTTTTCGAACTGGCCGCCCCAGGTCATCTGGTAACCGGCCGGCAGCTTGACCTGCTCGGCTACTGTTTTCTGGGCTTCGGCCACAAAGCCGCCCTGATCGCGGCCATCGACATTGGCCTTCACCGCGACGTTTCTGCTGCCATTCTCGCGGCTGATGCGCGAGGCTCCGACGAGCAATTCGATGCGCGCGATCTCGCCCAGCGAGATGGTACCGCCCGCCGGCAGGGGCACCTGCAACTGGGCCAGATCATCTACCGCGTTGCGCTGATCGCCGGCAAGGCGGACGACAATATCGAAATTGCGATCCTTCTCGTAAGCGGTGCCGACGACGGCCCCGCCAAACGCCGTCGCGATCACGTTGTTGGCATCGTCCGAATTGATGCCATAGCGGGCCATCGCGCCGCGATCGAGAATGGCGCGCACCTCGGTCTGCCCGCCGATCTTGACTTCATCGACGTCAGAGGCCCCGGGGACCTTGCTGACGACGTCGGACGTCTTCCTGCCAAGCTCTTCAAGCACGTTGAGGTCGTCGCCGGTGATCTTGATCGAAATCTCGCCCTTCACACCGGACAGGCTCTCTTCGACGTTGTCCTCGATGTACTGGCTGAAATTGGTCGGCACACCGGGCATCTTCGCAAACTTGGCGCGCATGTCGTCTTCGAGTGCCGCCTTGGTCGGGAACTGGGGGCGCCATTCTCCGCGAGGCTTCAGTTCGATCAGCATCTGCAGGCTGGACGGCCCCTTCGGGTCGGTGCCGTCGTCGGGCCGGCCGGTTTCGGTGCCGATGTGGGCGACCTCCGGATAGGACAGCATGATCGCGCGGGCCTGCGCTTCAACCCTTCGTGTTGTCTCGATAGCCGACGATGGGGTGAGCTGGATCGTCAGCCAGATATTGCCTTCATCCAGCTTTGGCAGGAATTCGGTGCCGAGGCGCGGGATGAGGAGGACGGTCACCAGCAAAAGCGCGCCCGATGCAAGGAAGATGGCCTTGGTCCGCAAAAGGGCCCAATCGAGAACGCGGCGATAGGTATCCCGCATCCGGTCGATCCAGGCCACATGGCGCTCGGCCATGTCGTAGCGCTCGACGAGAAAGCTGAGCACGGTCGGCAGGAAGGTGAGCGTCAGTACAAGAGCTGAGGCCAGAGCGAATGACAGGGTCAGCGCAACGGGTCGGAACATCTTGCCCTCGACCCGCTGGAACGCGAAGATCGGGACAAAGGCCATGATAATGATGGCCTTCGAGAAGAGGATCGGCCGGGCGAGATCGACCACGACCTTGCGCAGAACCTCCTTGCGCCGCGCGATGTCTGGTGCCTGCCCCTTGGTTCGCGCTGCCTCCATGGCCAGCGCGACCATCAGCGCTTCGATCATGACCACGGCGGAATCGATGATGATGCCGAAATCGACCGCACCCATCGAGATGAGATTGGCCGGCACGTTGGCGAGGCTTAGGCCGGTGAAAGCCGCCAGCAGCGCCAACGGGATGATCGCGGCAACGACCATGGCCGCGCGCCAGTTGCGCAGGAACACCAGCAGGATCACCGTGACGAGAGTCGCGCCGACGAGGAGGTTTTCGCTCACGGTCTCCACCGTGCGGTCGAGCAGCTTGGTGCGCTGGTAGGTCGGGCGAATCTGGATGGGCTGCTTGCCGGAGCGCTGGGCATCGAGGCGGAACTGCGCATTGAGTTCGTCGACCGCCTGCCGGACATCCGCAACGACGAGCGCGGCGTTCTGGCCCTTGACCACGGTGACGATGCCTTCGCTCACATCGTTCTCCCGGTCATAGGAGACGATGCCCGCCCGTTCGGGGGAGCCGATCTTCACCTCGCCGATATCGCGGATCAGGATCGGCGTACCGTTGACCTGCTTGACGACGGCGTTGCCGACGTCGTCGATGGAGTTGAACAGGCCAACGCCGCGCACCACGACATCCTCGTCGCCCTTGCGGATGAAGCCGCCGCCAACGTTCGAGTTGGCGTTGCCCACCGCGTTCTGGACGTCGGCAATGGTGACGCCGAACCGCTTGAGCTGGTCGGGCCGGACCAGGACCTGATACTGCTTGATGCTTCCGCCAAAGCTCGAAACGTCCGCCACGCCCGAAACCATGCGGATGCGCGGCCTGATCACGAAGTCCTGGATCGCGCGCGCTTCATAGAGCGGCATGTCCGCCGGCTTGTCGAGAACATAGCGGTAGACTTCGCCGACTGCGGTGGAAAGCGGAGCCAGACTCGGGGTGACGCCACTGGGCAGATCGGCATCGCGCAGCTTTTCGAGCACTTGCGAGCGCGCAAAGTAGTCATCCGTTCCGTCGCGGAAGATCAGGGTAACGACCGACAGGCCCGTGATCGAGACCGAGCGCATGTCCGTCACGCCGGGCGTTCCCGCCAGCGCACGCTCGATAGGCAGCGAAATCGCGCGCTCGATCTCTTCCGGCGCCTGACCGGGCTGCTGGCTGATGACCACGACCTGCACGTCCTGGACATCGGGGAAGGCCTCGATCGGCAGGGTCGAGACAGCGCGGACCCCGACAAAGACGAGAGCAGCCACCATCAGAAGCACGAAAATGCGCTTCTCGATGACGAACGTCGCCAGTTTCTCGAGCATCGGCGTCAGTTCCCGGACATCTGGGCGTTAAGCAGAAGCGCGCCTTCGCCGACAATCCGGTCATTGTCCTTGAGGCCCGAGGTCACGAATGAGAAGTTCTCGCCCCGCTCGCCCACCTCGACCGGGATCCGGCGGAACCGGCCGGGTGCTTCGACCCGGAACACGAAACTCTTGATGCCGACCTCGACGATGGCGGCGTTGGGCACCTTGATCGCAGTGCGCCCGTCATCGGTAACGAGTCTGGCGCGGGCATACATTTCCGGTTTGAGGGCAAGATCTGCGTTTGCCACTTCGGCGCGAAGCTGCACGCGCCGCGTGTTGGGATCCACTGCCAGACCCACTTTCGTCACCCGGCCAGAGAAGGACCGGTCGGGCCATGCGGGTACGGAGAACTCAACCATCTCGCCCACTTTGGCACGCCCGGCGGCATCTTCGGGAACATCGACCAGAAGCCACAGCCGGGTCGGATCGGACACGGTGAACAGCGGCCCCTGCCCGGCGCTGACCTGCTGCCCGGGATTGAGCTGGCGATCGACGACATAACCGCCGATGGGGCTGGTCAGCGCGAGGCTGTCCCCTCTCCCGCCGCCAAGATTGCGCAGCCGCAGCCGGGCCCGTTCCAGCTCGGCACCGGCAGATGCCGCATCCGCCTCGGCCGCTTCGAGATCGCGCCGCGCGATGGCCTCGCCCTGAAAGAGCACGCGCGAGCGTGTCATCTCGCGCGCCTTCTGGGCGCTGACCGCCTGCGCTGTCAGCACATCGGCCCGCGCCTGGCCCAGATCGGGCGCATCGATGGTGGCGAGGACCTGCCCGGCACGGACCGGCTGGGCGATATCGGCGAGCAGCTGGGTCACTCGTCCGGCCACCGGTGTGCCGACCCGGCTGGTCAGCGTCTCGTCCACCACGAGCCGGGCATTGAGGTCGGCCGACACGGGCAGCGGACTGGTCTTGGCCGTCACGACCGTCACCGCATTGAGTTCATCCGCGCCGGGTGCAAAGGCGATGACCCCGGGCTCGGTCTTCGCAGGCGGCGCCTCGGGCGGGGCGGAACTGCCACATGCGGTCAACGTGCCAGCTGCCAGAGCGAGCAGAACAGTTCCCGAAAACAAGGTTGTAGCGCGCATTTCAGTTGTCATCCGCAGTGGTCTGGGCCGCATTAAGGCGGGCAAGGGCATGCGCCTCGTCATTGCGCGCATCGATCGTATCAAGCTCGACCGCGCGCAGCGAGCGGCGGGCATCGAGCAGCTCGAGCAGCGACGTGGCGCCATTGCCATAGGCGAACTCGGCAATCTGCGCCGCATGGCGCGCTGCCGGAAGCTGCTCGTCCTCGATCGTTCTGCGTCGCATCGCCGCCTGCTGATAGGCATTGCGGGCGATCATGATGTCGGCGGTGGCCACCGCCGTCGCCTTGCGCAGTTCCGCTTCAGCCTGCACGAGCTGGGTGCCTGCCGCGTCGATCTCGCCGCGATAGCGGTTGCGCACCGCAAGGGGCACCGAGAGCCCGAAGCCGACCGAACTGCCGATGCCCAGCGATGCGGGCGCGCGTTCATACTGAAGCGTGACCGTTACATCCTGCTTGCGCAGCGCATTGGCTCCATCGAGGCTGCGCTGGGCGGCGCTGAGTCGCGATTGCGCCGAAAGCACTTCGGGACGCTGCAGCGCAAGGAGATCGGCAGGAGCCGTTTGGCCGCCTGCGTCACCAGCCGGCCAGTCCGAACCGGTAGCCAGTGTGTCCGCGATGCGCTCCTGACCGACCAGGGTGGCAAGGACGAGCCGAGCCGAGCGTAGATCGGTCTGGGCCTGCTGGAGATCGGTCTTGGCGCGGGACGCTTCCACCTTCTGGCGTGCCAGATCGGCACCGGAAAGGGCACCGGTGCGTGTCTTCAGGCTGGCCAGTTGCAGGCCCTGATCATAGCTGGCCGCAATCTTTCCGAGAAGGTCAACGCGTTGCTCTGCCGCCTTGAGATCGAAGTAGCTGTCAAAGATCGCCTCGCGGATATCTCGCCGTGTCGCTGCCAGATCGGTTCGACTGGCTGCCAGCAAGGCGGAGGCTGCCGCTGTGCGCGCCCGCCGCTTGCCACCGCGCTCCAGCACCATGTCCACACTGACCAGCGTATCGGCAAGTTGTCCGATCGGCCGTGAACCGATCAGGTTCGGCCTGATCTGGACTGCGGTGAGATTCAGGTTGGGATTGGGTGCGGTATCCGCGATCCGCCGGTTGGCCTCCGCCGTGCGGATAGCAAGCCGCGACCGCAGAACATCGATATTGTCGTTCTCGGCGGCCAGCAGCGCCGCGTCAAGAGTCAGCCGAGAGACAGCGGCCTGATCGGTCTGGCCCACAGCATCCTGCGCATAAAGTTCGCCAGAAACGCTGCAGATTGCCGCAAAGACAAGCAGTTTCCGTCCAAAGGACGCAAGTGGAACCATATAACCAGCCCGATACCAATAAAGTGTACCCGCCCGGCAGAGGTCCAACCTGCAGGTGCAGAAAGCGCCCGAGCAATTGCCGCATGTTGGAATGCGATGCAATGGCCCTTTCGAAAATAATGCCCACATCGGATCAAAAGGACCGCTCGCACGCACCTGATGTGGCGGGATCTCGCATCGGCTACGATCTGCATGACGCACTCGTAACCTGCCCGACATTGGGCGGCAAAGGCCGCCGGCGCACATTGACCCCACTGAACGGCGATGGCCACCTTCGGGCGGCATCCGCAAGAAAAGGGACATATCATGTGTGGAATTGTCGGTATCGTGAGTGGCCTGCCCGTTGAGGATCGCCTCTTCACCGCGCTGCGCCGGCTGGAGTACCGCGGATATGATTCGGCAGGAATCGCCAGCATAGAAGATGGTGCGATCGTCCGCCGCCGTGCCGAAGGCAAGCTGATCAATCTGGGGCGCGTGCTGGCCGAGCACCCCCTGAACGGCACTACCGGAATAGCCCATACGCGCTGGGCCACCCATGGCGCGCCGACCACCTCCAATGCCCACCCCCATGCCACCGGGGAAGTTGCTGTGGTGCACAACGGCATCATCGAGAACTTCAAGGTGCTGCGCGACGAACTTATGGCGCGCGGTCGCCATTTCGAGAGCGAGACCGACACCGAAGTTGTGGCGCACCTCATCAGCGAACTGGTGGAAGACGGCGTGAGCCCCGTCGATGCCGTGCGTCAGACCTTGCCGCGGCTGCGCGGCGCATTCGCTCTGGCGATCATGTTCCGCCGGCAGCCCGACATGCTGATCGGCGCGCGGCAGGGTTCGCCCCTGGTGCTCGGCTTCGGCGAGAACGAGGCCTATCTCGGGTCCGATGCGCTGGCATTGGCGCCGCTCACCCGCCGGATCAGCTATCTGGAGGAAGGCGATTGGGTGGTCCTCACGCGCGCTGGGGCGCAAGTGCATGATGTCGCCAACCAGCAGGTCACGCGCGCCGTTGTCGATTCCGGTGTTTCGAGCGATACGGCGGACAAGGGCAATCACCCGCATTTCATGCACAAGGAGATCCACGAACAGCCGGTCGTCGTCGCGCAGACGCTCAGGTCCTACTTGCGGCGGCTTGAAGGCACCATCTCGTTACCCATTCCGGAATTTGATCTTGCCGGGGTGAAGCGGGTGACGATCGTGGCCTGCGGCACAAGTTACTACGCCGGGATGATCGCCCGCTACTGGATCGAGCAGTTCGCCGAAATCCCCGTCGACATCGATTTTGCGAGCGAGTTCCGCTATCGCGAGCCGCGCATGGAAAACGGCGGGCTGGCGTTGTTCATCAGCCAATCGGGCGAAACTGCCGATACGCTGGCCGCGCTGCGCCATGCACGCGGCGAGGGACAGAAGATCGCCGTGGTCGTCAATGTACCCTCCAGCACGATGGCGCGAGAGGCCGACCTGCTGCTGCCCACCAACGCAGGCCCGGAAATCGGTGTCGCCTCGACCAAGGCGTTCACCTGCCAGCTTGCCGTGCTGGCGGCCTTCGCCACCAACCTTGCCTTCGCGAACGGGCGGATGAACGCAGCCGATGTCCGCCATGTCGTGCGCCATCTCGCCGAGGCACCGGCTGCGCTCAATGCCGCGCTGGGATATGAGGACGAGATCCGGACCGTTGCCCAGTCACTCGCCGAAGCACGTGACGTGCTGTTTCTGGGCCGCGGTGCCGATTACCCGCTGGCGATGGAAGGCGCGCTCAAGCTGAAGGAGATCACTTACATCCACGCCGAAGGCTATGCTGCGGGCGAAATGAAGCACGGCCCGATCGCGCTAATCGACGAGGACGTGCCAGTGGTGGTAATCGCGCCCTCCGGCCCGCTGTTTGAAAAGACCGTATCGAACCTCCACGAGGTGCAGGCACGCGGCGGGCGGATCATCCTGATTTCGGACTACGACGGGATCGAGGCGGCCGGTGCCGGCTGCCATGCAACCATTACCATGCCCAAGGTACACCCGCTGATTGCCCCGCTGGTCAATGCTGTTCCGATCCAGCTGCTCGCCTATCACACTGCCCTGGTCAAGGGCACGGACGTCGACCAGCCGCGCAATCTTGCCAAATCCGTAACCGTCGAATGAACACAACCGGCTGATCCGCTCACCGCCGCGAGCGGACAGGGCAAGCCTCCGGCTCCAAGCCGGAGGCTTGTTTCCGTATGGCCTCGCCGCGACGCAGGATGTTCCTGACCAGCGACACCCCTTCCTTACAGGAGTTTAACCTCGCGGTATTCGGCAAGACAGACACGAGACCCTATTGCTTGTTTCGCCGGTGCGTTCCCTCCCCAACCCAACACCGCCGGTACACAATGCGGCATCCGGCCATCTCCCCCCTGTACGGCCGGATGCCGCATATCTCTGGATCGGCTCTCCCTTGTACGATGCGACCATCTCCATCGTTCTGGCGCTGATCGCCGTGATCGGCACCACGATCTTCCATCTCGAAGCACTGATGCTTGTCGGCCGGTTTGAACGGAAGTCGAGGCATCCGCGCATTCTGGTGCCGGCCGTGCTTACGCTGGTTATCGCCGCGCATCTTGCGGAGATCGCAGGGTATGCGCTGATCTACTGGCTCGCCGACAAGACGTTCGACATCGGATACTTCACCGGACAGCTGAGAACACCGGGAATAAAAGGGGCCACGGATCGGCCGGTAGCACCGGATTAAAAATGGGCCAGTCCTGCTAG
>NZ_JAIEPN010000080.1 GCF_019748365.1 Novosphingobium sp.
CGCGCTCAGGCGATGACGACGAGCGGCTGGTCAAACTCGACCGGCTGCGCGTTTTCGACCAGGATCGCGGTGATCTTGCCGCCGGTAGGCGCGGTGATCGGGTTCATCACCTTCATCGCCTCGACGATGAGCAGCGTGTCACCGGCCTTGACCGTCGAGCCGACCGAAATGAACGGCGCCGCGCCGGGTTCGGGGGTGAGGTAGACCGTGCCGACCATCGGCGAGCGCAGGGCGTTGGCGTGCGTTTCAGCAGCGGGCGCTTCGGCGGCGGCAGGGGCGGCGGGAGCGGCAGCCGGTGCGGCGGCGGGTGCAGGCGCATAGTTCACGACCGGAGCGGCCGTGATCGTGCGCGCGACGCGGATCTTGCGCGTGCCATCCTCGACTTCGATCTCGGTCAGGCCGGTATCGGAAAGGAGTTCGGCCAGTTCGCGCACCAGCGCGCTGTCGATGGCCATCTTGGCGCTCTCGTCGCCGCGGTCATGCCCCATTTTGTTGTCCTCGCGGGTGATCGTGTCGAAAGGCGGTTCCATGCCCGCCGCGCCGCTCCTAGGCAAGAAAAACCGGAATGGGCGGCGTGGAAAAGCCCTGACTGCCCCTTGGGGCCGGGGCGTCAGAGCCGATGCGCGCCTTCGAGCGCGAGGAGGTAGCTCAGGGGGCCGAAGCCCGCGATCGTCGCCTTGGCCGCCATGCCGACATAGGACTTGTGGCGGAACGCTTCGCGCGTGTGCGGGTTGGAAAGGTGCACTTCGATCACCGGCGTGCGAATGGCCTTGATCGCATCGTGGAGCGCCACGCTGGTGTGCGTGAAGGCGCCGGCATTGAGCAGCACGGCCTTGGCGCCGACCGCCTGCGCTTCATGAAGCCAATCAACGAGATGGCCTTCGTGGTTCGACTGGCGCAGATCGATCTCGAGTCCGAGTTCCCGCGCCCGATCTTCCAGCATCCCGGCAATATCGTCGAGCGTGGCCGAGCCATAGATATCCGGCTCGCGCGTGCCGAGCAGGTTGAGATTGGGGCCGTTGAGGACAAAAACGGTCTCGGACATGGCGGACTCCCGCGAAGGCATTGGCGCTCTATCAGGCCCTGATAGAGCGTGGGCCTGCCGAGGCAAGCCTGCCCGCGATCAGCCCTTGCCGTTATCCGCCATCGGCGGCGGCGGCGCGTCACCGCCTTCGTCGATCGAAGCACCGGGATCGTCGCCATCGGGATTGTCGGCAGTGGCCGGCACGGGTTCGGGCTGCGCGATGGGTTGCGGCTGGTTTGTTGCGGCGAGCGATTCGGCCGCCTTGGCCTTCTTCTCGGCGGCTTCGGCCTTGGCCTCGACCGCGGTCATGCGCTCTTCAAGTGCACTTACGCGGTCTTCACAGCCGCCGAGAAGCATCGCCAGCACCGCAGCGGTGCTGGCAAGTGCAAGTCGGCGTACTGCGGGCCGATTGACGGGGGAGAGGCGGTTTGCGTCCATGTTGCACAGAGTCATAACAGGCAAAGATTACCCGAAACTAACCAAGCAGGTGCTTTTTACTGATCCGTCCCGCGCGCCTTCCCGTATTGGCGCGCCGCTGTGTAGCCGAGATACGCCGCGCCGAAGAGCGCGTAGAGCGGCTGGGGCAGCCCGGTGAAGTAGGCCGTGATCGCCTCGGTCATCGACCTTGCTGCAGCCGGACGCACCGCTGCGAGCAGGCCGAGCGGGATCGCCCAGAGGATCAGCAGATACATCACGTAGAGGAAGCTCGGGCGCGCTAGCGAGACATAGCGGCGTACGACGGGCGATCGGGGCATGGGCGTCCTTTCGGAAAGGTGGGGGACGCCGGACCAGATAGCGGCACAGGCCGATGTAGGAAAATGGTTTGGTGTGGCCGTGTAGAACCCCCACGCGAATAATCGCTACCCTCTGTCCGGTTTATGGCAATGGACGTGCTGCACTGCGGTAGATAGGGCAGTGGCCTTGCTGTCATGCTGGTGTAAACATGTGGCATCGCGCGATTCAGGGGCAGGCATTTGGTCGAGGCTTTGCGGCGGATTTCCTTCGGGCGCGGCTTGCTGGCGCTGAGTGCGCTGGTCTCTGGCTCGTGCCTCTATGCCGCCGCCGACGTGACTGCGGCCCCGCCTTCGCTGGACGAGCGGCGCGCGGCGCTTATCGAGCCGATGCTCGAGGACTATTGTTCGCGCTGCCACAACGATTTCGACAAGGTGGCGGGCCTTTCGGTGGCCGATCTGAAGGCGAGCGACATCGCGGCGGGCCGCAATGCCGAGGAATGGGAAAAGATTCTGCGGCGCGTGGCGGCGGGCGAGATGCCGCCGCACAGCAAGAAACAACCCGATCCGGCGCTCCGGGCGGACTTCGTTTCGTGGCTCGATGAGGGCCGTGCGCGCTATGTCATGGCGAACCCCGATCCCGGCGCGGCGCCGGTGCGGCGGCTGAACCGGCGCGAATATGCCAATGCCGTGCGCGATCTGCTGGGCGTGGAAGGTGATTTTGCCAGCGCGCTGCCGCCGGACAATTCGGGCTTCGGCTTCGACAATATCGCCGATGTGCTGAGCGTCTCGCCCACTCTGATGGAGCGCTATGTCGCGGTGGCGGGCAAGGCGGCGCGGCTGGCAACCGGCCTTGTGCCCAAGCGCGATTTCGTGACCACATGGCAAGTGGCCAAGGACGGCTCGGTGATGAATTCGGGCATCCCTGCCTACAACGAGCGCGCCGGGGCGGACCTGCCGCTGGGTTCGCGCGGGGGGGCGGCGGTGCGCTTTGTGGCGCGCTGGGACGGGGCCTACGACGTGGCCGTCTGGCTCAATTCTAACACCAACAACGAGAGCGATCGGCTACCTGAGGACCGCTTCGTGCTGCGCGTGCCGATGAAAGCGGGCGTGCACCGGGTGGCGGTCTCGTTCCGGCGGCAGACCTGGCCCGATGAAGCAGTGCAGGTGCTGCGCAACACGACCGACTATGTGCCGCTGCCGGTGGAGAAGCCGGTGGACCTGCCTCTCGACGTATGGGTGGACGGCGCACGGGCGGGGACGCTGACGGTGCCTTCGTTCCGGGTGCATCCGCGCTATTCGCAGCATAATTTCCCCCGCGATGTGCTGCAACTGGATGTGGCCGGGCCGTTCGACGCGGGCGGGAATGGCGATCTGGCCAGCCGCAAGGCGGTCTTCGTGTGCCAGCCAAAGCGGGCGGCGGAAGAAGCGCCTTGTGCCCGGCGGATTCTGGGCGGTCTGGCGCGGCGGGCATGGCGCGGGCCGGTGAGCCAAGCCGAGCTGGCGCCGCTCCTGAAGATCTACGAAAGCGAGCGTGCGGCAGGCGGGTTTGAAAGCGGTGTCGAGGCGGGGATCGAGGCGCTGCTGGTTTCGCCGCGTTTCCTGTTTGCGGTGGAGGCGCCGCCGCCATCGGGCAAGGGCGGGAGCGTCATCCCGGTTTCGGACTTCGATCTGGCCACGCGGCTCTCGCTGTTCCTGTGGAGCTCGATCCCGGATGAGCGGCTGCTCACGCTGGCGGGGCAGGGCAAGCTGCATCTCCCGGCAGTGCTGAGCAGCGAAATTGCGCGGATGCTGGCGGACAAGCGCGCCGAGGCGTTGACCGAGAACTTCGCGGGGCAGTGGCTCTATCTGCGCAACCTTGACCAGCAGCGGCCCGATATCACCGAATACCCGCAGTTCGATGTGCCGCTGCGCGAGGGCATGGCGACCGAGACGCGGATGTTCTTCGGCCATGTGCTGAGTGCGAACCGGCCGGTGACCGACTTCATCCGCGCCGATTACACCTTCCTCAACGAGCGGCTGGCGCGGCACTACGGGATCGCGGGCGTGCGCGGGCCGGCCTTCCGCAAGGTCTTGCTTGGCCCTGATCTGCCGCGCGGCGGGCTGCTGGGGCAGGCGAGCATCCTGACCGTGACGAGCTATGGCAACCGCACGTCGGTGGTGAAGCGCGGCAAGTGGATCCTTGACAACATGCTCGCCTCGCCGCCGCCGCCGCCGCCCGCCGATGTGCCTGCACTGAAGGCCGAGCATGACGGGAAGAAACTGACCGCGCGCGAGCAACTGGAATTGCACCGCGCCAATCCCGCCTGCGCTTCGTGCCACCAGCGGATGGACCCGCTGGGCTTTGCGCTTGAAAACTTCGATGCCGTTGGCGCTTGGCGGACACAGGATGCGGGGCAGGTGATCGACGCCGGGGCCGTGCTGGCGGATGGCACAGCGTTCAAGGGTTTCAGCGGCTTGCAACAGATACTGCTGGATCGGCGCGAGGAATTCGTGCGGGCCTTTACCGAGCGGCTGATGACTTATGCGCTGGGCCGGGGCCTCGGGCCGCAGGATATGCCGGCGGTGCGGGCCATCGCGCGCGATGCGGCGAAGGATGACTGGCGGGTGCAGACGATCATCAGGGGCATCGTGATGAGTCCGGGGTTCACTCTGCGCCGTGTGCCGACGCCGCCGACCAATGTCGCGCTGGCGGCCAGCGGATGGAGGCCGCACCCATGATCGTGAAACGCCCTGCGCTGAGCCGCCGCACCGTGCTGCGCGGGCTTGGCACGACCATGGCGCTGCCGTTTCTGGAGGCGATGATCCCTGCGGCCCGCGCCGCGGATGCCAGCGTGCGGCCCAAGCGGCTTTCGGTGTTCTACACGCCCAACGGCATGACGATGGACGCCTATCGCCCAGCCACGACGGGTGCGGACTATGTCCTGCCGCCGACGCTGGCGCCGCTGGAGCCGTTCCGCGCTGACATGGTGGTGGTGAGCGGCCTCGGCCATCCGCAGGCGGCGGCCTTCGGAGACCGCCCGGCAGGCCATGGCCGTTCCTGCCCGGCGTTCCTGACAGGCGCCCATGCGCGGCAGACCGAAGGGCCGGACATCCGCTGCGGCGTTTCGATGGATCAGGTCTTCGCCTCGCATCTGGGCGAGACGACCACGATCCCCTCGCTTGAGCTGGGCATCGATCAGGCAAGCCTGCTGGGCAGCTGCGATATCAACTATTCCTGCGCCTATACCAACGGCATCTCGTGGCTGACGCCGACCGTGCCGCTGCCGGTCATGGCCAATCCGCGCGACGTGTTCGAGCGCCTGTTCGGCGATGGCGAGGCGCTTGATCCCGCCAGCCGGCTGGCGCAGGCGCGGCGGCAGGCCTCGATCCTCGACTATGTGCGCGAGGATGCGGCGCGGCTTTCGGGCCGGCTGGGCGCTGAGGACAAGCGCAAGCTCGATGAATACCTCGATGCGACCCGCGCCATCGAGAAGCGCATCCAGCGCGCGGCGACGGGGCCGCAGGCGGAGGCAGGCTCGTTCGCGCAGCCGGCGGGCATCCCGGCGGACTTTGCCGAGCATGTGCGGCTGATGATCGATCTCAAGGTGCTCGCCATGCAGGCGGACTTGACGCGGGTCGCCACCTTCATGCTGGGGCGCGAGATTTCGAACCGGACCTATCCCGAAATCGGCGTCCCGGATTCGCATCATATGCTGAGCCACCACGGCAAGAACACCGACAAGATGGCCAAGCTGGCCCTGATCAACCGCTACCACATGGAATTCTTCGCCTATGCGCTGAAGCGGCTGAAGGAGACGCGCGACGGGGCGGGATCGCTGCTTGATACGACGCTGGTGATCCGAGGCAGCGCCTTCGGCGATTCCAACGAGCATGACTTCATGGACCTGCCGGTGATCGTTGCGGGCGGCCTTGTTCAGGGCGGGCGACATCTGGCTTTCAACAAGGGCACGACAATGTCGAACCTCATGCTGACCGGGCTCCAGCTGCTCGACGTGCCGGTGACCAAGTTCGGCGACAGCACCGGGCCGCTGTCGGGGCTGGCGCGTGCTTAGGCTCGCGGCGCTCCTGCTGGCGCTTCTGCCGCTTCAGGCCATGGCGCACGGCGTGGAGGATATTGCCCGCGCGATTGCCGAGGATGATCCCGAAGCACTGGCAGCGGCCCTGGCCCACGGCGCGAGTGCCAATGCTGTGCTGGATTATGGCGAGACGCCGCTGGCGCGCGCGGTCGAGACGCAGGATCCGGCGCTGGTCGATGTGCTGCTCAAGGCCAAGGCGCAGACCGACCGTGCCGATGCGCTGGGCGTTACGCCGCTGCTGCTCGCCTGCGAGCGCGGTAACAGCGCGATTGTCGCGGCGCTGGTGACGGCAGGCGCGCCGGTAGATCAGTCCAACGCCGACGCGGTGACGCCGCTGGCGATGTGCGCACGGTTTTCCGATGCGGACGCGGTGCGTGCGCTGCTGGCGCGGGGCGCAGCAGTCGAAAGCGCCGATCTGCGCGGGCAGACGGCTCTGATGTGGGCGGCCTCGGCGGGGCGGCTAGAGGCGGTTTCGGCGCTGTTGGCAGCAGGGGCGCAAGTGAATCGGGCGACGCCGAACCTGTTTACCCCGCTGTTTTTCGCGCTGGCGAGCGGGAAAGCCAATGTAGCCTCGGCGCTCATCGCGGCGGGGGCCGATGTGAAGCATCGCGGACCGGAGAACACCAGCGCGCTGCAGATGGCGCTCTACCAGAAGAACTGGGCGGCGGCCGAAGAACTGGTGCGGCTGGGCGGCGGCGATGTGGCCGAACTCGACCGTGAGGGGCGCCGGCCGCTCCATGTCGCGGCGGCAGCCGGGCAGGGCTCACTGCTGGCCGCGCTGCTCGAGCGCGGGGCGGAGGTCGATGCGCTGTCCGGTCCCTCAACCATCACCTGGGTAACCGAAGCCAATTTCGGCATGCCGCCCCCGCCGGTGCAGCCGACGACGGCGCTGATGGCGGCGGCCAAGGCGGGGCAGGCGGACGTGATGTGGCAGCTCGTGCGCGCAGGTGCGAACGAGCACTTTGTCGATGGCGCGGGCGTGAACCTCGTGCTGGCGGCAGCGCAGGGGCGCAATGCCACCGCGCTCGGGCTCGCGCTTGACCTCGCAGGCGATGCCAACGTGGCGGACAAGGACAAGACCACCGCTCTGCACATGCTGGCGGGCGGGCCCTTCTTCCCCGAGCTTCCCGCGATGCTGCGCGTGCTGGCGGCCAAGGGCGCGCGGGCCGATATTCCCAATGCCAGGGGCAAGACCGCGCTGCAGGTGCTGACGGATGGGCTTGCCACGGTGCAGGCTGCGTTTCATGAAGTCTATCCGGAGAATGCGGGGGCAGCCCTCGCACTTTCCCACTGAACGTTTCAGCAGAAGGACCACTGCCGATGACCCGTGCAAGACCGATCCTGATTGCCGCTGCTCTCGCCGCTCTGGTGGCCGGCGGGGCTGCCTCGATTGCCGCTTCGCCTGCCGAGACGATCGCGGCGCGGCAGGCCAATTTCAAGAAGATGGGCGGCGCGATGAAGGCGCTGAAGGACGAACTCGGCGGCGGGGCGGACAAGGCCAAGCTGCTGGCCGCCGCGCGCACGCTGGCCGCCACGGCGCGGACGCAATGGGTGCTGTTCACGCCGGGCACCGGGCCCTCCTCGGGCGTTAAGACCGATGCACTGCCGGCGATCTGGACGCAAAAGGGTGCCTTCGATGCTGCCTCCGCCAAGCTGGTGGCCGAGGCGGACAAGCTGGTCGGGATTGCCGGTTCGGGTGATACCGCAGCGGTGCTGGCGCAGTTCAAGGCTGTCGGCGGCACCTGCGCGGCCTGCCACAAGCAGTTCCGCGCCGAGGACTGAGCCAGCCATGAGCACGGATACGCCATCCGTAAAGGTGTGGGACCCGTTCGTGCGGGTGTTCCACTGGAGCCTGATCGTGCTGTTCGGCATTGCCTGGTGGAGCGGCGAGAACCACGACATGGAGCGCCACAAGCAGGCGGGCTACGCCATCTTCGCGCTCGTCGTGTTCCGCGTGTTCTGGGGCTTTGCCGGATCGCGGACGGCGCGATTTGCGCAGTTCCTCAAAGGGCCAGGCGCGGTCATGGCCTATCTGAAAACGCATGACGGCGAGACGCCTTCGGACGGGCACAATCCGCTGGGCGGCTGGAGCGTGGCGGCGCTGCTGGCGGTGATCCTCACGATCACGCTGGCGGGGCTGTTCGCGGTTGATGTCGACGGGATCGAATCCGGGCCGCTGGCGGACTGGGTGAGCTTCGATTCCGGGCGTGTGGCGTCCGAATGGCACGAAGCCGTGTTCAAGGCGGCGCTCGCGGTGATCGGCCTGCACATCCTCGCAATCGGCTACTATCAGGTGCTCAATGCGCACAACCTGATCGGTCCGATGATAACCGGACGGCGCGACCGCGGCAAAAACGAAGTTGGGGGGGAGGCTGTCGAGGACGTGAAGTGGTCGCCGGTCATGGCGCTGATCGGGATTGCCGGGGTGGGTGCACTGACCTGGGCGGTGATGAGCGGGTTCAAGTTCGGCTAGACCAAAACTCCTCGTCATTCCCGCGAAGGCGGGAATCCAGAACCGCAAGCGCAGCGGCAGCCGCTCTGGGCCCCCGCCTTCGCGGGGGTGACGAAAGCTTGAGGGGACGAAAGCTTACGTGTGACGAAAGCTCAGGAAAGCCGCTCGGGCACCGCCTGCGCTTCCTCGGCCAGTGTTTCGGCGGTCATCACCGCTTCCCACGGGAAAACGAACCAGCGCTTGTCCTCGGCGCGGTCGATCACTTCGGCGGTGTAGTCGACACGCGCCTTCGAGCGGCAATTGTCCTTGAGCACGGCGAAACGCAGATTGTCCGGATTGCAGCCGTTTTCCGCGAGCAGATTGCGGATGTAGACGATGGTCCCGCCGCTGTCGTTGATATCGTCCACAAACAGCAGCCGCGTGCCGGTGGTGGACTTGTCTGCCACTTTGCCGAGCAATTCGTCAGCAAAGCCTGGAACTTTCGAGGAATGGTCGATCGAGAGCATCGGCACTTGCAACTCGTGGCTGATGTAGACCGCGGGGACAAGGCCGCCGCGGCCGATGCCGATGATGAAATCGGGCTTCCAGCTATCCGCCGCCAGCAGCCGTGACAAGCTGCGCACGCTGCGCAGGAAATCCTCGTAGGGGATGTAGTTCAGCACAGGGGCGGCAGCTTCGGTCATGTCCGTTCGGGTCCGTTCGTCGGGCAGCAAAGGAGAGCGGTTACCGATTCCCGCCGCGCGGGGCAATTGCGGAAGGGGGGCGTTTTCAACCGGAATCGCGGGGGCTGCCGGGCGATGGCCAGGCCAGCTCGCCGAACGCGGTCTGGATCTCGCCGAGCACGATATCGGCGGCATAGCTCGGCGGGCGGGCCGATGCGGTGCACAGCGCGAGCGTCATCGGGCGCAGCACCGGATCGGAAATGCGGGTGAAGGAAAGGAGCCCGGCGCGCACTTCGGTCACCACATCAAGCGAGGTGAGGATGCCGATGCCGACGCCCTGCAGCACGAGGCTGGTGATCATCTGGATGTTGTTGCTGGTCGCCTTGCGGTCGAGCGTGATGCGCGTGGTGCCTTCGAGCACCGCGATCTGCTGGTGGACCGCGAGCGGGCTGGACGGCACCACGACTGGCGAGCCGACACTGGCCGAAAAGCGCGCCTCGGCCTGTTCTCCAAAGGGATGGCCGGCGGGGGTGATGAAGCCGAGATGCACATCGACGAAGGCGCGCACGGTGATGTCGCGATAGGATTCGGGGCCGAAGAACACGCCGAAATCGACCTCGCCGCTCGCGATCATCCGTCGCACCTGGTCGTTCGCGGCGACTTTCAGCTCGATGGTGATGCCGGGATAGCGGGTCTGCAGCGACTGGATCGCTGCAGGGATCACGCCCTTGGCCAGCGCATCGATCACCGCGATCTCGACATGGCCGCGCTTCAATCCGCGCAAGTCCTCGATCTGGGCGCGGACTTCGGCGAGGCTTTTCTGCCAGCGCCCGCCCGCGGCCATCAAGATCTCGCCCGCAGCGGTGAGGCGCAGACCCGTGGGGAGCCGCTCGAACAGTGGCATGCCGATCTCTGCCTCGACATTTAGGATCTGGCGGTCGATCGCCGAGGCGGACACGTTGAGCTCGTCCGCCGCCTTGCGGATCGAGCCAAGGCGGCCGACGGCGAGGAAATAGCGCAGGAAGCGGGAGAATGCCGGCACTGTGTTTTTGCCCTACCTAATTTTCGCAACACCTTGCGCGATTCATTGCATTTGCGCGAAACAGGTCAAGGCCATAATCACGCCGCAACGCAGCATAAGGGGTCGATACTTGGGTTACCGGGCAGGGGGCAACTGGACGAAGGCAGGGCGCGCGCTGGGCGCGGTGCTGCTCGCCGCGTCCGCCGTGCCTGCTATGGCCGAGCCCGTTCTGAACGATCCCGCGCGCGAAGCGGCCGTTGCCAGGCTGATCGAGGATGCGCGCGAAAGTCCGCCGGCCCTGCGCGTGCTGCTGCGCGGCATGCCCAAGGGCGGGGATCTCCACAACCACCTCGGCGGCGCGATCTATGCCGAGGACTATCTGACCTGGGCTGCGGCCAAGGGCTTCTGCGTCGACGAGACGGGCCTCACCGTGGAGCCGCCGCCGTGCCCCGCCGAACGCGGGATCGAACGCTTCGCCGCCAGCAACGAATTCGGCATGGACCGGCTGATCGACGCGATGTCGACGCGCGGTTTCCAGCGCGGGGTGGGGCAGAACGACGTTTCCGGCCACACACAGTTCTTCCGCTCGTTCGACCGCTTCGGCAAGATGGGCGGCGAAACGGCGCAGATGCTGACCGCAACACGGCGGATCGCGGCGGGTGACCACGTTTCCTATCTCGAACTGGATCACAACACGGCGACGCTCGTCTCGGTGGTGCGTGCCGCGGGCGATGCGCCGATTGCCGAAAGCGAACTCGCGGCGGTCCATGCGAGCGAGGCCAAGGAATTTGCGGTGCTGGTGCCCAAGGCGCGCGCGGAGCTCGATGCCGACGAGGCCGCTTCGGCCAAGGCGATGGCCTGCGGCACGCCTGCCGCCGAACCGGCCTGCAAGGTTGCGGTGCACTACCTGTTCCAGGCGCTGCGCGCGCTGCCGCCGCGGCAGGTCTACCGCTCGCTGGTGCTCGGCTTCATGATGGCCGACGCCGATCCGCGCTTTGTCGGCGTGAACATCGTGATGCCGGAGGACGCGTGGCTGGCGCGGCGCGATTACAGTCTGCACATGGCCATGATCCGCTTCCTTGCCGCGAAGTATCCGCGCGTGAAGCTGACGCTGCATGCCGGCGAAGTGACGCTGGGGCAGGTGCCTCCGGCGGACCTCACGGACCATATCGCGCAGGCCGTGGCGGCAGGCGCCAAGCGGATCGGTCACGGCACTGGCATCGCCTTCGAGGACAGGGCCGAGGACACGATGGCGCGCATGGCCAGGGAGGGCATCGCGGTCGAGATCAACCTGACCAGCAATGCGGTGATCCTTGGCGTGAAGGGGGTCGACCATCCCTTGCGGCTTTACCGCGCGCATGGTGTGCCGGTGGTGCTTTCGACCGATGACGAGGGCGTGCTGCGCTCGGACATGACGAACGAATATGTTCGCGCGGTCCGTGAGCAGGGGTTAACTTATGGTCAGCTCAAGCAGATCGCGCGTGCAGGGCTTGCCTATTCCTTCCTGCCGGGCTCGGCGCTGTGGGCCGATCCGGTGAAGCTGGTGGCTGTGGCTGCCTGTGCTGATTTTGCCACACCTTCTTGCGCCAAGTATCTGGCGGGCAACGAGAAGGCGCGGCTGCAGATGGATCTTGAACACCAATTTGCACTCTACGAGGCCGAGCGTCTGGCGCGTGCCGGAAAGGTGACATAAGAACGTAATACGAATTGCTGCGGCAGTGGCATTACAACAAAAACGGGTGCGCCCAGCCTCGGGGATGCTGCATGAGCGGCATGGCGGCGGGGAAGATACCTGATTGTTTGCGGGAGAGGCGCGGTTCAACCACGCGCATTGCGGTCTTCACGGCAGGTGAGGGCAGTGCGCCTTTTGCGTCCCAGGGGGTTTCTCGATGCTCTACCCGAATAGTTCCGCGCAAGTTCTTGCGCCCCGCCGCCTTGTCCAAGGTCTTGTGGCGCTGCTTGGCTGCACCGCGCTGACGGCGCCCGCCTTCGCGCAGGAAGCGCCTGCAGCCGATGAGCCGAAGAAGGAAGAAATCGTCGTCGTCGGCTCGCTGAACGCGCTGCCGGTGAAGGATGTCGGCTCGATCTTCGGTTTCGACAAGAACCTCGTCGAAACCCCGCGTTCGGCTTCGACCATTTCGAAGGAGCAGCTTGAGCGCTTCGGTGTGAGCGAGATCTACGACCTCGTGTCGCAATCGCCGGGTGTGTTCACCAACTCGTTCTTCGGCGTCGGCGGTGCGCTCGACATCCGCGGTACTCCCGGCGAAGTCTATTTCCGCGGTATCCGCCGCCTCGACAACCCGGGCAACTACCCGACACCGATCGGCGCTTCGGACCGTATCGACATCGTGCGCGGCCCCGCCTCGCCGATCTACGGCCCGTCGAAGACCGGCGGCTACATGAACTTCGTGCCGCTGACCGCGCGTGCTGCGGGCGGCAAGTACCTTGACAATCCGGAAGGCCAGCTTTCGTACACGAGCGGCAGCTGGGCGCGCAACGTGCTGAGCGCGCAGGTGCGCGGGCCGGGCAAGATTGGTGGCCAGGAATTCGGCTACAGCCTCTACGCCCAGGTCGAGGATTCGGGCAGCTATTATCGCAACATGTCGACCCGCCAGACCATCCTGCAGGCGGCTTTCGATACCGATCTCACGCCCAATCTGCGGCTTGAGTTCGGCGGCATGCACCACAACTTCAAGGGCCAGCAGAACGGTGGCTGGAACCGCCTGACCCAGGACCTTGTCGACAACGGCAACTACATCACCGGCGAAGCGCAACCGCTCGACACCGATGGTGACGGGCAGATCTCCGCAGCCGAGGCGCGGGTCGCCAACCTGAATCCGTTCGGCGGTTTCGCCTGCGGCGGCAACCCGTTCGCATCGTCGATCACGGCAGCTTGCTTTACCAATCCGGCGATGACCCTGTCGAACGTCGGCACCGCCAAGCTGAGCCGGCGCAACACGCTGACGGCTGAAGACGACAAGCTCAACAACATTGCCAACACGGCCTATCTCGACCTGATCTTCGATGCCGGCAACGATCTCGAGATCAAGAACCAGCTGTTCTACGACGGCTACCGGAACATCAACGAGAACCAGTACGGCTTCTCGCAGTTCCATAGTTCCTATGTCATCGAAGACCGCATCGTAGTCTCGAAGATCTTCAAGACCGATATCGGCAAGTTTTCGTTCCAGGTATCGCCATCGATCCGTTACACCAATTTCCGGCATGGCGACGACTTTTTCTATGAATACTTCAATCGTGTCGACCTGACCAAGGGCTACAATGCCCGCTCGGACCGGTTGCTTTCGACCGAGTGCGAATGCAACTATGCCAACTACAACGTCGGCCACTACACCGACTATGGCATGGCCGGTCTTGCCAACCTTGACTTCAACTTCGGCCTCGATCTCACGCTCGGTGCCCGTTACGACCACATCAAGGTCAAGACGGTGGACGATGCCACCAAGCTGGAAAATCCCGGCAGCGCTGGCTCGGCTGATACGTCGAAGGGTGGCTGGTCGTGGTCGGCAAGCGCCAACTACCGCCTGCCCTTCGGGCTGATCCCCTATGTCACGATTTCGCGCCAGTCGACGATCATCGCCGGCCAGGGTGCCGAAATCACGCCGGGTGATGCGACCTCGGGCGCGTTCATCAGCGCTTCGAAGCTCTATGAAGGCGGCATCAAGGGCAGCTTCCTGAACAACCGGCTCTATGCGGCGGTTTCGGTCTACAAGCAGACCCGTACGGACCGCAATTCGCAGGCGATCGTGACCAACCAGGCAGTCGAGACGCGCGGGATCGAGGCCGAACTGCGCTGGTCGGTCGACAAGCACTTCCTGATTTCGGCCAACTACACCAAGACCAAGGTCGAGAACCTCACCGCGATCGGCGACGGCGTGCTGTTCAGCTTCTTCGGCATCGAAGACCTGAAGGGCATCAACCCGGCGCTGTTCCTCGGCGGCCAGCCGATCGGCCTCGTGCCGATCCCGAACGCCAACGCCTCGCGCCGCGCGGGTATCCCCGAGGATCTCTACTCGGCAACTGCGACCTACTCGTTCGACAATGGTCTGGCCTTCTCGGGCAGCATCAGCCACGTGCCGTCGGTGTTCTCGGGCCAGTCGCAGGTGGTCCGGCTTCCGGCCTACACGCTGGTCGATGCCAGCATGTCCTACACCAAGGGGCCGTGGCTGTTCCGTGTGGTCGTGAAGAACCTGACGGATGCCAAGTACTTCCGCGCCAACTTCACGGAACTCTTCGGTGCGACGATCGCGCTGCCCGAGCGTCCGCGCAACTGGCAGGCTTCGGTCGTCTACAAGTTCTGACGAAGCCATCCGGGCGAGGGGCGGCCAGTGTCGCCCCTCGCACCTTCTTTCTGACATGATTTCAGGGTGATCTGGCCCATGCGCTTGTTCGCGCGTCTTGCGCTTGTTCTTGCCGGGCTGATGCCTTCCGTCGTCTTCGCCGCGCCGGTTGCCGATGCCGCCACGCTTGCCGCGGTCAAGTCCTGCGTCCCGGCGCAGCCTTGCGCCGCGAAGCTGCCGGTGCGCGTGGTGGTCGTCACCATGTTCGAGATCGGCAAGGATACCGGCGACAAGCCGGGCGAGTTCCAGCTCTGGAAAGAGCGCCGCCACCTCACCGAAACGCTGCCTTTCCCGCAAGGGTGGCACGATCTGGCCTATGATCCCGAGACGGGCGTGCTTGCCATCGTGACCGGCATGGGTTCGATAAAGTCGGCCACCGCCGCGCTTGCGCTCGGGCTCGATGACCGGCTTGACCTGTCCAGGGCTTACTGGTTGGTGGCGGGGATCGCGGGGATCGATCCGGAGGACGCGTCAGTCGGCTCCGCCGCATGGGCGCGCTATCTGATCGATGGCGATATCGCACACGAGATCGATGCGCGCGAGATCCCCAAGGACTGGACGAGCGGTTACTTCGCGCTCCACAGCAAGGGGCCGATGGACAAGACGCCGCTCGAGCCCGTCAACGGCGAGATGTTCGAGCTCAATCCCGCGCTGCAGGAGTGGGCTTTCGCGCTGACGAAGGACATGGTGCTGCCCGATGATCCGGGCATCGCCGAGGCGCGCAAGGCCTTCAAGGGCTATCCCAATGCGCAGAAGCCGCCTTTCGTGCTCAAGGGCGACAATCTGGCGGCGATGACCTTCTGGCACGGTGCGAAGATGACGCAGTGGGCGAATGACTGGACGCGGTTCTGGACGCGCGGCAAAGGCGAGTTCGTGACCTCTGCGATGGAGGAAACCGGCACGTTCCAGTCGATCGAATATCTCGCCAAGGTCGGCCGGGCGGACCGGAATCGCGTGCTGGTGCTGCGCGCGGCCAGCAATTTCACGATGCCGCCGCCGGGGATCGATCCGGCAAGCTATCTGCTCAGCGAAAACCAGGGCTATGCCGGGATGACCGCGGCGCTGGAGAGCCTGTACAGCGTCGGCGGGAAGGTGGTCGACGAGATCGTGGCGCATTGGGACCGCTATGGTCCGGCGCCGCCGAAATGACGGGCATCTGCTGACATGACCCTGACGCTTATCCGCAATGCCGCGGTGGTTGCCGCGATGGATGATGCGGGAAGCGAGATTGCCGGCGGAGCGGTTGCGCTGCGCGATGGCGTGATCCTCGCAGTGGGGACGACGGCGGAACTGGCGCCGCTCGCTGGCCATGCGGACGAGATCGTCGAGGCCGCGGGCTGCGTGGTGACGCCGGGGCTGATCAATACGCACCACCACCTCTACCAGACGCTGACCCGCGCGGTGCCGGGCGCGACCGAGGCTTCGCTGTTCGGCTGGCTGAAGCGGCTCTACCCGATCTGGGCTCGCTATAGGCCCGATGACGTGTTCGCCGCGACGCAGCTGGGACTTGCGGAGCTGGCGCTTTCGGGCTGTTCGCTGAGCAGCGACCACTTGTATCTGTTCCCCAATGGCGTGACGCTGGATGACACGATCCATGCCGCAGCCGGTATCGGCGTGCGTTTCCACGCGACGCGCGGCAGCATGAGCGTGGGCGAAAGCGCGGGCGGCTTGCCGCCGGACAGCCTCGTCGAGCGCGAGGATGCGATCCTGGCCGACTGCATCCGGGTGATCGACCGGTTTCATGATGCCAAGGACGGCGCCATGGTGCGCGTGGGCGTCGCGCCGTGCTCGCCCTTTTCGGTGAGCCGCGAACTGATGCGCGATGCGGCGCTGCTGGCGCGTGACAAGGGCGTGATGCTGCACACGCACCTTGCCGAAGATGCCGACGATGTCGCTTTCAGCCTTGAACGGTTCGGCTGCCGGCCGGGACAATATGCCGAAGACCTCGGCTGGACAGGGCCTGATGTGTGGCATGCACACTGCGTCCAGCTTGACAGCCACGAGATCGACCTGTTCGCGCGGACAAAGACCGGGGTGGCGCATTGTCCGGGCTCCAATTGCCGGCTCGGTTCGGGCGTGGCGCCGGTGCGGGCCATGGTCGATGCCGGAGTTCCGGTGGGGCTGGGCGTGGATGGGTCGGCCTCGAACGATACCGCGAACCTGCTCGGCGAGGCGCGGCAGGCCATGCTGCTTCAGCGCGTGACGCATGGCGCGACGGCGTTCGCAGCGCGCGAGGCGCTGCGGCTGGCGACGCGCGGCGGTGCGGCTGTGCTGGGGCGGCCTGATCTGGGCCAGCTGGTGCCGGGCAAGCGCGCTGATGTGGCGGTGTGGGACATGGCCGATGTCGCCTCGACCGGTGCGTGGGATCTCGTTGCCGGGCTGGTGTTGGCGCCGCCTTCCGGCGTGCGCGACTTGTTTGTGGAGGGCCGTCCGGTCGTGCGCGGGGGTGACCTTGTGCAGACACCGCGCAGCGCAATCCTGAGTGCCGCGCGCCGCTCGCTCGATCGCCTCATGGCCTAGCTTAGGGAGACTGCCCGCCGTGCCCCCCTCTGCTGGAAGATTGCCCCAGTCGGTCAGCCGCGCTCAGGCTCGTGATCCGGATTTCTTTCCCGGCATGGCCCTCGCGCTTCCCTTGGGCATTCAGCACGTGCTGGCGATGTTTGTTTCGAACCTCACCCCGCCGATCATCGTGGCGGGGGCGGCGGGCTTCGGGTTCGGATCGGCGGACCCGTCCGAGCTCATCTACATGATCCAGATGGCGATGCTCTTCGCCGGGATCGCGACCTTGATGCAGACGGTGGGTTTTGGCCCGATCGGCGCGCGGTTGCCGCTGGTGCAGGGGACGAGCTTTGCCTTCATCCCGGTGATGATCCCGATTGTCGCGGGGCGCGGCGTGGGCGCGATGGCGGAACTGACGACGGCGGCGCTGATCGGCGGGCTGGTGCATGGGGCGCTCAGCGTCTTTGTGGGCCGCGTGCGCTTTGCCTTGCCGCCGCTGATTACGGGATTGGTCGTCCTGATGATCGGGCTCTCGCTCATGCGGATCGGGGTGCAGTATGCCGCGGGCGGGGTGCCGGCGGTGGGGACGCCCGCGTTCGGAGCGGGCACAAGCTGGCTGCTGGCGGGCGTGGTTGTTCTCGCGACATTGGGCCTCAAGTTCTTTGCGCGCGGCCTGTGGTCGACGGCCTCGGTGCTGCTCGGGCTGCTGGCGGGTTATCTGGTCGCGCTCGCGATGGGGCGGATTTCGTTTGCGGCGGTCGGCGCGGCGCCCATCATGATGGTGCCGCAGCCCTTCCACTTCGGCTTCGCGCTCTCGGCTTCCGCCGTGCTCGGCTTCGTGCTGACGGGGTTTGTCTCATCGATCGAATCGATCGGCGATGTCGAGGCGATCTGCGAGGGGACGGCGGGACGGCCCGCGACCGACGCCGAATTGAAGGGCGCCGTCGCTGCGGATGGCGCTGGGACGGCGCTGGCGGCGATCTTCGGCGCGATGCCCAACACGACCTTCAGCCAGAACGTCGGCCTCATCGCGATCACCGGGATGATGAGCCGCCATGTCGTGACGCTGGGCGCGGTGTTCCTGATCGTCTGCGGGCTTGTGCCCAAGATCGGCGCGGTGATCACTACGATCCCCATCGAAGTGCTCGGCGGCGGGGTGATCGTGATGTTCGGCATGGTCGCCTCGGCGGCGCTTGCAATGCTGGCGGGGGTGACGTGGAACCAGCGCAACATGCTGGTATTCGGCGTGAGCCTCTCGCTCGCGCTGGGCCTGCAACTGGAGCCCACGGCGCTGGCGCATCTGCCCGAGACGGCGCGGATGCTGCTCTCCTCCGGCGTGCTCCCGGCGGCGGTGCTGGCGATTATCCTCAACCTGATCCTGCCGCACGAGACGGCGGATGAAGAACTGCTCCCCGCCGGGGATGGCGCCTGAGCGCATGGTGACGAGCGCGCTCTTTTTTGCAACAAACCGTCCGGTTCATTGCGTTGGATCGGTAGGGGTCGGCGCGGCATAGGGGCGGGA
>NZ_JAIEPN010000116.1 GCF_019748365.1 Novosphingobium sp.
GCAAGGTCCTGCTCGGTCGCCGCCTCGCGCGCCGCGCCCCGCTCGCCCATCGCATAGACGCGCAAGGGCGAATGCGGGAGATAGGCGGCTACATCGATATCGCGCTTCTGTGCAGCGACTTTGTCGAGGTATTCGGGGAAGGTCTCCCAATCCCACGAAAGGCCCTCGGTCATCACCACGCCGGGGATATCCTCCACGCCTTCCATCACGTTGATCAGCATGTCGTGATCGGCCTTGCGGCAGGGTGCGAAGCCGACACCACAATTGCCCATCACCGCTGCCGTCACCCCGTGCGCGGAGGACGGCGAAAGCTCCTCGGCCCAGATGCACTGGCCATCGTAATGGGTATGAACGTCGATGAAGCCGGGAGTGACGATGCGCCCCTTGGCCTCGATCTCCTCAGCGCCGCGCCCGCTGAACTTGCCGATAGCGGCGATGCGTCCGCCGCTGATAGCCAGATCGCCTTCGATCAGATCGCCGCCGCTGCCATCGGCAATCGTACCGCCCCGGATCACCAGATCATAGTCAACCATGCCTCAGGCTCCTTGCGCCACGCGAACGATCCCGCCGATCAGCGAGCCGAGCACGAATGTGTAGATCGGCGGCATAGAGATATAGAGCGGGATCAGCCGCTTCTGAGCCGCCTTGTGATAACCGCGCGCGTAGAGCACGCGCATGAACGGCCAGATCGCGCCAATCCCGGCGGCCCACAAGGGGCTCACCACATAGGCGAAGAGCCACATGCCGGGCAGGAACAGCACGAGGTGCTCCAGCGTGTTCTGGTGCGCGCGGACATAGCGCTCGTATTCTTCCGGGCCGCTGTGCGAGGGCACCGGGATCTTGAAGCGCCCGCGCGCCAGCCCCGCCATCAGCAGCGTGAAATAGTAGGCCAGCAGCGCCAGCGCACTGACGATCACGACGTAGACGTATGGATCGATCATGGTTGCCGGCGCGCCTCTTCCCTTTTGCTTTGCACCAAGGCTGACGCCCGGCGGGCAGCGCGGCAACTCGCATTTTTGGGACAGATCCGGTCAGTGCTGTCCTGCACCCTCCCGCGCTCTGAGCTCTTCCTTCAGCGCGGCCTTGGAAATCTTGTTGGCGCCGCTCAGCGGCATCGGCTGTTCGCGGATTTCCAGCGTGCGCGGGCATTTGTAGTGCGCGAGAATCCCGCGGCAATGCTCGATAAGCTCGCGCTCCGTCGCTGCTGTGCCCGGCTTGAGGGTGGCGACGGCATGAACCGCCTCGCCCCAGTGCTCATGCGGGCGGCCGAACACGGCGCATTGCGAAACCGCCGGGTGCGCGGACAGCGCATTCTCGACTTCAAGCGAATAGACGTTCTCGCCGCCGGAAATGATCATGTCCTTGAGCCGGTCGATCACGAAGAGATAGCCCTCATCGTCGAAGTAGCCGATATCGCCGGTGTGCATCCAGCCGCCGCGCAGCGCCTCGGCGGTGAGTTCGGGGCGGTTCCAATAGCCCAGCATCACGTTCGGCCCGCGCGCAACGATCTCGCCGGCCTCCCCGGGGGGAAGCAGCCGGTCCTGAGCATCGACAATCCCCACTTCGGCGAACATCACGGGCCTTCCCGCTGAACGCAGGCGGCCGCTTGCCCAATGCTCGGGCAGATGATCATGGCAATCAAGGATGGTCACCACCGGCGAAAGCTCGGTCATGCCGTAGGACTGGAGAAAGCCGACATTCGGCAGCGCCGCCATGATTTCCCTGAGCAGCGCTTCGGGCATCGGTGCGGACCCGTAGGACAGCACACGGAGCGACGAGAGGTCCGCTTCGATCAGCGCCGGATCATCGAGCATCGCGCGCAGCATTGTCGGCACAAAGGTGGCGTGGGTAACCCCCGTCCACGCGATGGCTGCGATGACTTCACTTGCCACGAAACGCGGGAGGAGAACATGCGTGCCCGCCGCATGCGTCACGGAAAACACGCGGGCGGCCGCCGCGACATGGAACAGCGGGCCGTGATGGAGATGGACGATATCGGGACCGAGCCCGAGTTCGCCATACGTGTTCGCGGTGTTGGCCACGAAATTGGCATGGCTGAGCATGACGCCCTTTGCCGCGCTGGTCGTGCCGCTGGTGTACATAAGCACGGCAAGGTCATCACCGCAGCGCCCCTGATCGGGCAGCGGATCGGTCTCCTCGATGAGGTCTTCGAGACGGCGCATTCCTGCGGGTAGATCGCCCTCCCCCGCAAGGAGCATGCACACATCACTGCCAGCCGCAGCCCGCAGATCATCGCGCAGATCGGCAAAGTCATCGCCAAGCACGATCACGTCCGGTTTGCAGTCGGCCACCTGATCGCACAGCTCGCCCAGCGCCAGCCGGTGGTTGAGCGGGGTGATCGCGCCGCCCGCGTGGATCGCGGCGAAGAAGCATTCGAGCGAGTGGTGACTGTTGAGCGAGAGCAGGACGACGCGGCCACCGGTCGTCAGCCCGAGCGATCGAAAGGCACCCGCGAGCCGTGCGACCCGATCGGCAAAACCGCTCCATGTGAACGACCTGGCGCCATCGATCACGGCAACGCCCTCACCGCGCAGATGCACCGCACGCCGCAAGGCCTGCCCCAGACTGACCGCCCTGTTCACTGACGCGCTCTCCTGCTTAACCCGCTTGGCCTGCGGGTATTTGCCCCCAATTGCAGGGGCCGCCGCCGTTTGACAATGCGGACAGACAAGGCCCCCAGCATTTGATGGGGCGCGCTTGCCGTTATCACCGCCTTAGCCTGCGTCCGGGTCTTGCCGACAGCCTCGCAAACGGGCCATGCGGCGCGGGATGACTCTGAAGGTAGACATGGGATTCGACAGTGCCGGGGGTGCGGCACTGGTCGATCTGGAAGAGCTTCTGGCGACGCGCCTGCTCGTCCAGGGCAATTCCGGCTCGGGCAAGTCGCATCTGCTGCGCCGGATGCTGGAGAAAAGCGCCGGGCAAGTCCAGCAGGTGATCATCGATCCGGAAGGCGATTTCGTCACGCTTTCGGGCCCTTATGGCCACGTTTCGATCGAGGCGATCGACTATTCGATCCCCGAGATCACCCACTTCGCCCGGCGCTGCCGCGAGCACCGCACTTCCGTCGTGCTCAGCCTCGAAGGGCTGGAGATGGAAGGCCAGATGCGCTGCGCTGCCGCCTTCCTCATGGGCCTGTTCGATGCCCCGCGTGAACACTGGTTCCCCGCGCTTGTGGTGGTGGACGAAGCACAGATCTTCGCGCCCGCCGCTGGTGCGGAAGTGAGCGAGGAAGTCCGCCGCGCCTCGCTCGGGGCGATGACCAACCTGATGTCGCGCGGGCGCAAGCGCGGGCTGGCCGGGATCATCGCCACCCAGCGCCTTGCCAAGCTTTCGAAGAACGTGGCGGCGGAAGCGAGCAACTTCCTGATGGGCCGCACCTTCCTCGATATCGATATGGCGCGCGCCGCCGATCTCCTCGGGATGGAGCGGCGACAGGCCGAATCCATCCGCGATCTGGCGCGCGGCACCTTCCTCGGCCTTGGTCCCGCCATCGCGCGGCGCCCAGTCATGCTGAAGATCGGACCTGTCGAGACCTCTGCGCGCAGCAGCAGCCCGGTGCTGGTGCCGCTGCCCGATGCCCCCGCGCCGGATATGCGCGAGTTCCTGCTCGCCGGCATGGATGATGCCCCGCAACCGCAGCCGGTCCCGACGCCGCGTCCCCAGCCGGCGACGCTGGTGCTGGAAGAACTGGCGCGTCTGCCCATCGCACCGGTTGCCGAAGATCCGCCCGAACCGGTGGATGCCGAGCCGGTCATGGTCGCGGCCCTGCGCGCCATCGTCTCGGACGAGGAAGCCACCGGCAAGACGACCGCCGTGCTGTTCCAGGACTTTCAGGTGCGCTGCCGGATGCATGGGCTGCGGCAGGCGCCGCTTGATCTCGCCGGCTTCACCCGCCGCCTCGCTGCCGCGCGGGCGGGCATCTTCGAAGGGCTGGAGGACGAATGGGCGCCTGCCCTCGAAGCCGGACGCCGTGTGCCCGATGACATGCTGGGCGCTTTCCTCCTCATCGCGCGGGCAGCAAGCGAAAACCGCCCCTGCCCCAGCGATCAGGACCTGGCGCTGGTCTATGGCACCAGTTCGCTGGGCCGGGCACGCCGCGTGCTGAGCTATATGGAAGAGCGCGACATCATCGTGGCGCGGACCGACCTTTCGGGCCGCCGCTCGATCACGATCCCCGCACTGGGCTGGACAACCTCACCGACCGAGCCCTGAGAGACGCGGACGCAGCAGGGCAAGCCCGTCAGCCTCCCGTCAGGCTCGCTTGCTATTGGCCACCCTCTGTTGAAAGCAAAGTGCGATGGCGCGGGTTCTGATCATCGAGGACAACGAACGGCTGGCCGGCCTGATCGCCGATGGCCTCGGCGCGCAGGGCCATGTCTGCGATGCGGTCCATACGCTGGCGGCGGCGGAAGATGCCCTCGCCGCCAACCCTTTCGACGGCATCGTGCTCGATCTTGGCCTGCCGGATGGCGACGGCGTCGACTGGATGCGCGCGCACCACGGGCCGCGCCCGCCGATCCTTGTGCTGACCGCGCGCGATGCGCTAGAGGACCGCATCAGGGGCCTTGATGCAGGCGCCGACGACTATCTTCCCAAGCCCTTTGCGATGAGCGAGCTGGCCGCCCGGCTGCGCGCCTTGCTAAGACGGCCCGGCGGGCGGCAGGATGCGGTGCTGGCCCTTGGCAACGTGGCATTCGATCCGGCGAGCCAGCAAGTGACGGTCGAGGGCCAGCCGCTCGACCTCACCCGCCGCGAGGTTGCGCTCATCGAACTGCTGCTGCGCCGCGCCGGGCAAGTGGTGCGCCGCGCGGTGATCGAAAGCAGCCTCTACACCTTCGACGAAGCCGTCACCCCCAACGCGGTCGAGGCGAACATCTCGCGCCTGCGCCGCAAGCTGGAGGATGCCGAGGCGGCGCTTGAACTCCACACGATCCGGGGCGTGGGCTACATGGCGCGGGCGCGCGGCGCATGAGGCGGGCGCCTTCGATCATCCGGCGGCTGACGGCCAGCCTTGCGTGGGTCGGCGGGCTGGGCGCGCTGCTGCTGTTGATCGTGATCGGCATCGAGTACCGCATCTCGTTCAGCAATCTGGGTGACCATGACGCATTCGTCCGTGCCATCCACGAACTGAGCGAACACGTGCTGCTGCCGATGGCGGTGCTGATCCTGCCGATGGCGCTGGCAGGGCGCTGGGCGATCAAGAGCGGCGTACGTCCACTGATCGACGCCGCCGCGAAAATCGATGCCCGCGCCGGGGAAATCCGCGGCGTGCGGGTCGATACCACCGACTTCCCCATCGAGGCCCGCCCGTTTGCCGATGCGATCAACCGCGTGCTCGGCCGGATCGATGGTGCGGCTGAACTGCACGAGGCCTTTGCCGCCGATATCGCGCATGAGCTGCGCACACCCCTCACCCTGCTCTCGCTCGAGCTGGACCGGCTCGATCATCCGGATGCCGAGCGCATGCGCGGTGATGTTGCGCGGATGCGCAGGCTGATCGACCAGCTGATGCTGCTGGCGCAGATCGATGCAGATCATGCAGCGCAGATCGCGCCCGCCCCGGTCGACCTTGGCGATGTGGCAGAGGACGTGATTGCCCAGCTGGCGCCGATCGCGCTCGACCGGGGACTGCGGCTTGCGCTCGAGGCGGATGGTCCCGTCATGGTGACGGGGCGGCGCGAGGCGATTGGCGCAGCGCTGCGCAACCTGATCGAGAACGCGCTGCGGGCAAGCCCCGCCGGGGGCTGCGTGACGGTGCAAACCCGCGCTGGCGGCCTCCTCGCGGTGCGCGATGAGGGGCCGGGACTCTCGGCCGAACAGCTGACGATCCTGACCCAGCGCCACCGCCGCGCCGATCATGCCAGCCGCGATGGCGCCGGGCTCGGCCTTGCGATTGTCGAGCGGATCATGCGCGCCCATGACGGCACATTGGAAACGGGCGCTGCGGCGCGCGAACTGCGCCTGCGGTTTCCACCCGCAACCTCGTCAGACTGACGTCAGCTTCCCGGACTAGGGCCAATCTCATGAAGCAGAATTCCTGGATCCTTGGCGGCGCCGCCGCTGTGCTGCTCGCGGGCGGTGGCTGGTGGTGGATGACCTCGCACGCTCCGGAAGCAGCGACGGCTGCCACCAATCCCGCGCCCGGAGCGGCCAAGGACGGGATGATCGCCCTGTCCACCGAACAGATGCATGCGCTGGGCCTCACACTTGCGGTTGCATCTCCCGCGCAGACGCTGCCGGTGGCCGAACTGCCCGCACAGATCATGCCCCAGCCCAATGCGCGCGTGGCCGTTGCCGCGCAGTTTCCCGGCGTGATCACCCGCATCTTCGTGGTGGGTGGACAGGACGTGACCGCAGGCCAGCCGCTCGCCACCGTCGCCAGCCGCGACATGGTGGGCCTGACCGCCGAACTCGCCCGCGCCCGCGCCCGTCAGAGCGTGGCCCGCGCGCAGGCGGCACGGCTCGGGCAACTGGCACGTGAAGGGATCATCGCCCCGGCCCGCGCCGATGAAGCCGCCTCGCTGGCGCGGCAGGCCGATATCGATGTGGGCGAACAGGGCCGGTTGATCGGCCTCGTTCCGGGCGGACGCGCGGGCGGCTCGGGCTATACGCTGACGGCTCCGATCAGCGGCCGCATCAGCGCGATGAGCGCGGAGACCGGCAAGGCCGTCGATCCGGCCATGGCGCCTTTCGTGATTGATGGCGGCGGCCCGTTGCAAGTGACGGCACAGCTGCCCGAGCGGCTGCTCGCGGCGGTGAAACCCGGCATGGCGGTGCGCATCGGAACGGTTTCGGGCACGGTGACGGCGGTGGGCCAATCGCTCGATCCCGCCACGCGGTCCGCCACGGTGACCGCCACGATCCCCGCCGGAAGCGCGGCAGCGGGCAGCGCCACGTCGATCGGCATCGAGGGTCAGGCCCCTGCCGGCGCGGTGCGCATTCCCGCTGCCGCGCTAGGCGAGGTCAACGGCGCCAAGGTCGTCTTCGTCGCGGTGCGCGGCGGCGTTCGGGTGCGACCTGTCACCGTCGGCGGCCAATCGGGCGACAGCGCGGTAGTCCTCAAGGGCCTCGCCCTCGGCGAACGCGTCGCAGCGAGCGGGGTGAGCGAGCTCTCAACGCTCGCCGGCGCCAACTGACCGCGCCCGGATCATGCTCCGCGAACTTCTTGCCAAGGCGCTGTCCTTCCGCATGCTCGTGCTGGCCGCCGCGCTCGTTGTGGCGGGGATCGGCGGCTGGACTTTCGTCAACCTCCCCATCGATGCCTACCCGGATATCGCGCCGACGCAGGTGAAGATCATCCTCAAGGCGCCCGGCATGACGCCGGACGAAGTCGAGACGCGCATCCTCGCCCCGATCGAGCAGGATATGCTGGGCCTGCCCAAGCAAGCCGTGCTGCGCGCCACCGCCAAGTATGCCATTGCCGACATCACCATCGATTTCATCGAAGGCACCGACATCTACTGGGCGCGCCAGCAGGTGAGCGAGCGGCTGGCGGGCGTGATGGGCGATCTGCCGGGCGGCGTCAGCGGCGGGCTCGCCCCGATCTCCACGCCGCTGTCCGAACTCTTCATGTTCACCATCGACGGCCCGCAAAGCCTCGAAGCCCGGCGCACGGCGCTTGACTGGACGATCCGCCCGGCGCTGCGGACGGTGCCGGGCGTGGCCGACGTCAATGCACTGGGCGGCTATGTCCGCACGTTCGAGGTGCGGCCCGATCCGCTGGCGCTCGGTGCCGCCGGGCTCACAATGGCCGATGTGAAGGCGGCAGTCGAAGCCGGCAACCGCAACGATGGCGCCGGACGCCTCGCCAATGGCGAAAACGCGCTGATAGTGCGCGCGGTGGGTGCGATCCGCACGCTGGACGATCTGCGCGCCCTCGTGCTCCATGCGCAGGGCGGACGTGTGCTGCGGCTCGGCGACGTGGCAACTGTCAGCAACGGCAGCCTGACCCGCTACGGCGCGGTCAGCGCGGATGGGCATGGCGAGACCGTCGAGGGCCTTGTCATCGCCCTGCGCGGTGCGGATGCGCGCAAGGTCGTTACCGGCGTGAAGGCCCGCCTCACCGAACTGCAGCACAGCCTGCCGCCGGGCATGAAGATCACCACCTTCTACGACCGCTCGGACCTGATCGACCGCGCGGTTGGCACGGTGGAGGAAGCGCTGCTCGAAGCGACCCTTCTCGTCGTGGTGCTGCTGGTGGTCTTCCTCGGCGATTGGCGCGCCGCCGCGATTGTGGCGACCACCCTGCCGATGGCGGCGCTGATCTGCTTCATCCTGATGCGCGGCTGGGGCCTCACGGCCAATCTCATGAGCCTTGGCGGCCTTGCCATTGCCATCGGCATGCTGGTCGATGGCGCCGTGGTCGTGGTAGAGAACGTGGTCGAACGGCTCGCCCAGGCGCACGGCGATGAGCAGGCCCCGCGCCTCCATCACGTGTTCCGCGCTACCAGCGACGTGATCGTGCCCGTCTCGGCTGGCCTCCTCATCATCGCGCTCGTGTTCCTGCCGCTGGTCTCGCTCGAAGGCCTTGAAGGCAAGCTGTTCGCGCCGGTCGCGCTCACCATCATCTTTGCGCTCGTTGCCGCGCTGCTGCTCGCGCTGACGCTCGTGCCGGTGCTCGCCTCGCTGGGCCTGAAGTCCGGCGCGCATGGTGAACCGTGGCTCATGCGCTGGCTCGCGCCGCGTTACCGCGCGCTCCTCTCCGCCGCCTTCGCGCGACCGAAGCTCGTCTATGGCGCAGCCGCAATCGGCCTTGCCGCCGCCGTCGTCGCCTATGGCGCAGTGGGCAAGACCTTCATGCCGCAGATGGATGAAGGCAGCGTCATCGTCCAGCTGGTCAAGAGCCCCTCGATCGGCCTCTCCCACTCGGTCGCCGGAGACCTTGCCGCGCAGCGCATCCTGAAAGCCAAAGTGTCCGAAGTGGACCGCGTGATCTCGCGCGTCGGCGCAGACGAACTCGGCCTCGATCCGATGGGCCTCAACGAGACCGACACTTTCATCACGCTGAAGCCCCAGTCCGATTGGCGCGGCAGCAAGGACACGATCATCGAGGACATGCGCCGTGCCATGGCGCTGCTCCCCGGCATCGATGCAAGCTTCACCCAGCCTATCGAGATGCGCGTCTCCGAGATGCTCACCGGCTCGCGCGGGGACCTCGCGGTCAAGATCTTCGGCCCCGATGGCGCGACACTAGGCAAGCTCGCCGGTCAAGTCGAGGCCATCCTCAAGGCAACCCGCGGCGCGACCGAAGTGATGACCGTCGCCAACGACCGGGTCGATTATCTGCAGATCGATATCGACCGCCTCGCCGCCGGACGCGCCGGGCTCTCGATCGACATGATCGAGGATACCCTGCGCGGGCAGCTTGAAGGCGTGCGCGCGGGCGTGGTGGCGGAGGGGAACCGCCGCATCCCCATCGTGATGCGCGGCAGCGAGACGGTGCAAGCCAATCCCGCCGCCTTCGGAGACGTACTGCTGCGCGGTGCAGATGGACAGACCGTGCGGCTGAGCGATGTCGCCCGCGTTCGCCCGGTCGCCGGCCCGGTCAAGATCGACCACGAGAACGGCTCGCGCTATGCCTTGGCGCAGGCGTTCGTCTCAGGCCGCGATCTCGTCGGCTATGTCGAGGACGCCAAGGCTGCCGTGCTGGCCAAAGTGCCGATGCCAGCGGGATACCGTGTGGTGTGGGGCGGGCAGTTCGAGAACCAGCAGCGCGCCGCCGCCCGGCTCTCGCTCGTGGTTCCGGCGGCGCTGCTGCTGATCTTCTTCGTCCTGCTTGCCACGCTGCGCTCGCTGCGCGCGGCGCTGCTGATCCTCGTCAACATTCCCTTTGCGATGGTCGGCGGCATCGTCGCGCTCTGGGCCGCAGGGCAGTACCTCTCCGTGCCCGCCTCGGTCGGCTTCATCGCACTACTGGGTATCGCGGTGCTCAACGGGCTCGTCCTCGTTTCCTACTTCCGCCAGCTGCGCGCCGAAGGAACGCCGATGGCCGAAGCGGTCCGTCTCGGTGCCGAGCGCCGCCTGCGCCCGGTGCTGATGACCGCCAGCATCACCGCCTTCGGGCTTGTGCCGCTGCTCTTTGCCACCGGGCCCGGCTCAGAAATCCAGCAGCCGCTCGCCATCGTGGTTATCGGCGGGCTGGTCAGTTCCACCCTGCTGACGCTCGTGCTGCTGCCGATCCTGTTCGAACGCTTTGGCGAAAGCCCCGAGGAACGTGCCAATGGCTGACGTGCTGCTCACCCTCCACTGCGCCGCCGCCGACGCCGAGACCATCGGCGAAGCGCTGCGCGGGGCGCTCAGGTCCCCGGTGCATGTGCGCGCCGAAGCCGTGCTCGGGCTGGACTTCTCCGATGCGACCACGGCCGAGCAAGTCACCGCGCGACTGGACCGGCGGGCGATCGAACTGGTGCTGTCAGAGGCGGCCGTCCCCGAAGCGCTCGCTATGCTCGGCCGCGTCCGCCGCAGCGGCGCGGTGCGCTGGTATACCACCCAGGTGCTCGAGAGGGGGCGCGTCGCATGATCCGCCGGAGTCTTCTTGCCGCCATCCTCCTCCCCGGCCTCGCCCTTGCACAGGAAGTGCCCCCGCTTGACCAGCGCGCGGACCTGCCGCCCGCGCCGCTCGTCAGCGAAGCGCTCGACAGCTACCCGGGCGTGCTCTCTGCCGCCGCCCGCATCGATGCCGCCCGCGCGCAGGCCGGTGCACTGGCGCGCGGCTCGCAGGAAGTCTCGATCCAGGCCACCGCGCTGCGCCGCGCGGTCGACCGCGAGGGGAGCTACCCCGAGTTTGATGCCACCGTCACCCGGCCCTTCCGGCTTCCCGGCAAGGCCCGGCTCGACCGCAAGACCGGCGCTGCTGGCGTCAGCTTTGCCCAGAACCAGATGGCCGACGCCCGCCATCAGGCTGCGCTCGCACTGTCACAGCAGTGGTTCGATTGGATCGAAGCCGGTGCGCTGGCCGCCAGCGACGCCGCCAACATTTCCTACCTCGAACGCGCGCTGGCCGCGGTCGAGCGCCGGGCGGCACTGCGCGATGCCGCCGCGCTCGATGTCGATCAGGCCCGCGCCGCGCTCTCGCGTGCCCGCGGCCAGCGCGCCGATGCCTTGGCGCGCGCCGCAGAAGCCCGCGCCCGCCTTGCCGCGACGTTTCCGAGCATTCCCCTGCCCCCGGAGCCCCCCGTGCCGACAGCACCCGCCGAGCCGCCGATGGGCTTCGAGACGCTCGCCAAGCTGGTCGTCGAGCGCAGCCACGAGATCGGCGCGGCGCAGGCCATGGCCGACCGCGAAGGCTTCGCCGCCGATCGCGCGCAGGCCGAGCGCCATGCCGATCCCTCGTTCGGCATACGCGCCTTCAGCGAGCGCGGCGGGATGGAGCGCGGGCTCGGCGTTGTCGCCACGATGCCGCTCGGTGGCGGTTACCGCCGCTTTCAGGCTGAGGAAGCCGCCGCCAATGCCCGCGCCGCCGCGCAGGACCTCGCCGGTGTGCAGCGTTCGGTCGCAGCGATGGCCGCAGCGGACCGGGCACTGGCTGAAACACGGCTCGCAGGGTGGCAGGCGCTGGCGCAGTCAGCCGAGGCCGCGAATGCGGTTGCCGAACGCACCATCGCCGGCGGCAAGCTCGGTGCGATCGATCTTGCCGACGTCCTTCTCGCCCAGCGCCAGGCGGGCGATGCCCGGCGCGAGGAGATCGCCGCGCGGATGGCGGCGCTGCGGGCGATCCTCAAGCTCGAGATCGATTCCCACGTGGTCTGGATCGATGCCGACGACCACGGGGAACCCAACCCCGCACCGTGACCTAGCGGAATTCAAGCTCCGGGAAGCCCGCCGCCGCCGACTGGTCGAGCGCATCGTAGTAGAAGTTCGCGCCGCCGAAATAGATCAGCACGCGCGCGCCCTTGTCGGCGCGGTTGGCGCCCATCATCCACGAATTGACCTTGTCGCCCTGCGCCATCAGCGTCTGGGCGTGGATGTCGGCGGTCTGCCTGGTCCGGGCCGCTTCCGCCTCGGCCCTGGGCCAGAACGTCGCGTGGCCTTCATGCTCCATCTTGCGGATGCAGGCGGCAATCCAGATCGCGTTCTGCTCGATCGAGGTCGGCAAGAACACAGGGGTCGCGTTCATCTTCGGCCTTGTCTACCAGTGGCTGGCCAATCCCTCCGCGATCAACCTGCACACGCTGATGCAGCACTACCGCGACAACACGATCCGCATGCTCCGGCAACCCACCAGCTAAGCTGACGTGCGCTAGCCGCCCAGTTTGGCCCATGCCAGCTCGGCGAATTCACACAGCAGCGGGCGCGTGTCGCGCGGATCGATGATGTCTTCCACAGCATAGCGTTCGGCGGTGCGGAAGGGTGAGCGCACCTTGTTGAGCCGATCGCGGATCATCGCGAGATGCGCGGCCGGATCTTCGGCCTGCTCAAGCTCCGACTTGTAGGCCACTTCGATGCCGCCCTCGATCGGCAGGCTGCCCCAGTCCCCCGAAGGCCAGGCAAAGCGGTACTGGAACTCGTCCGCATTGCTCATCGCGCTGCCCGCAATACCATAGGCCCGCCGCACGATGACCGACGCGAGCGGGACCTTCGCGCGGTAGATCGCGTTCATCGCCTGCACGCCGTAGCGGATCGTGCCGCTGGTTTCGGCGGCAAGGCCGATCATGAAGCCCGGATTGTCGACGAGGTGGATGATCGGCAGGCGAAACTGGTCGGCCAGCTTCACGAAACGCTCGACCTTTTCGGACGTGCGCGCTTCCCACGATCCGCCGAGGAACGAGGGATCGCTCGCCAGCAGCGCCACCGGCCAGCCGTCGAAGCGCGCAAAAGCGGTGATCGCGGCGCGGCCCCATTGGCGGCCCATTTCGAACACGCTGCCCTTGTCGGCCACGGCTTCGGCCACCTTGCGCATCGAATAGACCTGCTTGGGATCGCGCGGGACAGCGGACAGCAGGAATTCCTCGCGCCGATCGACGCGGTCGCGCGGCGTGATGCGCGGCGCTGGCTGGCCGACGCGGCTGGGCAGGTAGGACAGGAAACGGCGCGCGCGCTGGAACGCTTCGGCCTCGCTCGCCACTTCGTCATCGACCACGCCATTGCGGGTGTGGATCGCGCTGCCGCCCAGGCTTTCCTTGTCGCTCGCCTCGCCCAGCGCCTCCACCACGGCGGGCCCGGCCGCGAAAAGCTGCGAGAGCCCCTTCACCATCAGTGAATAGTGGCTCGCCACGACGCGCGCCGCGCCAAGACCCGCCGTAGGTCCAAGCGCGAGCGCGACCACGGGCACCGTATCAAGGTTGCGGATCACGTCCGACCAGCCGGGGACCGCCGGCACATAGGTCGCGCCGATCTCCTCCAGCGTGCGCACCGAACCGCCGCCGCCGGTGCCATCGATCATGCGGATGATCGGAATGCCCAGCGTGTGCGCCATCTTCTCGCACTGGGTGAACTTGCGATGGATCGCCGCATCGGCCGCGCCGCCGCGCACGGTGAAGTCATCGGCGGAAGCCACCACCGTGCGGCCTTCTATATTGGCGCGGCCAAAGATCAGGTTCGATGGGCTGAGGTCCGCAAGATCGCCAGCGGCATCGTAGTGCCCCTTGCCGGCGATCTTGCCGATCTCGCGGAAGGATCCTGCATCGACAAGGCCCGCAATCCGCGCCCGCGCATCGAGCTTGCCTCGCCCATGCTGCCGCGCGACTTTGTCAGCCCCGCCCATTTTCTCGGCCATGGCCTCGCGGCGGCGCAATTCATCGATTTCGGCTTGCCAGCTCATCGCTCTCTGTCTCCCGCCGAGCGATGTGACATGTCCTGTCGCGAGGTGGAAGGGGCGCTGACCGATTTGAGCCGAGCGGTTCGTATTGTGTAGTTTGCGCGGAGTTAACCTAGAGTATCCGTGGATATGGCGCGTGTCTTGTGCGATGATCGGGATGAAACACACACTGCAGGAATCTTCTTGCCTTGACCAGGTTCGAGTAAGCACCAAGCAGCATCCTCGCTGAGGCGTTAACAAAGAACACGATTTTCAATGTTTTGGTTCATCATTGGTCGAAGAAACTCTGCCGCCGGCCGAGCCCGGCCGACCGATCGATTTCTGCGACAAGCTTGGCTTATTGCGATAGACCTACGATTTTTCGGAATGATCGGAACTTGGTTACACAACAGTCCTGCCCTTCAGCTTGACTTTCCGGCATCCATCGACCGGCCATCAGGCGATTCACGACCATCGGATGCACCGGCAGCGGCATGCTCCGTCTGGAATTGCAAGGTAGCGCGCCATGCCCGACAACCTCAACTATCCCGGCGTCTTTGTTCAGGAAATTCCCAGTGGTGTCAGGACGATAACCGGCGTCAGCACCTCGATCGGCTTCTTTGTCGGGCGCGCGCTGAAGGGTCCGCTCTATGATCCGATCCTGTGTCAGAGCTTCGAGGATTTCGAGCGCGCCTTCACCAGCCACTATGCCGGCGGCGATCTCGCCCGCGCGGTGCGGCTGTTTTTCCAGAACGGCGGAACCCGGTGCTACGTCTCGCGCATTGCCGACGAGATGGGCGCAAATACCGTCAAGGCGGCCAAGGTCCGGCTCCTGACGGAAAGCAAGGCCCCGTCGCTCGACCTGACCGCACGGTCCCCGGGCGCGCTGGGCAACGATATCCGGATTGGCATCAGCTATGGCACCGACGATCCCGAGGCGACCTTCAACATGGAAGTGTTCCGCTGGACCAGAAGCAGCACCGGCGCAGCGACCAAGGTCGATTGCGAATACCATGCCGGCCTGAGCATGGACCCGGCGAGCCCGCGCTATGCGGCCGAAATCCTGAACCAGCAATCAGGGCTCGTCACCGCGGTCGATTCCAGCGCTGCACCGGGTGGTCCCGGCTTCTCGCAGAGTGGGCGGCCCCTTGCGGCAACCTCGAATGCAGTCCTGCGCAACGAGCTCATCGCCCTGTTCGGCAAGACGGCGTCGCGCACCAGTTTCCAGTTCCGCATTTCGGTCGATGGCGGACCGGCGCAGCTCGTCGATCTCGGCAAACTCGACTTCACCGTCGCACCGCTGCTGAACCCCGCGACGATCCGGACAAACATCTGCACCACCATTGCCGCGCTTATCAATGCCGGCGTCAGCCCGGCGGTCGTTACCGCGTCTCTGATTAAGGGACCTTCAGGCCAGACCGGCGAGAAGAACCACAAGACCAGACTGCTGCGCATCGCATCGGCAAAGGGCGACGTCAGGATCTTCCCCGGTCCCGACCCCGCAACCGACATTGCCGCCGCGCTCATGCTGGGAACCGCGCAGGGCGGCGCGGAAGTCTCGCGCTGGGCCGCCAGCCGACCCGACAGGCTGTCCGCTTCCGTCACCACCTCAGGGACCGACATTGGCGGGAGCTTCAACCAGAACACCCGGTACTACAGCCTCGGCGGCGCTGGCGGCGCATTCCAGGCAGGCGCCGTCGCGGGGAGCGACGGCGGGCCACCCAGCGCGGCCGACTACGAGCGCGCCTATGAGACCGCCGATCGCGAGATCGATCTGTTCAATCTGCTCGTGCTGCCCAAGGATGCGGATCATTCCGATGCCACGACCCGCGCCTTGTGGGGTCCGGCCAGCCGGTTCTGCGAGCGCCGCCGCGCGTTCCTGATCATGGATCCGCCGTCCGACTGGACCACTGCGCAGCAAGCCGCCGGTCCGGCGGTTGGCGTCGACACGCTGCGCTCTGGTCTGGTCAAGGATCATGCGGCGGTATTCTATCCCAACCTCAGAATCACCGAGGCGGGCAAGGACCTGTTTGTCGGGCCAAGCGGCGCGATTGCGGGCCTGATGGCGCGGATCGATGCCGCGCGCGGGGTGTGGAAGGCACCCGCCGGTACCGAGGCCGATCTGCGCGGGGTGACCGGGGTCCAGTACCGCTTCACCGACGGCGAGAACGGGGTGATGAACCCCAAGGGCGTCAACACGATCCGCGTCTTTCCCAACGGCATCGTCAACTGGGGCGCGCGCACCATGGACGGCGACGACGGCTTCGCCTCCGAATACAAGTACATCCCGATCAGGCGGCTGGCGCTCTACATCCAGGAAAGCCTCTATCGCGGCGTCAAATGGGTGGTGTTCGAACCCAATGACGAATCGCTCTGGGCGCAGATCCGGCTGAACGTGGGCGCCTTCATGAACAACCTGTTCCGACAGGGGGCCTTCCAGGGGCAATCCCCCAGGGACGCCTACTTCGTGAAGTGCGACGCCGACACGACCACGCAGAACGACCGGAACCTCGGCATCGTAAACATCGTCGTCGGCTTTGCGCCGCTCAAGCCTGCCGAATTCGTCGTGCTGACGCTGCAGCAGATAGCCGGGCAAATTGAGGCCTGACACCTGCCGAAAGGCTGCTTCAAAAGTCCGGATTCCCGTGGATACCCCCGATCGGGCCTCACGGGTGATCATTTCCAACGAAGATGCCGCGCTCGGCAGGCCAGCTCGAGTTCGCCGCAAGCAACGTTTCGTGGACAAACCCCGCCCGGGCGCAATCGACAAGCCGCTCATGCTTCTGTAACTGGCAAGGCATGGTATCTGATAACAATACGCCGCTGCTTGATCTGGTTGATACGCCAGACGACCTTCGCAAGCTTCCACCTTCGCAATTGCGCCAGCTCGCGGACGAGTTGCGGGCAGAGATGATTGCCTCGGTTGGGCAGACGGGGGGGCATCTGGGCTCGGGTCTGGGTGTGGTGGAGCTGACGACGGCGATCCACTACGTGTTCGATACGCCGCGCGACCGGCTGATCTGGGACGTGGGGCATCAGGCCTATCCGCACAAGATCCTGACCGGGCGCCGCAGCCGCATGCGCACGCTGCGGCAGGGCGGCGGGCTTTCGGGCTTCACCAAGCGCTCCGAGAGCGAGTACGATCCCTTCGGCACCGCGCATTCGTCCACCTCGATCTCGGCGGCGCTGGGCTTTGCCATTGCCAACAAGCTGAAGGACCAGCCCGGCAAGGCGATCGCGGTGATCGGTGATGGCGCGATGAGCGCGGGCATGGCCTATGAGGCGATGAACAACGCGGCAGAGGCGGGCAACCGCCTCGTCGTCATCCTCAACGATAACGACATGTCGATCGCGCCGCCGGTGGGCGGGCTCTCGGCCTATCTCGCGCGGCTCGTCTCCTCGCGGCCGTTCCTCGAGCTGCGCGAGATGTTCAAGGCGATCTCGCGCCGCCTGCCCGAACCGCTGCACAAGGCCGCGCGCAAGACCGACGAGTTCGCCCGCGGCATGGCGATGGGCGGGACGCTGTTCGAGGAACTGGGCTTCTACTACGTCGGCCCGCTCGACGGGCACAACCTCGACCAGCTGATCCCGGTGCTCGAGAACGTGCGCGATGCCGCCGAAGGGCCGTGCCTCGTCCATGTCGTGACGCAGAAAGGCAAGGGCTACGGCCCGGCCGAGAACGCGGCGGACAAGTATCACGGCGTGCAGAAGTTCGATGTGATCACCGGCGAGCAGGCCAAGAGCGCCGCCGGCCCGCCAAGCTACACCAATGTCTTCGCCCAGGCGCTGCTGGCCGAGGCCGCGCGCGATCCCGCCGTCTGCGCGATCACCGCGGCGATGCCGTCTGGCACCGGGCTCGACAAGTTCGACAAGGTCTATCCCGAGCGGCACTTCGACGTCGGCATTGCCGAGCAGCACGCCGTCACTTTCGCAGCGGGCCTTGCCGCGCAGGGCATGCGCCCGTTCTGCGCGATCTACTCGACCTTCCTGCAGCGCGCCTACGACCAGGTCGTGCACGATGTGGCGATCCAGAACCTGCCCGTGCGCTTCGCGATCGACCGCGCCGGGCTGGTCGGTGCGGACGGCGCGACGCACGCCGGCTCCTTCGACGTGACCTACCTCGCGACACTGCCCAACATGGTGGTGATGGCCGCGGCCGACGAGGCGGAACTCGTCCACATGGTCCACACCGCCGCCTTGCATGACAGCGGCCCGATCGCCTTCCGCTACCCGCGCGGCAATGGTGTGGGCGTGCCGCTGCCTGAGGTTCCCGAGCGGCTGGAGATCGGCAAGGGCCGCGTAGTGCGCGAAGGCAGCAAGGTGGCGATCCTTTCGCTGGGCACGCGGCTCACCGAAGCACTCAAGGCGGCGGATCAGCTCGATGCCAAGGGGCTCTCGACCACGGTGGCGGACCTGCGCTTTGCCAAGCCGCTCGACGTGGCGCTGATCCGCCGGCTGATGGCCTCGCACGAGGTTGTCGTGACGGTGGAGGAAGGTTCGATCGGCGGGCTCGGCGCGCATGTGCTGACCATGGCGAGCGACGAGGGCCTGACCGACGCCGGCCTGCGCATCCGCACGATGCGCCTGCCCGACGTGTTCCAGGACCACGACGC
>NZ_JAIEPN010000199.1 GCF_019748365.1 Novosphingobium sp.
TGTGGGGGCCCCCAGCCCGTCAACAGAAGGAACCGTTCAATGGGATCTTGACAAGGCCCGGATCATACAAATCGACCGTCAGGCCATATTCGGGTACCGGATAGCTCGCGGTCTTGTGGCACATGGCATTGCCGGCGAGCGATGCGCAGCCATCGAAACCGGCAGCTGTAACGCAAAGATACTGGTAAAGGGTGTCGTTCCATTCAGCGACTGCCAGGCTGCGGGTGCAGGTCCGTGGCTGCTCCACCACGCTTGAACCCACATGACAGGTCCATTCGGCGGTATTGGCTGCGCCCGAGCCCGGCGGCAGCGGCGTGCAGGATCCGGTCGAACCATCGGCGCTCATGCCGTCCAGATAGGCGTTCGGATCGGCCTCGATTGCGGTGGCGCGAGAAAGATCGCCGCGGGTGATATCGACCGTCGGCCGCGTTGTGGAATTGGCGGTCTGGTAGGCCTCGCTGTTCCAGCCCGCCACCGCGCCATCGCTCTGCATGGCTTCGGAGTTGGTGTAATAGCTCGTCTGGCCCGGATAGGTGTCCTGATAGCCTGGAATCTGCCCGGCTGCGCCCGGAGCCTGGGTCAACCCCTCGTAAGCGCCGCGCAGCGTGCCCCCAAGCCCACGCGCCTCGGCCTTGGCCTCGTCCGCCGTCATCGTCACAGGCGCGGAAGGGGGCGGCGGTGCGGGCGGCGCGATGCCAGGATCGATCGCGGAAGGAAGGACAGGCAGGTCTTCGATCAGATCGTCGGGCGGCGGGATATAGACCTGCGCGCTTGCTGGCACGGCGGTGAGGAGAGCGCCGTGCACCGCGCCAACGAGCAGCAATGCTGGCGTGAGCCAGGACCTGACCCGCCGCGGGAGGGAGTGCGCGCGCATATCAGTCCCGCTTCCGCAAGTTGGCGAGCGCGACACCGGCGACACCGGCGCCTGGCCCGCGCGCCGAAGCAAAGCTCTCGAGTGCGTATTCGACCGTTACGTTGCCTGCCATGCGGTCATGGTCGGGCGCTGCGCTCGAACAATCGAACCCGTCGCACAGCTCGTATGCGCGGCCCGTCACCACGAAGGTCGGCGCGGCGGTAACCTTGAAGGCGCGAAACAGCCGCGGGTCGATCGCGATGTGTGCCTCCTGCGCCTGATCGGTGACCACGCGCTTCAAACCTTCGACAAAGGCTTTGGTGCTGCCGTGCGGAAATCCCCGAAACACGACCACACCCCCGGCCTTTGTCGTGTCGCGGATCAGGGCACTCAGGCTTGCCTGCGGCATCGACAGGCTGGCAAAGACCGTGAACAGCGGCCCCTCGCCCATGGGTGCGCGCGTGTTGGCGGCAGCGCCGCTCAGCAGTTCGTCGAAGTCGACCGGCCCCGCCGGACCCTTGGGTAGACTGGCGGGATCGAGTTCGGAAATCGACTTCAGTCCTTCATCCCTCAGTTCTTCGGCCTCGGCCTGGTGCGCCTCGCCCCTGCCCGCCACTTCGTCGACGAAGGCTTGCGCCTCCTTCACTTGCTCGGTCCCGCGCGCCTTGATTGCGCCGAGATCGAGGTCGCCGACTGTCTGGGCGAGCGCCGCCGAGACTGCGGCAAGTGCAAGGAAGCCCGCCATACCGGCAAGCGTGGGCCGGGGCAGCTTCCGGATCATGGCGCGCGCGCTCCTCACAGCATGCAACAGTTGCGCTTGCGCCAGACGAGGTAGCCAAAGTCCTCGCCCTTCACCGGGAAGGACTTGCCGGTGTGCGGAATGATCGTGGTCGCGCCGATGGGTGCGCAGGCGTAGCGGCCCTTCACTGTCGAGATGGGATTGGTCATCTGCAGCCGGTATTGCTGCTTGCGCATAACCGGCATCAGGTACTTGTGGCACAGCGCCTTCGAACCCATCGTCCCCCATGCGAGCGCCTGGCGGTGAACCTTGTAGAGCATGCGTTCGGCGACGAGCCGCGAGGCCTGGACCTGGGTCACATGGGCCGGGACATGACCGTTCAGCGGGTACATCGAACCGTTGCAACCCGCGCACCAGAACATCTGGTCGATCGGCAGTTTCGCGGTGGAAGCCACGCAATCCGCAGCGCAGGCCGCCGTGGCAATCGGATTGGCGAATAGCGCGACTTCAGGATTGAGGATCGAGGTCAGCGCCGAATCCTGCCACAGCGGATCGAGCTCGGTCACATAGGCGACGTCGAACGTGGTCTGCTCGAAACAGAGGAAATCGGTGAGGATCTCCATCCAGTAGAGCAGCGGGTAGATGTAGTAGTGCGACTGCCACTGCGAGCTGTTCTGGGTCTTACCGCCGACCTGGCTGCGCCCCTGGACATGGCCGTTGCCGATATCGAAGCCCGGGTTGAGGCTGATCCCGCCAAGATTGGGGAAGCACCAGGCCTTGTTGGTGACATCGATCAGCCGCACCGGCTCCCAGAACCCGACCGAAATGCCGATGCGCGGAATGGGCGAGCCGCAGGCACAGAGCGGAAAGGTCGGGTTCTTGGGGTCGGGCCGCGAGCCCTTCCAGATCGAGAGGCCGCCGATCGACAGCGGAAACAGGCACGACCAGCAGACATCGGTGATCGGATTGACGAACTTGCCGTGGCAGGTGACCGATGCCGCGCGGGCGGGACTAGGGCCTGCGAAGACCATGGCCAGGACGGCGAGTGCCATGACGAAGATTTTGCGCAGCGCCTTCATGCCCCCTCCCCTCTCTCAAAGGCTTCGTCCGCGCGGATCTTGGCGCGGAAGTAGAACAAGCCATGGATCGGCGCGGCGAGGCACAGTGCTGCCGCGACCAGCGCACCTTTCGGGCCAAGCAGCGCGAGGAGCACTTGCAGCCCGAGCACCGCGCCCGCGAGGCTGGCGCAGAGCGCCATCCAGACAAGCCGCATGATCCTGAGCCCGCGCGTTTCGGGTGCAGCCTGCGGGGTCAGCATGGCGATGAGCAGAGGGTGCTTCATGTCGCCGGCCCTCCCCTGGGACCTGGCGCGGCTCGCACCAGCGGGATCTCAGCAACTTTGAGCGCGTCACCGGACTGGCTCACCACCGCCGGCGTGTGGCGGATGCCGAAGCGGGCGACGAGCATGCCGCCCTGGTCGAAATAGAGCCGGCGCTGGCGGGGCTTCATCTCATCGAAGGGCGAGCCCGAGACAAAGACAATCTTGGCCTTGAGATCGCTCCAGCTGCGCAGCGCCCAGTCTACTTCGGCGGCATTGTTACCGTCGACGAACACCAGGTCCTGGCGCAGTTGCACCAAACCCAGCGGATTGACCCTGGTGCCGCGCGCGGCGATTCTGTTGCCCTTGGTGTCATGAATGTCGTCTTCGGTGACCACCGAGGGATCGAACAGCCATTCGCGCCGCACTGTCGCTGCCGAGAGCCCTTCGACCGGTTTGGGCCGCCGCACGCTGGCTACCGCCTGGTTTTGCATCTGGCGCTGGAGCGCCGCGATCCCGCCCGAGGCCTCGAGCGCGCGCAGCTTCGCCTCGATCGTGGTCAGAAGATCGGTCTCGATGATCGGAAAGGTCTCGCCCATCTGACCGTAGTCGGCTGCCTGCAAATGGGCGGCGATCGGCCATCCGGTCATGGCAGCAAGGCAGGCGCCGAGGGCGAAGAGGCGGGCCCTGGTCACAGGATCGCGTCCCCGGTGCCGATGATGCGGGCCCGGCAGACAAAACCGATGTCGGCATAACGGCTGTCGAGACCGTCACTATGCGCCGTACCAAGGTAGTAGCAGTGCTCCGGGATGCGCCCGGTGGGGCCCGGGACGAGCACCTCGCCGCGCTTGGTACGAGGTTTGAGCCGGGCTACCTCCGCCCCATTGATCAAGACCGCATTGCCCTCGCGGGTGACGAAATCACCGGGCATGCCGTAAACCCGCTTGGCGAAAGGCGCTGATTTTGACCCGAAATGCGCGGTGATGATCGGGGTCACCGGCGGCGTGAACACGACAAAATCGCCGGGCTGAGGTCGGCGGTGCTTGTCTATGAAGAACGCCCAATTGGGCAGCGACTCGGTCGTGTTGATCAGGATTGCATGATCATCGCGCCAGGCGCTGAGCCAGGCAGTTGCCGCGAGTAGCCAGGCGAGACCCCCGATCGCAAACCAGCGCTGCGCCTGCGGCGAGATCTCAGTAGCCGGGGCCACGGCCCTGCCCCCCTGCCAGCGCAGCTTGCGGCGCTGCTGGCCCAGCCATCGCCGAGCGCATCGCGCCCATCACATCGTTCGCAGCCTGGTTGGGATTGAGCGAGGCTGGCTGCGGCATGCGGACCTTGGTGTAGACTTCTTTGCGCAGGCTCGCGGTGATGTCGGGAACATTGCCGGCGAGCACCGCCTCACCGACCAGCACAATCTGGCCTCGCTGCCCACGCGCCTCGAGGTTGCGCTGGATTTCGGCCATGAAAGCCCGGGTCTCGGCGGTGACCTGCTCGGGCGGCGTTGCCGAGCGTGCCTGGGCCTGGACATATTCGCCGACTATGCCTGAGAGCTGGACCCGCGTGATTGGCGGTATCGCCTCATCGGCCAGCAGGTTCTTGGTGACCCAGGCGCCCCAGAGGCCTGCGGCAACGAGGCCGCCAACCAGTGCCACCGGCATCCAGCCCATCCTGCGCGACTGCACGGTAGTGCTTACGTCGGACTGACCCGCGGGGGTCTGCAGCTCAGCCTTCTCCTCGAACAGGGGGCCGTCGCCGGCCGCTGCCGCATCACCGGATGCGAGCCTATTTCTGGCCATCGGCCTTCTCCTTTATCTGGTTCACAAGATCGGTGAGCGCGCGGCGACGGAAAAAGCCCACGACGACGAACAGCCCTGCACTCCACGCCCAGAACAGTGCGCGGAACCCATCCTGGCGTTCGGCCCCGGCGGCGACGTAGCGCGCGGCCAGGTTGCCGAGATGAAGCATGGTGCCCGCAAAAGTGAACTGGCCGAGCACCGCGAAGAATGCCGCCCAGAGGCCGAACACGCAGGCCGCGGTGACGGTCACCCATCCCGAAAGGCGCAGTGCGGCATAGCAGGCGTCCTGGAGCCTGCTCGGTGCTGGCCCTGGCAGGCGGCGAGGCGCGCTCAGGCTCATTCGGCGGCTTCCATGAATTCGCCCTCATGAAAGTCGGGCGAACCGGGTGGGGGCGGCACAAAATCGGGAAAGGCGACGCGCTCGATCGCATCGGGCAGTGCCATGCCGCCCTTCACCAGTTCCTCGATCTTCGAGAACACGCGCGGGCTCGAGGAATAGAGCGTCGCCGAATAGGGATCGAGGACCAGGCGGCCGACCGCGAGCGTCTCGGGGCCCTTGATCAGCACGTCGGAATATTCGGTCCCGCTCCGCTTCAGCGAACGCAGCAGGGTTTCGGTATAACGGTCCATCTCGAAACGCTGGTGCTTGGCGAGGTCGCTCACCGTCTCTTCCTTCTGCTGGAGCACGACCGACCAGTCGGAATTCTCGAGCGCAGCGAGCGAACCTTCGGACTTGTAGAAGTCATTGAGCGACTGCGTCGCGGTGATGAGCGAGCCGCCATATTTGCGGCAGGTGCGCGCATAGGTCTCGATCGCCTGGCCCATCTGTCCGCCGCCCAGCAGCTGCCAGGCCTCGTCGATCATCGTCAGCTTGGGCACCGAGCGGTCGAGATCGCGCATGACCCGCAGAGTGAGAAACATGAGTGCGGTGAGCGCGACCGAGCGCAGTTCGGGCTTGGACGACAGGTCAGACAGCTCGAACACCGTGAGTCCGGCGGAAAGATCGATCGAGCAGGCGCCTTCGAAGAAGCGACCGTAAGTCCCGCCAGTAAGGAACGGCGCCATGGCATCGGCAAGATCGCCGGCGAACGGCGAGGACAGGCCGCGCAAGGCGGCCGCGACATCGTCGATCGTCCCTTCGCGCTGTTTGGCCCGCCAGACCGCGCTCACCGCGGAATCGGTAAGACCACGCTCGGTATCGGACAAGCGGTCCTGCTGGCGGGCCATCTGGCCGACAATGGCTTTCAGCATCGCGAGGCATTCGACTTCGTAGTCCTCGCCGTCCTCGTCGCTTGTCAGCGCTGCGACATCGATCATGTCGAAGGGATTGAGCGAGAAGCCCGAGGAGAGCTTGAACTCGACAAACGCCCCGCCGAAGGCCTTGGCCATATGTTCGAACGAGCGTCCGTCGTCGATGACGATGACCTTGGCCCCTGCCCCCGACATCGCCGCACAAACGTCCTGCAGGAACACCGATTTGCCCGAACCCGACTTGCCGAAGACCGCGACATTGTGGTTGCCGGCCGCGTTCTGGAACGGCGACCAGAAGAAGGGCTGGCCGCGCCGGCCGATGAGCAGCACATGCGGGATGAGCCCGCCCATATGCTCGCCCTGAAGCGGGGCGATCGACGCGGCGGTGGTCGTCAGCATCGTCTTGAAGCGCTTCATGCGCCGCAGGTCCGCCGACAGACCGTTGGGAAATGACAGCGGCATCGCCGCGAGCAGTCCCATGACCTGGAGGTAGCGCTCGTCGATGAGGTCCCACCCGGCCCCCTTGTAGACCGACTTCACCATGCGCTCGTTGATGTCGCCCTTGCCGAGCGGCGAGAGCGCGCCGACGCCGTAATAGGCTTGGCACAGCTTGCGGCCCTGACGGATCTGTCCTTGCACGTACTGCCATTCGTCGCGCTGCTCGGAGAGCTGGGGGAGAAAGCGCGCCGATCGGCTGTCGGCCAGGCTCGTCGTGCGCATGACCTTGAGCCCGGTGCGCGAGGCGACGGCTTCATCGTCCTGGAAGGACAGACCAAGCACGGTCATGACGTTGCAGCCAAAGCGCAGCTTGTCGTTGACCATGTCGCCGATGATTTTTTGGACGTCCCACGGCGCCCACTGCTTGGGCAGGTGGCGCACTGCGAAGAAGCGCCAGTCAAAGGTGTCGGGAACCACCTCGCCGATCACCGGGGCGCCGTCGATCTCCTCGCCGGTAGGACGGAATCGCTCGGTTTTGAGCACGATCCGGTCAGGCGTGACCTGTGTCTCAAGGTCGCGGCGGATGCACTGCACGTTGATCGGATCGAGCTCGGAATAGTGCTCGGGCCGGTCGGCGTTGTCGACCGAGGGGCAGAGAAAATCGTCGAGGAAGGCGATGAGTTCAACCGGCCCCATGTCCCGCGCCGGGATCGAGAGCGCCTGGCATGTACCCATCAGACTGTCGCGCACAGTCGAGAGCATATCCGCTCCGATCGGGCTTCGCAGTGATGCGCCCACGCTCAGGATCACCCGGTGCGAGCGCACGAAGAAGGGGGCGTCCTTCGAGATCGACATCCACGCCCCGCGCCGCAGCCAGCGCGCGCGGTGCATTGCCGCGCGCCCATAGACACCCTTGGCAACCACCCGCGGCATGACCCAGTCGGCGATGCGCTCCCCGATGGACGGGCTTTGCCAATGGATCAGCTGGATCTCGCAGCCCGAAGGCACGGCATCAGAGAGGAACTGCGTCAGGATCTCTCCGCTGCGCTCGTCCGCCCCCATCATCGGCGCGAGTTCGAGGATGAACCCGACCGACTCTGTGTTGATGAACATGCGGCTCTTGGCGTCGAAGCTGCGGTATGGGAGCCAGTTCGACAGCATCGGTGCGCCGAGCAGCGGCCGTGCCGCCTCGGGATGCGCCGCGTCGCCGAAAAGCAGGGTGAGAAAGCTGTCCCAGAAGCTGCGGGCGGCCATGACGCGCTACTCCTCTTGCCTGCCGGAAAAACCGGCGGGCGGGTTGGCGACCTTGGGGGCAGGCAAGACCTGTGTTTGTGCCGCAGGTTGCGCGGTGGCCGGCTCTACAGGCCTTTCAAGTGGCGGCGTTTGAACCGTGCCGCCGCTGCCCGGTGGCTTGGGGACCTGCGCAAGCTGTGCCTGAACTTGCGCCTTGATGGTATCGACCGGCGACGCTGCGCGCCGCTCGGTGCCCCTCGCACGGGCTTCGGCAACGAGCCTCGGGTCGGGCGGCCCGCCCTGTGCCTGCGGGACTGTTAGAGCCTGACTGGGGACATCCCTGGCCGCATGAACGGTGTCATCCATCCCCGGCATGGGCGCGGTCATGGTGCCCGCCAGCGATGCAGGGATCGCGGCTGCGGCATCGCCGCGGCCCGTGACCTGATCACCAGCATTGGGCGCACCCGAGGACAGCTGCATCCAGCCTCCCTCATCGGCGACGGTATGAACAATGCGCGGTTCGTGCAGGTTGCCCGCGCCATCGACGTAAGAAGGGAACACAACTTTGAGCACCCGGCGCTTGCGGTGGACGAGGCCTCCGCTGGCGGCAGCGAGGCGTCCGCGTCCGCTTGGTGCCAGGGCTGATGCAGGTGCGGCCTTGCGTGCCGGGGGCTGGAAGTACGGCCCAGCTGGCGTCATCGGCCGCGCGTTCTGGATCACCGAAAGCGCCTGGTCATCGATCACGGTCGAGGGCGCGCAGGTGCCGCCCGGCGCATTGCATGAAAAGCTGCCCTTGATGTTGCTGCCCAGGAAGGTGGTGCAGGCCGCCATTTGAGTCGCGGCAAGGCCGAGAACGGCAGCGCCGACGACTTTCGAGCGTCGTGAAGCCTTGCGCCGCGCCGCCAGCACGCCCAGTTTTCCGGCAAGCCGCCAGAAGGCGTGGGCCGCCTCGATTGACAGTGCAGGTGCCGACAGGCTGGCAAAGCCCGCGGATCGGCGCCAGGCTCGCCGGCGCAAGTGACCGAGTTCCTGGGACGCGAGGTTCCGGCCCTTTGCAGGGCCAAAGGCTGCGCGGATATCGGTCCACAGACCGGTGGCTTCGGCGAGGCTCAGCCGCACATCGGGGATAGCCACCTGCCCGCGCGAGCGACTTGCGGCGGCGCGTTGGAATCCCGCAAACTGCTGGACCGAAAGCCAGGTCACGAGCGCGGACCCTTGAGCCAGGTGACCAGGAACTCCTTCGGGCGGAACCCTTCGATCACCGCGCCGTCCGAGCGGACGATGACCGGGGTTCCGGCAATGCCGTTCTCGCGCGCGAAGCGTTCGTTGGCATCGAGCGGCGAAGTGTCGCAGGCCCGGGTGTCAGCGATCGGCTCGCCCGCATAGGCAGCCTTGACCGCCCGGCGGCGGTCGCGCGCGCAGAACACCTGGTTGGCAAGATCGCGGCTGCCAAGCACCGAGATCGGGCGCTCGATCACCCGCACATTGAGGCTCTCGAGCACGCCTGAAAGCGCGCGGCAGTAGCCGCAGCGAAAGTCGCTGAAGACGGTGACGGTCTGACCCGATGGATTTCCCCAGACGATGCCGCCGGCCTCGGGCAGTGCGGCCAGGGACATCGTCCGGGGGGCCGCCTGCGCGGCAGCTGTGTTCACACCGCGCCTTGGCGATTCGACAGCTTCGGCCTCACGCCGGCTGCCTGCTGCACCGCCCACCAGCAGATCGGGATTGACCTCGAGCAGGCGCACAGCGGTCAGGTCCTGGCGGGTCTGCATGTCGTAGACCCGCCCGATCATCAGGTAGCGTGCCGTCTTGTCGACGTAGAACAGCTGCGAGCCTGCGGTCACTTCACAGACCCCGTCGACCACCTGGCAGTTGACGCGGGAGACCTGCGTGCGCGGCAGGCGCTCCTTGAGCAGGGCTGCGACTGACGTATCCTGCGGTGATGGCCTTGCGGGTGCCCCCTCGCTTGCCTGCGCCCAGACCAGCGATGCGCCGCTGCCGAGCGTCACGGCGGCAAGTGCCCAACCCATTTGGCGCAGGTGCAGTTGTTCAAGCTTCATGCGTTTTCTCCTCACCCGCTGATGAACACGCCTTCGAGGAAGACGATTTCGACATCGATCCCGGTCGGCATCTCGATAACGGGCTGATACTGCTCGGCCCGCTCGATCAGGTACTTGGAGACCATGTCAGCCGAGGTCGCGACGCCCTCGCCGAGCCCGCCTTCGAGGATCTCGCCCGCCCCGAGTTTCGGGCGCTGGCCGTTCACCGAGACATTGGTGCCTGTCATCAGCGAACTGGTGTTGGCCGAAAACCCGCGCCCGAACCCGCCGGCGAGCCCGGCGAGAAACGCCTGGCCGACAAGCGCGCCTTCGCGGCTCACCACCCGGCCCCGCACCCCGGTCTTGCCGCCGAAGGCGATAAAGCCCTTGACGTCGGAGACCGCGTAGCGCCCGCCCGGCTGCGGGCAGGTCATGCGCTGGAGTTTGACGTAGACCTTCTCCGAGGAGAGGTCGGCGCGGGCCGCACCGTTGACGAGGCAGCCGGCGATATTGGTCGTGAGCAGCCGGCCGTTTTCGTAGACAGAGCGCGCCGGTCCGGTAATCCGCAGCACGACTGGCAAGGGATCAGTCTGGCTCTCGACCCCCGCAATGGCATCGACCCCGACGATCACCTTGGCGACCGCGATCGAATTGGGCGGCAGATAATTTGCGCTGTCGGTAAAGACCGTATTGCCCTTGGGCACCGGTGTGCCGGTCCCGCTCGCGCCTTCGCTGAACGAAACCAGGCTCACTTCACTCCCGCGCATCGCCGGAAGACCTGCTGCCGAGGCTGCTGCCTGTCCGGCGGGTGTCGACGGCAGCGGTCCGCCAATCCGCGGAGCACCGGCGACCTGGTAGCTTGGCGGGCTGGTGCGTCCGTAAAGCGCATTTGGTCCAGCGCTCGCACCAACCGGCGATTGGCGCGCGGCATTCAGCGCTGCGCGCAGCTGCTCGTTTTCCGACTGGTAGGCCGACAATACGCGTTCGGTATCGGAGGAAATGGCCCCGCCCTGGCCCCCGCCTGAACCTTGCGCAGCTGCCAATTGCTGTTCGAGCTGGTCGGCGCGCTCGGCCCGGGAGGCGAGTGCACGCATGTTGTTGTTCATCGACATCATCTGCGCTTCGGACTGCGCGCGCCACTCCTTCTCGGCCATGTTCTTGTTGACCAGCTCGTCGACCGAGACGCCTTCGGCGGCTTGCCTGACCTCGGCATCGCTCGCCTTGCCGCTATCGTCGAAGATATAGAGCGAACCCGCCACCAGCGCGACGGCACCTGCCGAGCCGAGCAGCAGCATCTGCTTTTTCCGGGTCACCTCGTTGGCGGCGATGGCATCGCCAAGCGGTGAGGCATCTTCACCGCCGCCTGCATCGAGTGCCTTGGGTACTTTCCGGAATATCCTGCGCAGATCCATCACCGGCCTCCATTTTCCTGAATGAGGTAGACGGCCGTTTCCTGGCCTGCGGCGAGCTCGCTTACCGGCGTCATGAAGGCGACGGCGCCGCGCGCAGCGAGCATGTTCTCATTGAGCACCTGGGCTTCACGGCCAGAGTTGCGCACGCGCAGGATCAGGCCCTTGAGGTCCGCGCCGCGGTATTCGCCGACCTGCTGGACCTCGAGCTTGCCGACCGTGACCGGTTCGAGCACCGACTGACGGATGTCGAAGCCGTCCAGCACCTCGCTGCGGTACATGGCCTGGGCAAGCCGCACGGCCGCGTCTTCAGGCGAGGACCGCACCTCCCAGTCACGCGCCTGTTCGGCCTTGATCGCGGCATTGGCGATGAACACCTGCTCGGCGTCGCTCCCGCGCACCTGGCACACGAATTTGTAGACGAAGCCCTTGCGGGTCGTGCCGAAGAACGAGAGATTTGGCCGGACGAAGCCGTCGGGGACCGAGATATAGATGTCGCCGCGCACCGGCTCGTTGACGACCTTGAAGTCTTCGCTGGGGATTCCGGTCGTGATCTTCGACACCGAGGCAAACTGGTCGCCCGCGAGACTGATCCGGGTGAGGTCCTTGGCCGATGCCACGCAACTCACCGTGCCATTGTCGGCAGCCATCACATTCTGGTCGGCGAGCGCCGGCGATGCCAGGCACAGCGCGCCGAGACAAATGAGTGCCGCTCCCAGCGGTCGTCCGGAAACGGCATGGGGCCGTCCCGCCAACGCTGCGCCTGCCCCAATCGCGCCCCATCCCAGCCCTGCCATCATGGCTGCTCCCCCTTGTTGTCGTTTTCGGTGATCCGGCCGAACCCGGCGAGCTTCAGCGACACGCCAGAGTAGCTCCACACGAAGCGGAAGGTGCGCGCCTCGGCGGTCACTTCCTTCGACCCGACGACAGTGTGGAGCGTGCCGTTCACGTCGCTCGTGAGGGCGTCCGGATCGACGCTCAGCTTCTGGATCGTGAAGTATTGCGAGACGTTCGAACCGCTCTGCTCGCCCACCACCTTCATCAGTTCGGCCTTCATCCGGCCGTGTGTCCTGGGGTCGGTTATGCTGAGGATCGAATCCATCCAGTACTGGAGGTTCGAGGGCGAGCGGTTCAATGTCAGCAGCGCCGCATCACGCGTCACCAGCTCGAGATAGTCCTTGTCGACATGGCTCGATGTCAGCGTCAGCGGCCGCGCCAGCACGGGCTGCAGCACCACTTCGCGGTCGCGCTTCAGCGCGGTCAGCGTCAGCATCACCGAGACGCCGAACAGGACCAGGCAGGAACTCGCCAGCAGGTTGCGCTGCTTCAGCAGCCGCTGCGATTGCTGGTGCGTGATCGAGAGGTCCATATCAGCCCGCCATCAGTCGAAGATGCGAGGGCGGCGTTGCCTTCAGCCCCATGAAGGCACCGGGCAGGTACCAGTAGGCCGTATGAATGATCCACGAAACGGCACGTCCCGCCTTCAACTTGCGCAATCCCCACCAGGCCAGCACGCTTGAAATGAGCCCAATCAGAATATGTTGAGACAGGACGCCCCAGGCGAATGGCAGGATCATCGCGAGGAATTCATCGAGCGTCCAAAAGCCGATGAGCTCGGGATCATCGAGATGCGCCGGGACCGTGTATCTGTTCATGAGGCAGCACCGCCCTCCAGCCGTTCCGCGTTAAGCCTATTGAGGCGAGGCGGATCGGCGAACCCGGATCAGACCGTCGCGGTGACGGCAGCGGTGACGATCGGCACGCCCGTGCCCGCGCCGACACCGACGCCGACCGGAATTGCGACCTGGCCGAGGCTGAAGCGGCCCGAGGCGAGACCGACGATGCCGCCAGCAAGCGACAGCACGGTGATGATCTTGCCACCCGAGCCTTCAAGGAAGCCGGTGAAGCTGGAAAGCGCGGTGTTGAAGGTCGTGTCGGCACCCGCCATCGCGACTTCGCTGCCGAAAAGTGCGGCAACCGCGACCACGGCTGCTGCCTGCACAAGCGGCGCCCCTTTTCCTTTGAACTTGTCTTGCATCGCATCGTTCCCTTTCTCGAAACCGCCTCCGTCATCCAGGGGCATCTCGAAAGAACAGGTCTGCACCCCGCTCAGCAATTAACGATTGGTTTCTTGTGATCCGCGAATCGAAACATTTGCCGATTACAGATTCATTGTTGGCGTTGTTTGCCGGATCGGGAAATTAAGGGTTCTACATTGAGAATACCGGGTATCCCCGATTGAGATCGCAATACCCTAACAACGTGATTGGCATTCCCGGAACGGGAAAGTGGCCCGGCGAATCGCCTGCCCTAAAGGTCCGATTCGTAAAATTAACGATTCGGGGGCATTATGGTGGGAACAATGGAAAACCGGGCGCGAACTGAATGGCCAGTGGCACACGCAACATCCGGATGCTCATAAACCAGGATTGCTTCGCCTTCCTGGCCGATGCCATGTGCGAATATTCCAAGAAAACAACGAAATTTCAGAGCCTTCGCTCGACGGTGCAGCATGCCTGCGTGAGCACCAAATCACTCGCACTGGAGCGCGAGGATCTCGAACGTTTTATTGCCGAACATACATTCGACGGCAAGATCAGGGTCTGGCTCGAGGTAAAGCCAGACTGGCTCGCCGACTATGACGCGATCCGCCGAAAAATCGCGCAGATCAGCGGAAAACCAGTGCAGGACAAGGCGGTCATACCGTTCGTAGTCCACCTTGCGCAGGCCAGGGGCCTCTTTTGAACCATTTCGGATTGTACAAGGCAAACAACACGTTCACGTCTTGACACTCTATGGCATCCCATAGAGCAATTGGCTCGGGAGGGACGAGCCATGCCACACCGAACTGTGACACCCGAGACCGTGTTCCGGCCGAGGCCTGCCTCGACGAATGACTCGGTTTTCTCTTTCGGCGAACCATCACCGAGGCTTAGCGAGCAAGAGCAATACAAACGCCTGATTGACGACCAGGCTGCGAAGCAGAGCGTGCCGTTAGCGCATTTGGCCGACCGCCTCGTTATGGGGCGCCCCCGACTGCACAAGGTCATCCGGAAGAACCTGGCGCTCAAAGATGAACTCCGGGACCGGCTGTTCGAGGCACTCGGAATTGATTGCGTGCGCGCAAAGTTCTGCGTTGCTTTCCTGCACGATCACACGGTCTACGATGACCCTGACGTATTTCTGGTTTGTGAGGGTCTGAAAGGTTTCTACTGTGAAATCATTTCACGCCGCCGCGGCGAAATCCAGGTGGCGCTGCGCCCGCCGATCATCCACGAAGCCTTGGGCCGGGCCTATGAACTTCTCCTTTCCCACCAGGAGCGAGTCATGGAGAACGACCGGGCCCTTCAGGCGTGAAGCCAGAGGCTGTCCACGCCTGGACACAGCTTTACGCAGCCGTTGGCCTGCTTGCCGTCATCTGCGCAGGCTGTGCGGCTTTGAAAACAATCCTTGAACTGCGAAGTGGCGCCGTCACCGTCCCACTTACAACGTGGAAACAGAAGGTTCTCTGGGTTCCACGTCTCTGGTTACAGTTTCAGCTTAGCTATTTGAGCGGGTTCCCGTGCATCATGGGCATTGCCTTGCTTTATGCGCATTACATCGGGTTCGAAGCGTTCAATCCATCGTAGCGGACCAGCTCAATGCTACGGTAGCCTGATGCGATCACGGCCTTCATGGCCACATTTCCCCGAAATTCGGCATCGGTGGTTGCAACGCCCAGTCGCGCAAGTCGTGCCCAATTGGTGGTAATCGTGCGCACATAGTTTCGGGTTTCCGGAATGGCCGGCACGTAACCTCGTTGCAGAGCCCGTCGTTCCGGACCTGCATTGTAAGCGGCAAGTGCTAGGTCCACTCGTCCGAAACGGTCAAGCTGTTGACGCAGATACCGCGCACCTGCCCGCATGTTTGAAACTTTATTAAACGGATACGATAGCCCAAGAAGGCGGGCGGTTCCCGGCATGATCTGCATGATGCCCATTGCACCAGCACTGCTGATCACCCAGGATTTATGTCCGGACTCCTGCGTGATAACAGCGTCGAGCAGATTGGTCGGGAGGCCGAACTCGCAGGCTATAGCTGCGACCGTGTCGAAATTGAGTGCCCTGCGGCTCTCAATTTCCTTTGGCAACCACCAAGTCGGAGCGTAGCGAACACTTTCGCAGTTCTCGATGTTTCTTGCTCCGAGCCCGCGTTCATGTGCCTGCTGTATGATTGGCATCACCCCCCTATAAAGCCTTTGATCCACTTCAAAATTGCCACCAAACATTACAGTACTAAGATTAGTCCCATCTGCCGGCGAAGTTCCACCCCAATGCTCCAGCCCACTCTGTTCGAGATGGGCTCGTAACGATAACTCGACGTCTCGCTTGGGAGAGCCATGCCGCAATTGAGGGTCAACCAGCTTTTGCTGCACGGCATGCAACTTTGCGAAATCCAAGATGTCGACTTCGCGCGCAGCGGCACTACCGCAGCAGCATGCCACTAAGCATAAATGAATCGCAGCTTTGGGTAATTTCACTGTGCACCCCGCATGGGCGCACTGAGCTAGTGGGTTTTGCGCATCGTTAAAGGATCAAACGAGGAACCTCGTGTCAAACGAAAAATCGCAAACAACGAACAATCGACGTAAGCATCCGCCGAGTACCGCGTTATGAACTGTTTCAGGCGGCGAGCGCGGTGTTCGACTTGCGCCAGTTCCATGCCAGCAGGTCGTCGAGGCGGGTGACGGGCTGTTCGGCGATGCGGGTGAGAACGTCTGCAAGCCAGGCCTGCGGATCGACGTTGTTGAGCTTGGCGGTACCGATCAGCGAGTACATGACGGCGGCGCGCTGGCCGCCGCGGTCGGAGCCGCAGAAGAGCCACGATTTACGACCAAGAGTCACGCCGCGTAGGGCGCGTTCGGCAGCATTGTTGGTAATGCAGACCCGGCCATCTTCGAGAAACCGGGCGAACGCCGGCCAACGGCGGAGCATGTAGTTGATGGCCTTGGCGAGATCGTGGTTGCGCGAAAGCCTGGCGAGCTGGGCATGCAGCCAAGCATGGAGATCAGCCATCAACGGTGCGCTGTGTTCCTGGCGGGCGGTGAGGCGCTCCTGGCTTGGCAGGCCGTTCACCCTACGCTCGATATCGAACAGGGCATCGAGCCGCTGCACCGCCTCGAGCGCGATCGGATAGATCTGCTCTGTTCGCTCGCCGCGGCTTTTCTTGCGTACTGCCCCCTCGACATCGGCCAACTCGAAAAACTTGCGCCGCGCGTGAGCGAAGCAACCGGCTTCGAACACGGGACCGGGCTGGCGGCCGTCGCGATAGAGCTCGCCATATCCGCCATAGGCGTCGGCCTGCAGGATGCCTGCCCAGGATACGAGATGGGCGCGCGGATGTTCGCCGCGCCGGTCGCGCGAGTAATGGAACAGCGCGGCAGGTGGTGCTGGTCCGCCGAACGGAGCATCGTCGCGCACATAAACCCATAATCGACCGGTATCAGTCTTGCCCTTGGCGAGAACCGGGACCGTCGTATCGTCGCCATGCAATCGCTCTGCGGCCAGGACATGGGCCTCGATCCGGCGATAGAGAGGCATCAGTGCGGCGCTTGCCGCACCGACCTGGTCAGCGAGTGTCGACAGGCTCAAGGGCACGCCCTCGCGAGCAAAGCGTTCGGCCTGCCGGTTGAGGGGCTGGTGTTGTCCGAACTTCTCGAACAGCAGCATGGCAAGGAAGCCCGGGCCCGCCCATCCACGCGGCACGACGTGGAATGGTGCTGGTGTGTCAATCGGCGTCCAAACGGGACCCCCGATCGGCGCCGAACAGGGACCCCCTTTGCGATAGTGCGATCCGTTGATGGGGGGCGCGGGTTTCGCTCTGCTGGTGGCGTAGGGAGGGCGTAGCCCGACCGGAGGCGCCAGCAGAGCGAAGGTCATTTCTGTCGGCTATCGGGGCGGATCAGCTGCGGTTCTTGAAGCGCCAACTGTCGTTGCCGGTCTCGACGATGTCGCAGTGATGGGTGATGCGGTCGAGCAGCGCGGTGGTCATCTTGGGATCGCCGAACACGGTGGGCCACTCGCCGAACGCCAGGTTGGTGGTGATGATTACCGAGGTCTGTTCGTAGAGCTTGCTGATCAGGTGGAACAGCAACTGGCCGCCTGAGCGGGCGAACGGCAGATAGCCCAGTTCATCGAGCACGACGAGCTCGAGACGGCTGAGCTGGGCGGCAAGCGCGCCGGCCTGCCGATACGCGCCTCCTCCTCGAGCCGTGTGACCAGGTCGATGGTGTTGAAGTAGCGGCCGCGGGCGCCGGCGCGCACGACGCTGGCGGTAATGGCGATGGCCAGATGCGTCTTTCCCGTACCCGTTCCTCCGACCAGCACGATATTGCGCCTGCCCGGCAGGAACGATCCGGCGTGCAACGAACGGACCAGCCCCTCGTTGGCCGGGGTGCCGTCGAACACGAACGCGTCGATGTCCTTCACCACCGGCAGCTTGGCGGCACTCATCCGGTACCGGATCGAGGCGGCGTGGCGGTGGGCGGCTTCGGCGCGCAGCAGATCAGTCAGGATCTCGGTGGTGGTGCGCTTGCGCTGCACGCCGGAGGTTACCGCCTCATCGAACGCGCCAACCATCCCCTTGAGGCCGAGCGCGCGCAATCGGCAATGGGCGGATGGTTGAGCTTCAGATCGACCACGACGTCGAGCGAGCGAACCGGCGGCGGCTCGCGTCGCCGCGACAGGATGTTGAGGATCACCTCGTCGCTGGCGGCACCCGCCTCCAGCGCTTCGCGCCTTCGACCGCATCCAGCCCGTCGGTCAGCACTGCCGCCAGCACACGCACGAACCGCCGGTCGGCCTCGTCGCCGGTGCCGAGCTTGCGACGCAGCCGGGCAAGCGCCGGTGGCAGGTTCCAGCCCTGGAGCGGCGCGCCGTTGCGCACTGGCGAGTTGCCGCGCGGACTTGATCCGCCGCGATTCCAGTGCAGCCCGCTGGGCTGACGAAGAATGCCGGACCAACTGGCAGAAAGTCATGGCAAGCGGTCCTGCCGCCGACATGCTGTTGGCGGTCCTGCCCGGTGCAGGGAGTGGCAAGCCCTCGCTAACGATGACGAAGCAACGGGCATCGGGAGTCCGCTGGGCTGGAAGAGCAAATCCTCCTGCGCTGGCGACCGGAACACTGGGGCAGCTGGAAGTCGCGATAGGGGGAAGCAGCGCGCCCGCCACTGTCTCTGTAAACTGGGCAAAGGTGGGCGGAGAAATCCCCTACGACATCGCCGGAGCCCTGCGCCTGCGCCAGATCGCCATCACCGAAATGTCCTGCGAAAAGATCGGGGCTGGTGCGGGATCGCGCACTTATGCCGGGACATCGCCGGAAGGAG
>NZ_JAIEPN010000153.1 GCF_019748365.1 Novosphingobium sp.
CCCCTCCCGCAAGCGGGAGGGGGATGACGTTGCTCTCCGCTTCGATCGTGAAGGTTTCACCCAGATCGCGCGGAGGCAGGAGGGCGAGGTGGATGCCTTCGGCATGCGCCGCCAGCAGCGCGAGATCGATCTCGCAAACGCCCTTGGCCTGCCATTCCCCATCGAGCCGCACCATGCGGCCTGCCGAGATCAGCCGGCAGAGGCGGCCATAAGCCGCGCGGTCTGTGGGATAGGCGAGGAAGGCGAGGCCCTCGGTGGTCTCGATCCGGCAGCCGATCACAGGGCGCACGCCCAGCGCCCTGGCCTCGCCGTGGACGCGCACCACGCCGGCCATTGAATTGGCGTCCGCCACCCCCATGGCATCGTAGCCGAGGCGGTGCGCGGCGAGCACGAGATCGACCGGATCGGACGCGCCCCTCAGGAACGAGAAGCAGGTGACGAGGCCCAACTCGACGAAAGGCGCACGTGCGGGCGCGACTAAGGCGTCATCAGGCGCGACATGGCGCCGGGCCGGGGTGAGCGGCGTATCAGGCACAGAGCCCCTGCAGGAACCATTCGGGCGCACCGCCGCGGCCATCGCCGGCAAGGCCATGGCGGTAGATCCAGTAGCGACGGCCGGTGCTGTCCTCGATGCGGTAGTAATCGCGCAGCCGAACCGTGGAGCGCTCGCGCCACCATTCGGGGGCGATGCGTTCCGGCCCTTCGGCACGCGCGATTTCATGAACGCCGCCGCGCCAGCGGAACAGGCGCGGGAGACCGTCGGGCGCTTCATAGATCACCGCGATGGGTTCGGGCCGGTCGAGCAGTTTCAGGGGCCGTTCGTGGAAGGCAAAGTCTTCCTGAAGGCCCGGCATGAGCGCCAGCGGCGGAGCCCAGCGCTGCGCGCGTTCGGGCAGATGGCTGGCGCGTGGCACCGGGCGGCGCACGGCCCCCTCGCCCAGCCGTACGGTCAGCCGGTCGATGCAGGCGGCAAGGCTGGTGCCGTGGCGCTCGGCAGCGGCATCGAGTTCGGCCTGCGCGAGCGCCAGCGGCTCGGTCCACGGCGCACTGAGCCGGACAAGCTCGATCCCGAAGCCCGCATCGAGATCATCGAGCCGCGCCGCGAACAGGCGGCAGACATGCGCGGGATCGCGCGTGGCCGCCGCCATCTCGAGCCTCCGCACGAGGACATCGCCATCGACCTTCCACGCCGCCATCTCGAGCCGGCGCGCGCCCTCCCCGCGCCCTTCGAGCGCGCGCGCCATGTCTTCGGCAAGATCGGCTAGCACGCGGTCGAGCAGCGGGCGGTGGCGGATGGGTTCCATCAGGCGGCGCTGCACCATCGGCTGCTCGGCGGCGATCACCGGCAGCAGCGGTTCGGGCACGTGGCCGATGAGCTGGTCGAGCCGCACCAGCGGGTTCGCGCCGGGCGAGCGGCGGTTGCGGAAGCGCCGCGCCAGCGCCTCGCGCCCGATGCCGGCAAGATCGCCCAGCCGTTTGAGGCCAAGGCGGCGCAGGAGCAGCAGCACATCGTCATCGAGCCGCAAGGCCGCAACCGGGAGCGCGGCAAGGCGGTCCATCAGGTCGTCCCCCGCCTCAAGGATCGCGCCCTCGGGTCCGAAATGCGCCAGCGCCCAGGCCGCACCCGCCGTCGGCGCGATCGCCGCGCGCGCGACAAGGCCGCGGCGGGCGAGCTGCGCGTGCGCATCGGCCAGCAGCATGGCCTCCCCGCCGAACAGATGCGCGGCGCCGGTGGTATCGACGATCAGGCCATCGGGCGGATCGAGCGCAGACCAGGGCCCCCAGCGCTGTGCCCAGAGCGCAAGGCTCTCGAGAAAGGCGAGATCGCCCGCCGGATCAGCCGGGCGCACGGCGAGCGCAGGACAGAGCGCGCGCGCATCCGCCAGCATCGCGCCCGTGCGCACGCCCTCGGCGGTGGCGGCAGGATTGGCAGCAGCGATCCGGGGCCCGTGCGCCGTTTCGGCGATCAGCGCGAGCGGTTCGGCGTCACTGCCCTCCCCCGCCGCGCAGCCTTCAGCCAGCCGCCAGCGATCGAGCGCCAGGTCCGCGCACCAGATCGCCATGATCCGGCGCGCGGGAACCGGCGGGCTCGGCGGCGAGAGCGGTGTCGTCATCGCGCAAGGTCCAGTGTCCGGGTTGAAAGGTGTGGGCGCGGAACAGCTCGGCCTGCCATGCGGGCCGGCCGGGCGCCTGCGGGTTCCAGCGCGGCGGGGGCGAGGCGGCGGCAGTGACGCGCCAGCGCATCCGCGCCGAGCCGAGATCGGTGCGCGCGTCCAGCCGCACCAGCCACAGCGCGGTGCCGTGCTTTTCCGCCGCGAGGCTGAGGCGCCGCGAGGCGGTGAAATCGAGCGCGCGGGGATTGCCCGCGATCTCCCCGATTACGAAGGCAAGGTCGCGGCAGCGCAGCCCCTCTTCCAGCGCGAAGAGCGCGTCCTCGGGCGTTGTGGCGGCAACGTGGATCAGGCGGTGGCGCAGATGTGGCGGGAGCCCGGGGCGATAGGGCCGGCCCGAAAGCCTGAGCGCCGCCTTGTCCTGCACCCAGAGCCAGGGGCGCTGGTCCTGCGCATCGATACCAAGGGCATCGCGCGCCAGAGCGAGCGCGAGCGCCGCACCGCTTGCCTCCCCGGCAGGCGCGAAGACTTCGGCATGGCGGCAGCCGGTGGCGATCCCCGGACGCCATCGCGCCGATTTGGCGCCGGAAAGCACGCGGGAGACAGAACCGCGGCGCAAACCGGCAGCCAGCGGCGGGGAAAGGACATGAACTTGGGGCGAGGCTTCGATTCGGCTCATGTTCTTATTATGTTCTTATTCTCCTGCCATGCAAGCACCTCCCCGCACGCCTTGCCCTTCCATGCAAAAGGGCCGCCTCCCGGTGGGGAAGCGGCCCTCATGGTGTGTCCTGATGCGGCGATCAGCTGATCGGCGGCACCGACTGCGGCGGAATATCCGCGTCCGTCTCATGCACTTCGACCGTGCCGCGGCCGACGTGGCTGCGGTTGCGACTGTAGGTGTAGTAGACCACGAGACCCGCGACAGCCCAGCCGAAGAACAGCTGGATCGTCACCGCCGAGAGGCTGCAGAACAGGTAGATGCAGCCCGCGATCGAGATCGGCGCGACAATGTTCACCGCCGGAGTGCGGAACGGGCGGTGCCGCGTGGGCTCGGTCCGCCGCAGCACGATCACCGCGACCGACACCGCCGCGAAAGCGAACAGCGTGCCGGAGTTCGACACGTCGGCCAACAGACCGACCGGGAAGAACGCGGCAAAGATCGAAACGAACATGCCGGTCATGATCGTGATTACGTGCGGGGTGCGGAAGCGCGGGTGGATCTTCGAGAAGAACTCCGGCAGCAGCCCGTCGCGGCTCATCACGAAGAAGATGCGGGTCTGGCCGAACATCATCATCAGGATGACCGAGGGCAGCGCGAGAATGGCAGCGGCGCCGACCACCCAGCCGACGAAGGGATAGCCGACAACGCGCAGCGTCCAGGCCAACGCTTCCTTCGAGCAGACGACGGCGTTGTCCTGGATCGCGGCGCAGGCGGCCGAGAGCGCGGGCGTGCCGGGCGAGAGGATCTCGCCGTTAGGGCCGGCCATCGGCTGCGCGCCGACCGTGCCGATCACGCCAGCGGCGACCAGCATGTAGAACACGGTGCAGATGCCTAGACTGCCGATAAGGCCGATCGGCATGTTGCGCTGCGGGTTCTTGGTCTCCTCCGCTGCGGTCGAAACCGCGTCGAAGCCGACATAGGCAAAGAAGATCGACGCCGCCGCGCCCGAAATGCCGGCAAAGCCGTTGGGGGCGAAAGGCACGAACTCGCCAGTCTGGATCACCGGCAGGGTGAGCGCGACGAACAGCGAAAGCGCGGTGATCTTGATCGCGACCAGTACGGCGTTGACCGTAGCGCTTTCCTTGGTGCCGAGCACGAGGAGCCAGGTGATGAGGCCCGCGATCGCCATGGCGGGCAGGTTGATCACGCCGCCATCGAATGGCCCGCGCACCAGCGTCAGCGGTATGTCGAGATGGAAACTCGTGTTGAGCCAGCCCACCATGTAGCCCGACCAGCCGACCGAGACCGCACCGGCCGCGATGGCATATTCAAGGATCAGCGCCCAGCCGACCATCCACGCGACAAGCTCGCCCATCACCGCATAGCTGTAGGTGTAGGCCGAGCCCGAGACCGGCACCATCGCGGCCATTTCCGCATAGCACAGCGCCGCCACCGCACAGACGAAGCCCGCGATGATGAAGCTGACCATCATGCCGGGGCCGGCCTTCTGCGCTGCCTCCGCGGTCAGCACGAAGATGCCGGTGCCGATGACGGCGCCGACGCCGAGCATGGTCAACTGGAACGCGCCGAGCGAACGATGCAGCGATTTCTTCTCGGCAGTTGCAAGAATGGCGTCGAGTGGTTTGACGCGACCGAACATTGATTTCTCCCGCCTTGGTCCAGAAGCCGGTTGCGTCCGTTACACCCTCTGTGCGGACGCGGCCCATGGCACCAGGTTTGCTGACACAAGTGCTAGCGCTGCAGACCGCTGCCGCAAAGCGCTTTTTCCCCAGCCCCGTGCGCCGAGGCAGCACACGGTTGCACCGAAACGGGCCGAGCCTTGCGGCTTTGCGGCATTGCTCTAAAAGCGCGGGTCCAAAGGCAGGGAACCTCGCCAATGTCCACGACCTACGTCCTCGACACCGCAACCAGCCGCGCCCACCCGACCCCGGCGCCGATGAAGCGGCTCAACATTCCCGGCATCCGCCAGCGCAAGGTGGACGGGGTGACCGAGCAGCCGGTGGTCATGTTGACGGCTTACACCGCGCGCCAGGCGCAGCTGCTCGATGCGCATTGCGATCTGCTGCTCGTGGGGGATTCGCTCGGCCAGGTGATCTATGGCCTCCCATCCAGCGTTCCCGTCACGCTCGACATGATGTGCGCGCATGGCGCCGCGGTGGTGCGCGGCTCCTATCACGCGGCCGTCGTGGTCGATATGCCTTTCGGTGCCTACGAGCGCTCGCCCGAGCAAGCGTTCGAGAGCGCCTCGCGCCTGCTCAAGGAGACGGGCTGCGATGCAGTGAAGCTTGAGGGCGGGGTCGCGATGGCGGAAACCGTCGCCTTTCTCGTCGCGCGCGGTATTCCGGTGATGGGCCACGTCGGTCTCACCCCGCAGGCGGTCAATGTGCTGGGCGGCTACAACGCGCGCGGGCGCAGCGCGGCGGAAGCGGAGAAGATCGTCGGCGATGCGCGCGCGATTGCCGAAGCCGGGGCCTTTGCCATCGTCGTCGAAGGCGTGGTCGAGCCGCTGGCGGTTGCAATCACCAAAGCCGTCCCCTGCCCCACTATCGGCATCGGCGCTTCGGCGCAGTGCGATGGGCAAGTGCTGGTGACCGATGACATGCTCGGCATGTTCGAGCGCACTCCGCGCTTTGTGAAGATCTACGAACACCTCGCCGAGACGATTTCCGCCGCCGCCGCAGCTTATGCCGCCGAAGTGCGCGCTCGCACCTTTCCGGGGGTGGAACAGACGTATCAGCCGAAGTAAGAGGCGCAGCGCCGCTATTCTGCGGCCATGACGGGACCCACACTTGCTCAAGAACTTCGGCGGCTCGATCGCCTTCACGCTTGTCTGTCTCGCCCTGGCGGCCGCTTATGGCTGGTTCCAGACCGCATCCGTGCCTGTGACGCTCGCGATGCTCTGGATCGTGGTGATGCTTTCGGTGCTCGAAATATCGCTCTCGTTCGACAACGCCGTGGTCAATGCGGTGGTGCTGGGCGAGATGGACCCGGTGTGGCAGCGCCGCTTCCTCACCTGGGGCATGGTGATCGCGGTTTTCGGCATGCGCATCGTGTTTCCCGTCGCGATCGTGGCAATTGCCTCGGGCATGGGGCCGATCGAAGCAACACGCATCTCGCTGACCGAACCCGCGCGTTATGAAGCGATCGTCTCGAGCGCGCATGTCGGCATTGCGGGCTTTGGCGGCGCGTTCCTTGCGATGGTCGGCCTCTCGTTCTTCTTCGATGGCGAGAAGGACGTCCACTGGATCACCTGGATCGAGACCCGGCTTGCCCGGTTTGCCGATATCAAGGCAGCTGAAATCGCGATCCTGCTTTGCGCGCTCTACGGCATTTCGCTCCTGCTACCGGCAGAAGAAGCGCTGACGTTCCTCGGCGCGGGCGCGCTTGGCATCGTCACGTTCATTGCAGTCGAAGCCATCGGCACCCTGCTCGAGATGCGCGAGGAAGCGCAGAAAGCGGCGGGAATGGTGGTTCGCTCGGGCCTTGCGGGCTTTCTCTATCTCAACGTGCTCGATGCCTCGTTCAGTTTCGACGGGGTGATCGGCGCCTTTGCGCTTTCCAACAACATGGTGGTCATCGCGCTCGGCCTTTCCATCGGCGCGATGTTCGTGCGCTCGCTGACACTGCTGCTGGTCAAGCAGGGGACACTGGCGGAGTATCGTTACCTCGAACACGGCGCTTTCTGGGCGATCATCGCACTCGCCGCGATCATGCTGATCTCGGCCTACGTGGAGATCCCGGAGACGGTGACGGGCCTGATCGGCGCGGTGCTGATCGGGCTCTCGCTGTGGTGGTCGGTGCGCCACAACCGCGCGCTCCCCGATGGCGAGATCGAAGCCGCGCTGCGGGCGGAGTGAACTAGTCGAGCGGCTTAGACGCCAGCTTCGGCGCAGGCGCGGGCGTGCCGAGGAAGCGCGGCGCGGGTGCGGGCATCGTCATCCCGCCATCTTCCACGAAAGTGCCGCGCGCCGCGTTGTGCGGGTGGTGCGGTGCTTCCTTGAGGCTGAGGACGGGCGCGAAGCAGATATCCGTGCCATCCATGATCGCTTCCCATTCAGCGCGGGTCTTCGTTGCGATCATCGCGCCTACCTTGGCCTTGAGCGCCGGCCACTGCGACTGGTCATGCTGGGCGGCAAAGGCGGGATCGGCGCCAAGGCCGCTCTTCTCCATCAGCAGCGCATAGAACTGCGGCTCGATCGAGCCGAGCGCGATCCACTTGCCGTCGCTGGTCTGGTAGGTGTCATAAAAATGCGCGCCGCCGTCGAGCAGGTTGACCCCGCGCTCGTCCTTCCACTGGCCATTGCCGAAGAAGGTCCAGGTCATTGCCGAAAGGATCGCCGCGCCATCGACCATAGCGCAATCGATCACCTGCCCCTTGCCGGTGCGCTGTGCCGACAGCACGCCGGCCAGCACGCCGAAGGCCATGACCATGCCGCCGCCGCCGAAATCGCCCACCGCGTTGACCGGGAACTGGGGCTTTCCGCCCGCCTGTCCATACGTATGGAGCGCGCCGGCGAGCGCGATATAGTTGATGTCATGCCCTGCAAGTGGCGCCATCGGGCCATCCTGCCCCCAGCCGGTCATGCGCCCATAGACAAGGCGCGGGTTGTCGGCGAGCAACACATCGGGCCCCAGCCCAAGCCGCTCCATCACACCGGGGCGATAGCCTTCGATGATAGCATCGGCAGTCCTCACCAGTTCGCGGATGCGCGCGATCGAGGCGGGATCCTTGAGATCGAGTTCGATCCGCACGCGGTTGCGGTTGAGGATATCGCGGTTGCCGGCATCGCCCGCGCGTCCCGGTTTGCCCGGTCGGTCGATGCGGACAACCGTGGCGCCGTGATCGGCGAGCATCATGCAGGCGAAGGGGCCGGGTCCGATCCCTGCGAACTCGAGAACCGTCAAACCGTCCAGCGCACCAGCCATCACTCACCCCGTTTGTTTTAACCGATCGATTGAAACGAGGTTTGCCGCGCGATTGCCCCGCTGTCGAGACTTATTGCACCGGTTCGGGCTGACCGCGCGCAGCCAGTGCCCGTGAAACCGCCAGATAGGCATCGCGGCGGGGCTCGCCGGCCCAGGCGGCGGCGAGGAGCTTCATGGCGAGCAGGCTTTGGGGATTCTGGGCAAGATAGCGCGAGGTCATGGAATCGGCATCGCGCGTGCGGCCGAGCGCCCGCAACGCCGCGTCCATGCGCCGCAGCACAGGTTCGTTGAAGCGGATCGATGCGCCGTTCTGATAGTCCGCCAGCGCGCCTTTGGCATCGCCGCGCATGGTGCGAACGTCGCCGGCAAGGAGATGCGCCTCTGCGGCACCCGGATTGGCGTCGCGCAGGCGGTCGGCCGCGGCCTGAGCCTCATCATTGCGCCCTTCCTTCAGCAGCGCACGAATAAAGGGGACCGCCGTCTGCGCCTGGTTGGGCGCATCGGCATAGGCACCGGCGAGGACGGACGCGGCAAAATCGGTCGGCAGCGGCACCGGGCCGTGCGCCGCAGGACGCGCCGCGCGTGCGAACAGCGCTTCGGCGCGGGCCTTGTTGCCCAGCCGCTGCCAGCTCGTCCCGACCAGCCGCAGCGTGTAGGGCGGCGCGATCGCCTGCGCGGCATCCTTGTCGAAGCGATCGAGCAGCGGCTGGTCGCTGCCCTGCCGGGACATCGCGCGCATCAGCATCTGCCGCGCCTCGAGGTTGTCAGGCTGCAGGCGCACCAGCCGGTCGAACTGCTCGACCGCGACGTTGATGTTGCCGGCGCGGTATTCGAGCACGCCGGTCAGCAGGATCGCAGCGGGCATGTCGCGAAAGGCATTGCCGGTCCGCCCGAGGATCGTGCGGGCGAGATCGGTCTCCCCTGCCCGCGCGGCGAGTACGGCCTGCAGGAACGCAGGGCGCGGGTTTTTGGGATCGACTTGCGCCAGCTTGCGGCACACGATCAGCATAGCGCGATACTGGCCCATGTCGCCCAGCGTGGCGGCATATTCGCCCAGCAGCGCAGGATCATCGGGCCGCGCCTTGAGCCCCGCTTCGAACCACGGCAGCGCGGCGGCAAGCCCGAACTGTTCGCGGATCAGCAGACCGCGGAAGGCCAGCGCGCGGGCGTTCTTCGGATCGAGCACGACGGCGCGGTCTGCCGCCTCGATCGATTGCAACTGCTCCCCGCCCGAGAAGCGCAATGCGGCAATCGCAACCCACAGATCGGAATCGCGCGGATTGGCCCTGAGCGCCGCATCGAAGGCGTTCGCGGCGCCGCGCAGATCGCCCTGCGCCAGCGCGATCTGGCCGCGCACGCGCCAGCCCAGCGCCTCGGTTCCGGGGGCGAAGCTCCCGCCTTCAAGCACCTTGCGCGCCTCGCTGCGGTCGCCTTCGGCCAGCAATGCCTCGCCCAGATGCGCGCGCAGTTCGTCCTCGCTCGCGCCGGCCTTGATGGCCGCGCGCAGCATGACTTCTGCCGAGACAGGATCGCGCCGCTCGATCGTCGCCTGCGCTTTGGCACGCAAATCGTCGAGCTGCGAGGCGCCCGCCGCCGGCCCCGCCAGCAGCAGCGCCCCCAAGGCAAGGCCAAACGTCCGCTTAATGCTGGAGGTCGTATTGCTTGAGGAGATCATAAAGCGTGGGCCGGCTGATCCCCAGCAGGCGCGCCGTGTTGGAGATGTTCCCTTCGCTGCGCGCGAGCGCGTGGCGGATCATCTTGCGATCGGTCGCCTCGCGCGCTGACTTGAGGTTGAGCGGATTGGCCTCGTCCTCGCCCGGTTCGGCAAGGTCGAGATCGCTTGCGGAAACGAGCTTGCCATCAGCCATGATCACCGCGCGCTTCACCCGGTTTTCGAGCTCGCGCACGTTGCCGGGCCAGGTCCACGCATCAATGGCCCCCAGCGCATCCGGCGCAAAACCCTTGACCGAAGGGTTCATCTCGGCCGCAAAGCGCGTGAGGAAAGCCTTGGCCAGCAGCGCCGCATCACCCGGCCGTTCGGCCAGGCTCGGGATGCGGATGACGATCTCGGCAAGACGGTAGAACAAGTCCTCGCGGAAGCGCCCGTCGGTGATCATCGCCTCGAGGTTCTGGTGCGTCGCGCAGACGATGCGCGTATCGACCTCGATCGAGCGCCGCCCGCCGATGCGCTCGATCGTGCGCTCCTGCAGGAAGCGCAGCAGCTTGACCTGCAGCGGGAAAGGAATGTCGCCCACTTCGTCGAGGAACAAGGTGCCGCCGCTGGCCTGCTCGATCTTGCCTTCGGTGGTCTTGACCGCGCCGGTGAAGGCGCCCTTCTCGTGGCCGAACAGCTCGCTCTCAAGCAGGTTCTCCGGGATCGCCGCGCAGTTGATCGCAACGAACGCGCCGTGCCGCCGCGGGCTTGCATCATGCAGGCCGCGGGCGAGCAGCTCCTTGCCCGTGCCGCTCGCGCCCAGCAGCATGACAGAGACATTGGTCCCCGCCACGCGCTCGATCGTGCGCGCAACCTTCACCATCTCCGGCGCGCCGGTGATCATGCGGCCGAGCACCTTGTTGTCCTCGGGCGCGCGCTCGGCGAGCTGGCGGTTTTCCGCCTCGATCTTGTGGAGGTGCAAGGCACGCCGCACGATGAGGCCGAGCGCGTCGATATCGACAGGCTTGGCATAGAAATCATAGGCGCCCTGGCTGATCGCCCGCAGCGCGCTTTCCCGCGCGCCGTGCCCGCTGGCGACGATCACCTTGGTATCGGGCTTGAGCGCCATGATCGCATCGAGCACGGCAAAACCCTCGCTCGTCCCGTCCGGATCTGGCGGCAGGCCAAGGTCGAGCGTGACCACCGAGGGCTCTTCCGAGCGCAGCAGCGCAAGCGCGGTCTGGCGGTCGCCCGCGATCAGCACCTCGAAGTCCTCGTAGGCCCATTTGAGCTGCGCCTGCAGACCCGGATCGTCCTCGACGATGAGCAGCTTGGGGAGCGCTTTGACAACGCTCGGAGGCCGGTCCTGAATCATCATGCCACCTTCTTGTCGTCTGACGTGTTGTCAGGATGTGTTTCGAGTTCGGTTGCCACCACCAGCGGCAGGCGCACGGCAAACCGGCTGCCGAGGCCCTCGCGGCTTTCCACTTCGAGCCGGCCGTTCATCGCGCGCACCAGCTCGCGCGCCTCGAACGCGCCGATGCCGAAGCCGCCCGCCTTGGTTGAGACGAAGGGCGTGAACAGGCGGTTGCGCACAAAGTCCGCGCTCATGCCGGAGCCGGTATCGGACACCTCGATCACGCCGCTGAGGCCATCGAGCCGCGTCTGGAGCAGCACCGCCATGCCGGGCTGGCTGGCGTCGATCGCATTCTGCACCAGATGGGCGAGGACCTGTTCAAGCGTCTCGCGGCTCGCCGTCACGAGGCAAGGCTGGCTCTGAGTGACATAGACCGGGCACTCGCCCCCGGCCCCGCGATAGCGCGCGGCCACCGCCTCGATCACTTCGGATGCGTCGACCGCCTCGAGCCGCTGCACCCCGCCCGCACCATAGCGCGAGAGCCGCGCCAGCAGCGCGTTGAGCTTGTCCGCCGAATTGGTCAGCGTCACCAGCATGTCCTTGCGGAACGCCGGGTTGTCGGCATGGCGCTCGGCATTGCGGGCGAGCAGCGCCAGCTGGCTGGCCAGGTTCTTGATGTCGTGCATCACGAAGGCCATGCGGCGGTTGAACTCGTCGAACCGGCTGGCCTCGAGCAAAGCGCTCTGACCGTTGTGCTCGGCGATGTAGCTTGCCAGCTGCTGCCCGACGACGCGCAGGAGATCGAAGTCTTCCCAATCGAGCTTGCGCGCCAGTGGCGGGCGTCCCAGCACGACAAGCCCGACAAGCCGATCGAAATGCAAGAGCGGCACAAGCGCCCATGCGCCGTGCTCTTCCACCAGCCACTGCGGCATGAGCGCAGCCTCGCCCTCGTGGTCGATGCCGGCGCGCACCTCGTCGAGATCGACAATGAAGCCGCGCCGCTCGAAGAACCGTGCGGCATCCTGCGGCATGGCCTCGGCCGGTACATCGATGGTCGGCCATTGCCAACGCGCGGCGAGCACGAGATCGCCGCCCTCGCCGGGGATCAGCATCAGCCCGCTGGCGCTGTCGGTAATGTCGGCAAGCGCCTGCACCACGCGCGCATGAAGCGGCAGTGCCCCCTGCCCGCCGCGGCCGATCGTGCGCGTGAAGCGCAGCCACTCGGCGCGGTAGTCGTAGCGGTGCTGGAAGAAGTGCTTGGCGAGCATCACGGTGAGCCAGCCGCGCAGCCGCCCGGACGGCACCAGCGCAAGGATCACCACGGTCGTCGCAAAGGCAAAGCCAAGTTGCGCCAGCTGGCTGACATTGCCGCCAAGCCAGGCAACCGACTGGGCCGCGGCGACCATCAGGATCAGATAACCGCCGATCACCAGCAGCGAGAGCGACTGGAACGCCACCGACCGGCTGGGCGAAAAGCGCAGCACCGATCCGCCGCGCATCGCGCCGATCGAAACGAGCAGGATCGCTCCGATCTGCACGAGCCCGCGCAGCGCCACCATCTCGAGCGGGATGGTCTGGCCGAGATAGGCGATCGTGTAGAAGTTGAGATCGTAGCCCCACATCAGCGCCAGTGCGAGCGCGGTCCAGCGCACGGCATCGCGCTGCCCGCTGATTGCGCCGACGTAGAGATTGTGCACCAATACCAGCGCGCCGGTCGTCAGCAGCAGGCGGAACATCACCGAAAGCTGGAAGATCATCGCAGCCGCGGGCAGGATCGCCGAAAAGCGGATCGCCAGCACCAACAGCACGATCTGGAACAGCTCGACCATCGCAAGCACCGCCAGCACCGGTCGCACCTGCACCACGCTGGTATGCCGGTTGTCACGCGCAAATAGCGAGTAGACCACCGCCAGCCAGCACAAGTTGCGCATCAGCTCGAACACTTGCGTCAGCGCCACATCCGGCCCGAACGACGAACTCAACAGGGTCCAGGCCGTCGTCAGCGTCAACGCGCCGATCAGGGCCCGGCTGCTTTCCTTGCCGCGCCGCTGACGGTCCGCCAGCCAAACGATGAGCAACATCGCCGCGAAGGCCGCGACGAGATAGCTCCATTGGCTGAGGCCGGTCCATCCGAGCGGACTTTGCATGAGGGCGTCCCGCCTCTGCCGCTCAGCGCGCGCCCTCGTTCCAGAGCACCACGCGCAGCGTCTGGAGGAGGATCAGGAGGTCAAGGAACGGGCTGTAGTTCTTGGCATAGTAGAGATCGTATTCGAGCTTGTGGCGCGAATCCTCGATCGAGGCGCCATAGGGATAGTTGATCTGTGCCCAGCCGGTGATGCCCGGCTTCACCATGTGCCGCTCGGCATAGTAGGGCAGCTTCTCCTCGAGGTCGGAGACGAATTCGGGCCGCTCCGGACGGGGGCCGACAAAGCTCATCTCGCCCTTGAGCACGGTCCAGGCCTGCGGCAGTTCGTCGATCCGCAGCTTGCGGATCAGGCGGCCCACGCGGGTCACGCGCGGATCGTCCTTGGCCGCCCACTGAGCGCCGGCCTTCTCGGCATCGGTGCGCATCGAACGCAGCTTCACGAGGCTGAAATTCTGCCCATAGAGCCCGACGCGGGTCTGGCGGAAGAACGCCGGGCCACGGCTGTCGAGCTTCACCAGAATGGCAAAGAGCGCAATCACCGGCGCGGTCAGCATGAGCAGCAGCAGGCTGGCGCAGATATCGAAAATGCGTTTCATCGCGCTCGAGATCATCCGGCCCGATGAAAATCCGTCGGAGAAGATCAGCCAGCTCGGGTTGAGCGTATCGAGATCGACGCGGCCTGTCTCGCGCTCGAGGAACGTCGAGAAATCGTTGACGTGGACGCCGGTCGTCTTGATCCGCAGCAGGTCCTTGAGTGGCAGCGCATTGCGCCGCTCCTCCAGCGCCAGCACGACTTCGCTGACGCCGAGGTTTTCGACATAGCGGGCAAAATTGTGGATCGCGTTGCGGTTGATCGCTTCCTTGATAACCGGCGCGCTGTCGCTCATGCCGATGAAGCCGACGATGACAAAGCCCGCCTCCACCCGTTCGCCGAGCTGGCGCAGCCGCTCCGCACGGTCGCCCGCGCCCAGCACCAGAACGCGCCGGCGGAAGACGGCGGTGCCCAGCAATCCGCCGAGCAGGATGCGGATGAACACCAGCAGCGCCATTGCGATGAACATCGCGTAGAACAAGTTGGACCGCCACAAGGTGCGGCCCGGCAGCATGAAATAGACGACCGAAAGCGCGATGATGCCGAGGCTGATCGCCACCAGCAGCCGCGCGGTGGCATAGCGCATCGAGCGCAGCGCATCCGAGCCATAGACCCCGACCGCAATCATCGCGGTCTGTACGAGGCCCGCAAAGATCAGCAAAGGCATCCAGCGATCGGCCACCTCGCCGCCGTCAATGCCGATCTGGTGCGCCCTCACCGTCCAGCCGAGTTCGCCCGACGCCAGCAGCAGGACAAAATCGAGCAGTGCCAGCAGGAACACCGCGTTCGGAATGTAGAGTTTGAACAGGCGGATCATGGTGCCGCAATCATCCGTCTATACGGTCCGGTGCGGACCTTCTCGCCTCGTTCTAGGCCGCGAGGGGTAAAGCGTCGGTAAATCTGACACCCTGTTTCAGCATGTTAACCTTTGCGGCGCCCGATTTCTGGACAGATGCGGTGCCGGCTGGCCATGAAATGTCGGCGCGGTTTACAGCACAGACTTATGCAAGCACCGCACTGGCGAAGCGGCGCAATCGCTGCCAAGATAAGACTATGCGGGAGAAGGAACTGCGGCTCGCACTGGTCTGCTATGGCGGGATCAGCCTTGCGGTCTATATGCACGGCGTCACCAAGGAAATCTGGTACGCCACGCGCGCCAGCCGCGCGTTTCACGAAGAAGCCCCTGCCGGCACCGGCGCCGAGGCGGTCTACCGGCGGCTGCTCGAATTGCTGGAATCCACGCGCGACCTGAAACTGCGGATCCTTCCCGATATCATTTCGGGCGCAAGTGCCGGCGGGATCAACGGCGTGTTCCTCGCCCAGGCATTGTCGAGCGGACAAAGCCTCGAGCCGCTGACGACGCTGTGGCTCGATCGGGCAGATGTCGAAGTCCTGCTCGATCCCGATGCCCGGCCATGGAGCCGCTTTGCCAAGTTCTGGGCGCAGCCGCTGGTGTGGTTCCTGCTGAAGCGGCCGGGCAATGTCGTCAGCCGCACGATTGCTTCGGCCAGCACGCGGCGGGAAGTGCGCCTCAAGCTCTCGCACCTGATCCGCGCGCGCTGGTTTGCCCCGCCGTTCAGCGGGATCGGTTTCTCGCGCCTGCTGGCCGAAGCACTTGATGCAATGGCGGAAACCGGCGGCATGTCAGCCCCGCTTCTCCCGGCCGGCCACCCGCTCGACCTGCTGGTCACCGCCACCGATTTCAACGGTCACCTTGAGGACCTGCGCCTCAACAGTCCGCCGATTGTCGAGGAAAGCGAGCACCGCCTCGCCATCGGCTTTCGCCGCAATGCTGCATCCGGCCCAGGCGAAGACATTGCCGAGCGCCCCGAACTCGTCTTCGCCGCCCGTTCGACCGCAAGCTTTCCCGGCGCTTTCCCCCCGCTGATGCTCACCGAAATGGACCAGCTAACCGCCGAACGCGGGCTTGCCTGGCGGGGCCGCGAGGCCTTCCTCAAACGCGTGATGCCCAGCCGGTGGAAGCGCGGGCAACTCGCCGAAGTCGCGCTGGTGGATGGCGCGGTGCTCGTCAACCGTCCGTTCGCCCCGGCGATGGCGGTGCTGCGCGATCGGCCCGCGCAGCGCGAAGTTGACCGCCGCTTCGTCTATATCGACCCCAGCCCCGCCCGCACCCCCATGCCCGACCATATGGAGCGTTCGGTCGGGTTCTTCACAGCCATCTTCGGCTCGCTATCCTCTATCCCGCGCGAGCAGCCGATCCGCGACAACCTCGAAGCGCTCGAGACCCAGTCGCGGGAGCGGGCGCGGCTGCGCATGATCATCGACACCCTGCGCGGCGAGATCGAAACGGCGGTCGAACGCCTGTTCGGCTATACCTTCTTCTTCGACCAGCCGACCCAGAAGCGTCTCACCGCATGGCGCGCCAAGGCGCAGCAGGCCGCTGCCGAACAGGCCGGCTTCGCCTTTCACGGCTATGCGCAAGTCAAGCTCGCCGGAATCGTCACCTCGCTGGCGCACGTGATCGAGGAGGCCATGATCGAGGCACCGCCACGCGGCGCGGTCGAGGCCGAAATCTGGGCGCACCTCGCAACGCTGGGCTTTGATCGTCTTGCCCAAGCCAAGGGCGGCGCGACGACCGAGGCGATCGCCTTTTTCCGCGCGCACGATCTGGGATTCCGCATCCGCCGTCTGAAGCTGCTGGCGCGGCGCCTCACGCAGGACTGGGACGATGCCGAGGGGGTCAATCCGGCCGAGCGCGAGGCCGCACGTGACATCGTCTACCGCGCGCAGGCCCTCTACCAGGCGAAGGAAACCGCCGCCGGGCTGGGCGAGGATTTCGAGGCCGTCGCAGCCAGCGCGGTCGCCCGTCCCGCCGAAGTGCTCGCCGCCATCGCTGCCCGGCGTGACCTTACAGGCATCGACGTGGTGGTCGATGCGATGATCGTCGAAGGTCTCGCCGCGATGAGCAAGCCGCTGCGCCGCCGCTTCCTCTACGCCTACCTCGGCTTCCCGTTCTACGACGTCGCCACCCTTCCGCTGCTCCAGGGCGAAGGCATGGGCGAATTCGATCCGGTGAAAGTCGATCGCATCTCACCCGAAGACGCGATGTCGATCCGCACGGGCGGCACCTTCGCTTGCCTCAAGGGTGTCGAGTTCTTCCACTTCGGCGCGTTCTTCGCGCGGGCCTACCGCGAGAACGACTACCTCTGGGGCCGCCTCCACGGCGCCGAGCGCACGGTTGACCTTATTGCCTCGACCGCGGAACCGCCCCTCCCGCCCGGCGTGATCCGCGCCTTTAAGCGCGATGTCTTCCTCGCAATCCTTGAAGAGGAAAAGCCGCGCCTGACCGCCGAGCCGGGCATGGTCGACGGCGTGATCGCGGAAGTAAACGCAATGTTTGCTGGGGGGTGACGAAGCATCTCACGCAGAGGCACGGAGCAGAAATGGTTCGCGCAGAGACCGCAGAGATCGCAAAGCAGGAGCCAGCACCGCAGGCTTTCATTGCAATTGATGAGCGCAGCGCATGATCATGCGCCTTCGCCACAATCAATCAGGTCTCTGCGATCTCTGCGGTCTCTGCGCGAACCATCTTCATCTTGCCTCCACGCCTCCGCGTGCCGCCATTATTCCGTCAGATCGTTCCACACATCCTTGATCCGGTCAAAAAACCCCTTGGACTGCGGGGTTTCCTCGCCCGTTTCAGTCGCCTGGAACTCGCGCAGCAGTTCGCGCTGGCGGGCGGACAGCTTGGTCGGCGTCTCGACCTGGATCTCGATCACCAGATCGCCCGAGCCGCGCCCTTGCAGCACGGGCATACCCGCGCCGCGCTTGCGCAGCTGCTTGCCGGACTGGATGCCGGCCGGAATCTCGATCTTGTGCCGAGCCCCGTCGAGGCCCGGAATCTCGATCTCGCCGCCCAGCGCCGCCTTGGTGAAGCTGATCGGGCAGCGCGTCAGCAGCGTTGTCCCTTCGCGCTCGAACATGCGGTGGCGCTTGACGTGGAGGAAGATGTAGAGATTGCCCGGCGGCGCGCCGAACGGCCCTGCCTCACCCTTGCCAGCGAGGCGGATGCGGGTGCCGTTGTCTACACCTGCCGGGATCTGGACTTCCAGCTTCTGCTCGGCATCGACGCGGCCCTCGCCGCGGCAGCTCTTGCAGGGGCTTTCGATCACTTCGCCGCGGCCATGGCAGGTCGGGCACGTGCGCTCGACCATGAAGAAGCCCTGCTGCGCGCGCACTTTGCCGTGCCCGCCGCACAGGTTGCAGCGCCGCGCCGAGGTGCCCGGCGTCGCACCGGTGCCGCTGCAGGGCTGGCAGCTCTGCGCCACTTCGACCGCGATCTCGGCTGCCTTGCCGTGGAACGCGTCTTCAAGCGTGATTTCCATGTCATAGCGCATGTCCGCGCCGCGGCGGGCCTGCTGGCGGCCGCCGCCACCGAATGCGCCGCCGAAAATCGTCTCGAAGATATCCCCGAGATCGCCGAAATCGCCGCCGCCGAAACCGCCGCCACCACCGCCGCCCGGGCCGCCTTGCTGGAAGGCAGCATGACCATAGCGATCGTAGGCCGCCCGCTTCTGCGGATCGGAGAGGCAGGCATAGGCCTCATTGATCTGCTTGAACTTCGCTTCGCTATCCTGGCAGCCCGGATTCTTGTCCGGGTGATACTTCATCGCCAGTTTGCGATAGGCGGACTTGAGCACCTTCTCGTCCGCGGTGCGCTCCACCTCGAGCAGTTCGTAGAAATCGATCTCAGCCGACATGGATTATCCAGTTGATGTGGGCGGTCCCCATCCAAGAACATCGGCCCGCCGCCTGCGCCCAAAGGACAGGCGACGGGCCGTCTTAACGCAACATCACTTGGTATCGTCGACTTCCGAGAACTCGGCGTCCACGACATCCTCGGCGTCCTTCGGAGCCTCGGCGCCCGGAGCCGCGGCCGCAGCCTGCTCCTTCTCGTAGATCGCCTGGCCCATCTTCATCGCCTTTTCGGTGAGCGCCTGGGTCTTGGCGTTCATGTCGGCCGG
>NZ_JAIEPN010000139.1 GCF_019748365.1 Novosphingobium sp.
CATAGCAGATATCCGCCGTATCCGGGCCGACGACGTTCAGAAACCGTTCTTCGAGGGCGGCGATCACATCGCGCGTGTCGTCTACGCTGAGCGTTGTCTGAGTGATATAGGCGATCGGCTCATCGTCGGGCAGATCGAGCACCTCGACGTCGGCCCGGCTGCCCACCAGATGGACGTGCGTGTCGATTTGCCCGATGGTGCCCTCCACCTCGGCATGGCCTGCATGACCGATCAGCACGACGGTGCGTCCGGCCGTGGCATAGCGCCGGCCCTGCACATGCACCTTGGTGACAAGCGGGCAGGTTGCATCGAGCACGGGAAGATTGCGCGCCTTTGCCTTGGCTTCGACTTCCCGGGCGACGCCGTGCGCGCTGAAGATCGTGCGTGCGCCGTCCGGCACCTCGTCGATTTCATCAACAAAAACAGCGCCTCTCGCCTTGAGCGCATCGACGACGTGGCGGTTGTGAACGATTTCGTGGCGAACATAAACCGGCGCGCCATAGCGATCGATTGCCCGCTCCACGATTTCAATGGCACGTACCACGCCAGCGCAAAATCCCCGAGGTTGGGCGAGTATTACTTTCATTCGGCGAGACCCCTTAGATCACTCTGAGAGCTGAACGATCTTTCACATCCGCTTTGGCCAGCCGTGATGGCGTCAGGCTTTGCGCTTGCAGCAATCTGCGCTGACGGCGCGCGCCGATATTGTCCAATATCGCTTTAAAGCAGCGATGCGGCGACTTGAAGGCCGGGCAGTGGCTTGCTTGCCGCATACCCGGTCTGTAGCTTTTCGACAATTCCAGACCCACCCACATCGAAAGCCGCCGCTCCATGAAGTATCGTGCAATACCGATGGCCGTGGCCGCGATTGTGTGGGTGCAGCCGTCGTTGGCGCAGGCGCCGGACACACGCCCGGCGGTGGCCGTGGTTCAGGCCTTGAGCGATGCGCTCATTGACAGCATGCGGTCAGGCGCTTCGATCAAGTTTTCGGAGCGTTCCGCAAGGCTGGCACCCATCATCGAGCGAAGTTTCGATCTCCCACTGACAACGCGGCTGGCGGTCGGCCCGCCGTGGTCGACGTTTGCGGCCGCCGATCAGACCGCGCTCGTCGCCGCGATTCGCCGCATGACAGTAGCCGAATATGCCCGCAATTTCTCGTCCTGGAACGGCGAGACGATCTCCGTCGACGCCAAGCCCAATGTCCGCGCCGGGGATGCACTCGTGCGCACTACGCTGAGCCGGAAGGGCAAGGACCCGGTCGTCATCGCTTACCGGATGCGGCAAAGCGGCGGACGCTGGAAGATCGTTGATGTGCTGTTCAACGGATCGGTCAGCCAGCTCGCCACCCGGCGCTCCGACTATGCGCAGATCGTCAAACGCGGCGGCGCCAAGGCGCTGATCGCCCATCTCAATGCCGCTGCCGACAAGGCTGCGCGCTGACATGGACCTTGGCAGGGTGTCGCGCCGAACGGTCCGGGTTGGTTCAGGGTTGGCGCTAGTTCTCGCCGCGCTCGCCGCCAGCGGGACGCCAGCGCACGCTCAGGCCTTGGCGGCCATCGGGGATGAGGTGTCCGCGGCGGTGCCATTGCACCTCACCTCGGTCGAGCCACGCATCGAACCGATCCTGCAATGGAGCGAAGTTGCGCCTTCAGCCCCCTCGCTCGCTCTGGCGGTAAGACCGCTTGATCCGACCCTTGCCCCCATTCCCGCCTCGCTGCTGGAGCCTCAGGCGGCCGACGAGATCGTGCTCGCGCCGGGCCCGGCGGAGGCGGAGCTCGCGCCAATCGATCTCGCCACCCCGGGCGATCCGTGGGAGCGCACCAATCGCGGCTTCTTCAAGACCCAGAGCAGCATCGATCGCCGCTTCTTCCGGCCCGTTGCGCAGACCTATGAAAAGGTCGTTCCCAAGCCCGTCCGTTCGGGCCTGCGCAACGTCCTGCGCAACCTCAGTGAACCGATTGTCTTCGTCAACGATCTGCTGCAACTGCGCCCCGGCCGCGCCTTGCGGACGCTCGGACGGTTCGCGGTCAATTCGACCGTCGGTCTTGGCGGCACCATCGACGTCGCCAAGAAGCTGGATTTGCCCTATCGCAGCAACGGGTTCGGTAACACCTTGGGCAGGTGGGGCGTCGGGCCTGGGCCATACCTGTATCTGCCGCTTATCGGGCCGACCACCTTGCGCGACCTGTTGGCCGGGCAGATCGACGGGCTGACCTTGCCGGTGGCTGTGGGCTTCCCGTTCAATCGATTCGACTATCAGCTGGGCCGCACAGTCGTCACCACGCTCGACACGCGGGCGGAGGCCGACGCCGATCTCCAGGCCCTGCTGAGCGGCGCCGCCGATCCCTATGCGACGCTGCGCTCGGTCTATTTGCAGAGCCGGGAAGCGGCGATCGCGGATGCGCGGGGCATACCGATCGAGCTCGCACCGCTCGATGATCCGCTGGCCGATCCAGCCGTTGACGAGGCTGCGCCCGAAACGGGGAGCGATAATCCGGCCGCAGTTCCCGAATATCCGGCGGAAACACCCCCCGAAGCACAGCCCGAGCTCGCCCCCGCCGGGCTGTAAAGCGAACGGAAGGCTACTCGGCTCGTTTCGCCGCTTTCGGCGGGCCGAGCAGAGCAGGCTCGAAGATCAGCGCGCACACCAGTGTCCACGCCAGCGAGAGCATCAGGATCTTTCCCATGCTCGCGGTGCCCGGATGCTGCGAGATCCACAGCGCACCGAAGGCGCTGCCGGTGGCAAGCGCGCTGAACAGCACCGCGCGCGCGAGGCTGGACTGCAACAGGTCGCGCGCGCCCACCCGCCATGCCATCACGAAATAGATATGGAACGCCACACCGACGCCGAACAGCAGCGGGAAGGCGATGATGTTGGCGAAATTGATCGATTGCCCGATCAGCACGCAGGTGCCCAGCGTCAGGAACCCCGACAGGACCACCGGTGCAAGTGTGAACGCGACCTCGCGAAGATCGCGGAGGACGGCGAGCAGCAGCAGACTGACCAGCACAAGAGCTATCAGGCCCGCCTGGACGAAGGCACCGGCGATGGTACCTGCGGCGGCCTGAGTGGATACGGGCAGGCCGGTGGCCGACGGGGCGACCTTCTGTACCGCCGCCGTGAAGCGCGCGAGCACGCGGTTGTCGTTGCTGTCACCCTTCGGAAAAACCTGCACGCGTGCCCTCCCGTCAGGCGTCAGCCAGTCGCGGGCGATTTCAGGCGGCAGGGTCTCGCGGGTGATCTCGCTCGCTTGCAGCGCGGCGCTGGCCTGGCTCAGCATGACGGTGAGCGGTTCGACCAGCACCCGTTCCGCCTGCGCGCGCGTCTCCGGCGTAGCTGCGGCGAGCTTCTCGAAGGCGGCAGCAAGCCGCCGCGCCGCGCCGCCATCGGCGCCTCCGCCCACAGCACGCAGACGTGCCGCAGTGGCGGTCAGCGCCGCGATGGTCTCGGCATCGCTTGCGGGCGGCGCGATGTCAAAAGGGTTGAGCGACAGATCGAGCAGCAGCGCCGCATCCTCGATCACCGCCAGCTTGGCGGGTTGGTCCGCTGGGATGAAGCTGTCTAGCGTAATCGCCTGCGCCACTTCGGGAAGCGCGGCCAGACGCCGTGCCAGCGCCGATGCGGTTTCGGCGTCCTTGACGATGACGTCGATCGTGTTGGGGGTGCGTAGCGGATCGTGCATCAGATCGGATAGGGTCCGCATCGCCGGCGCACCCGGATCGCGCAGGTGGAACGGGTTGAAATCGAAGGTCACCAGCGGCAGCAGCGCGATGCTCCCGATCATCGACAAGCCGAAGGCCCACAGCACCCCGCGCCGCCTGCGCGCGAGAAACCGGTCGACCGGTGCGGCGCCGGTAAAACCGACCTCCTCACGCGGGGCAGCGGGCTTGATCAGCATCAGCAGCGCGGGCAGCAGGATCACGCTGAACAGCAGAGCGATGACCATCCCGATTCCGGAGATAATGCCCAGCTCGGCGATCCCGACATAGGCGGTCGGCAGGAATGCGCCGAACCCGAGGAACACCGCGCCAGCCGCCAGCATCAGCGGTCCCCCCAGCGCGCTGGCGGCATTGCCCAGCGCCTCGGCGAAATCGGCGCCTGCTTGCCGCTCAGCATTGAAGCGCACCGCGATCTGGATGCCGAAATCGACGCCCAGCCCAACGAACAGCGGGATGAAGGCGACCGAAATCAGGTTGAGTTCCCCGACCACCAGAAGCCCGATGGCGGTGGTCGTCACCAGTCCGGCCAGCGTGGTGACGACTATCGCGGCAACGATCCCGATCGACCTTGTGGCGAACCACAGGGTCGTGACCATCGCCAGCGCCATCAACAGCCCGACGAGGCCGATATTCTCCTCGAGCGAGGAGAATTCCTCGTCGGAAAGCGGGACCGCGCCGGTGATCCGCACTGTCACGCCCCGCGACGCATCAAGTCCGGCATTCCGCGCGGCGACCGCGATCGCGCGGCTGGCCTTTTCGCCGGGCTTGAGCGCAGTGTAGTCGAGCACAGGCTGGAACAGGATCAGCTGCCGGGTGGGAGGTGCGAGCGTTCCCGATCCGGTGCCGACGAGGCGCTGCCAGGAAAACTGGGCAGGCCTTCCGGCCAGCGTCGCTTCAATAGGGTCGGCAAGCTGGCCCATCGGTTTGTCGAGCGTCGCCAGCTTCGCATCGCCCCGCTCCACGCCGAGCAGAACCGTGTCGAGCGCGCCAGCGATCCCGCGCAAGGACGGATCGGCCGCCAGCGGCCCGAGCAGGGGCTGCGCGTCGATCAGCGAGGATGTCGCTGCTCGCACCTCCGCCTCGCTGCCGAACAACAGGCCGTGGGTCGCAAAAAACCCGCCGCCGTCCGGGCGTCGGGCCGAACGGAAGTGCGCGGTGTCGGCCGCCATCGCTTCGGTCAGGGTCGCAGCGGCAGCCTCGGCGGCTTCTGGCGTTGCGCCGTCGATCACCACCAGCGAGGCATCGGCGAACTGCGGAAAGGCCGCATTCGCCGCCGCCTCCTGCTTGCGCCATTCCACCTGCGGGGAGATCAACACCCCGGTATCGGTGGTCATCGCGAAATGCGTTGCCGCAAAGAGCCCGGCGGCCAGCATCGTCAGCAGGGCCGTGAGGACGACAATGCGCGGGCGCCGCGTGCCGAGCGCAACCATCCGGTCGATCATGTTGAACACCGCCTAGGTCTCAGCCCCACCGCCGAAATACTGCAGGCTCAAGGAGATCGTCTGCGGACCGCCCGTCACCATGAAGGCCGCTTCGGTAAAGCGCGGTGCGCGGAAGCGCACACGGACATTGTTCGAAAAGCCGATCCCCTCACGCGGGATGCCGAACAATCCGCGATCCACTTTCTTGTTGCCGTTTTCGTCATGGGTGATTTGTGCTGCGTAGCGTCCGGGGGGCACGCCGTGCACGACCACCTCGACCCGTCCCTGCCGCGCCGGCGCTTCGGCGGAATAGGGGCAGGACGAAAGAAACCGGTCCTGCGGGCAGATATCGACATGAACGTTGCCGCGCGCGCTGCGCGCATTCTCGATGAAGACATGCACCGTGCCGGAATGGGCAGCGGGTTCGCTTGACGCCGCGAACTGGGCTGCAAGCAAGGCCAGCAGGGTTAGAGCAGGGGCGATCATGCTTCCACATCCTCGTCATCATCAAAAGCGCGGCGGAACACGACCGCTGGCGCGGCGAGCATGAGCGAAGATCGCCAACAGGGCTTTCGTAGAATCGACGTTCTGCTGCCTCGTTCCGCATAGGCCGCAGCCGGGCGGGTGATCAACCTTTCAAGACGCGGCCTCGCTCGCTCGATCTCTCGCCGCAGGCCATCAGATGCGGTGCAAGCTGAACGGCACCGCTGCGCAGCGCGGCCATGGCGCGCATGAAACCCCTGATCGCCAAGGCGAAATCGCCGATCTGCCTCGGCCGTGTCGCGAGCGAGCGCAGCATCGCGCCTCCGTCAACCTTGCCCCCCGGGCGCATCGCGACGGCGATGGCAGGAGGCAGAACGCGCGAGGCCTCGTCGGAAATGCAGCGGGCGATGGCGAAGGGCAGGCTGCGCGCGGCTGCGAACTCGGCGCAGATGTGGCTTTCCATATCGACGCCGATCGCTCCGTAGTGTGCGCCCAGTGCGCGCTTCTGGGCAACGTCGGAAATCAGGCGGCCGTCGGCATAGATTGCTCCGCTGCGTGCCCCCGGCAAATTCCGCAACAACGCCGCGCTCCATGCGGGATCGCATTGCGTCTCCCGTGTTCCGGTGAGCCGGTCGGCGATCACCCAGTCGCCGATGCGCAAGGAATCGCTCAACGCGCCGGCGAAGCCGAAACTGAGGATGCCCGCGGCCTGATCCGCCCGCGCCTCAATCGCCGCGCGCAAGCCTGCCGCATCGCCGCCGCCGGGAATGACCGTGAGCCCCGCCTTGGCAAGCACTTCGGCCTCTCGCAAGGTGCCGGTGATGACAAGCACTCCGGTCACGACTCCTCCTGACGGAAGGGGCTGACACAGGTCAGGCTACATCCCCCATGCTACAACCCGCGTATTGCTGCGCTTCAAGTTGCGGTAGCGCGCCATTGCCCACAGCGGAAAATATTTCGGGTAGCCGTGATAGCGCAGATAGAACACCCGGGGGAAGCCGCCGCCGGTGTAGACGTCCTGCTCCCATAACCCGTCCGCTTGCTGGTTGCGCGCAAGCCAGGCGACACCGCGCTCGACCGCCGCGTCATCCACTGCCCCCGCCGCCATCAGGCCTAGCAACGCCCACGCAGTCTGCGATGCGGTTGAGGACGCGGGGGTATAGCCCTTGTAGTCGAGCGCGTAGCTGCGACAGTCTTCACCCCACCCCCCGTCCGGGTTCTGGATCGCCTGCAACCAGTCGGCACCCTTGCGGATCGCGGGATGATCCGGCCCAAGGTCCGCTGCACCGAGCGCGCAGAGCGCCGACCAGGTGCCATAAATGTAGTTGACCCCCCATCGCCCAAACCAGCTGCCGTCGGCCTCCTGCTCGCCCATCAGATAGGCGACGGCTGCTTTCATCCGCGCGCTATCGGCGGGCTCGCCAAGCTGCGCCAGCATCGAGACGCAGCGCGCCGAGACATCTGCTGTAGGCGGGTCGAGCAGTGCCCCGTGATCGGCGAAGGGGATGTTGTTGAGGTAGTGATAGCTGTTGTCGGCATCGAATGCACCCCAGCCGCCATCGCGCGATTGCAGACCGACAGTCCATTCCTGACCGCGTGCCACGGCCTCGTCGAATCCGTCGCCGGAGAAGCCGCGCGCGCGCGCCATCGCCATGACCACCACGGCGGTATCGTCGAGGTCAGGGTAATGCGCGTTGGCATATTGGAACGCCCAGCCGCCGGGGCGGACATCGCGCTTCACTTCGGCCCAGTCGCCCTTGACGTCGAGCACCTGCAGCGGTTTCAGCCAATCGAGGGCGGCCAACGCGCGGGCCTCGTTCGCCGCGCCGCCTGCCTCGAGCATCGCGTGGGCGGCCAGCGCGGTATCCCACACCGGCGAAACGCAGGGCTGGCAATAGGCTTCCTCCTCGCCGATCACGAGCAGCTTCTCGACGCTCGCACGGGCAATCGCGCGGTGCGGATGATCGGGGGGATAGCCGAGGCAATCGAACATCATCACGCTGTTCGCCATTGCGGGGTAGATGGCGCCGAGGCCGTCCTCGCCGTTCAATCGGGTGACGACGAAATCGACGCAGGCCTGCATCGCCTTGGCCCGAAGACGTTGTGGCCATAGCGGTTCGGCGCGCTTCAGCACCACGTCGAGCGCACCGAAGGCCGCGCGCCAGACCTGCTTCGCATCCGCTGCCTGCGACGCGAGCGAGGCCGGGCGGCCGGTGTAGAGCTCGTCGACCAGAATGCCCTTGGGGTTGCGCGCCAGCGGACGCTTGGCCGCCAGCACTAGTAGCGGCACGATCACGGTGCGCGCCCAATAGGACATCTTGGACAGGTGCACCGGAAACCAGCGCGGCAGCAGGATCAGTTCGACCGGCATGGTTGGCACCACGTCCCACGAACCCGCTCCAAACAGCGCGAGCTGGATCTTGGTGAAGACGTTGCAGGTCTCTGCCCCGCCCGCTGCGAGCACCGCCGCGCGGGCGCGGGCCATGTGCGGCGTATCGGGCGCATCGCCGATCATCTTGAGCGCGTAATAGGCCTTGATCGTCGCCGAAACGTCGAAATCGCCGCCATGATAGAGCGGCCAGCCATCATGCACGTCGGACTGGATTCGCCGCAGATAGCGCGCGATCTTGCCTTCCAGCACGGCGTCGACCGGCTCGGCCAGATAGTGGCGCAGCAGGATGTATTCGGCCGGGATGGTGGCATCGGCTTCGAGCTCGAACACCCAGTGGCCATCCTTGCGCTGCAATGCAGACAGGGCCTCCGCCGCGCGCTCGGCGGCGCGGTCTGCAGTATCGACGAGGTCGGCACGCTCAAGAACTGCGGTGTCCATCATGGCCGGTTCATCCCCCTAGCTTGCGACTGCCAAACGCGCCGCGGCTTCCCCGGACCGCAGCGCACCCTCAATCGTTGCGGGCAGACCGGTCTGGGTCCAATCCCCCGCGAGAAACAGGTTGCGCCAGCGCGTGCGCGTTGACGGTCGCCGCGCATCCTGCATCGGGGTGGCCGCGAAGGTCGCGCGCCTCTCCTTGACGATCTGCCACGTCGGCATCGGCGTATCGAGGCCGAGCATCGGAACAATGTCTTTCCATATCCGCGCGGCAAGCGCCTCGCGATCCTCGTCGATGACGTCGTCGGCCCCGCTGATCGTGATCGAGATGCGATCGGGATGGCACACCACCCATTGTGCGGTTCCGCCTATCAGCGCGGTGATCGTGCGCGCGCCAGGCGGCGGGGCGCAAGCGAAATGGGCGTTGAGGATGGAGCAGAACCGGTCGGGCACGACCAATTCACGGATCAGTTCACCTGCGACCCAAGGCGGCACGGCAAGCACAACCGTGGCACCGCCCAACGCTTCCTCGCCTGCACCGAAATCGAGCGCGGTGACATGATCCCCCTCCATCACCAATCCGCGCAGCCGGGCACCGAAGCGCACTTGCACGTTCCGGGTGTTGAGCCAAGTCAGGGCCGGATCGATGAACACCGCATCGAGATTGGGCACTGCCACCATCGTCCGGCAGGCGCGCCCGCCGCGAGCGAAGGATTCGCGCAGGAACCGCCCCGCTAGCCACGCCGAACCTTCGGCGGGCGGGCAATTCAGAACCGCCAGCATCATCGGATCGACGACCCGATCCCAGAATGTGCCGTGGCTGTCGACCCGATCCGCTATCGTCGCGCTCCCCGGCCGACTCAGCGCGAGGCGAGCCAGTGCCATATGCTCGCCGAGCGACGTCCCCGGCGTCCTCCGGCGCGGATCGAGCACCCACCACGGCAGGGGACTATCATTGACCGCAAGCGTCCAGCGCGAACCATCCCTGAGGTCATGGAAGGCGAAATCGGCATGGGAGGGGCCTTCAAGCCGGTCGGCTGTGCCCAGCACCTGAAGATAGCGGCGCACGGCTTGATTGCCCGAGAAGACGAAATGGTTGCCGTTATCGATCGTTTGGCCGAGCGTGCGGTCATAGTAGCTCCGGCACCGTCCGCCCGCGCGCGGGGCGGCTTCGTGCACGATCACCCGCGCACCCTGACGGGTCAGCGCCACAGCAGCGGACAACCCGGCGAGCCCCGCGCCGATCACGTGCACGGTGCGCCCGGACGTCACGCCTGGGGCACCTCATGGGCCTTGTCCCAACCGGTCCGGTCTCGCCCCCGCGCTGTCACTGGAACAGACTCAGCCACACGACCGAGAGGATAAGCCGCAGTTTGTTGGTGCGCGGACGGGTGCGCGGCGCGGCCCACCCATCGCGCTCCATCTGCCGCAGCAACCGGGCATAGGCGACCTCCATCAATCTCGGCGCGATCAGATGCCCCTTCAGCCGGCCTGACAGAAGCGCGCGCGCAGCGTCGAAATGGTGGTGCGCGTCGGCGGCGAGGATACGGGCCGCGGTGTCGACGCGGGGGTGCGCTGCGACCTGCGCAGGCGTTTCAGGCGCGATCCCGGCGGCGGCCAGCGCCTCGCGCGGGAGATAGATCCGGCCGATCGCGGCGTCCTCGTCGATGTCGCGCAGGATATTGGTCAATTGCAGCGCGCGGCCGAGGTGATGCGCCAGCGCCTTACCTGGCTCCTTGTCCATCCCGAAGGCCTTGACCGAGAGGCGGCCGACTGCCGACGCGACCCGGTCGCAATAGAGATCGAGTGTAGCCCTGTCGGGCCAGCGGATATCCTCGGCCACATCCATCGCCATGCCGTCGATGACCGCATGAAGATCGGCCCGCTCGAGCCCGAACTGATCGACCGCCTCGCGCAGCAACTCGGCTCGTCCGGCCGCCCCGCCGGCGTAGAGCGCATCAATATCGTGCCGCCATGCTTCCAGCGCGAGGGCGCGGCTGGCGCGGTCGCCTTCCTGATCGTCGGCGATGTCGTCCACCGCACGGCAGAAGGCGTAGATGGCGTACATCGCCTCGCGCCGGGGACGGGGCAGGATGCGCATCCCCGCATAGAAGCTGCTTCCTGCGGCCTGTGCGGCGGGCGTGAGCGCCACGGGCGCGGCAGCAGCGCTCATCGTGCCGCCACCAACCGTCGGATCGCGGCAGCGAGCCCGATCCGGGCGGCAGCGAGCTTGCCCAGATGCACGCGCTGTGACAGCGGATCGCGCCGTTTCAGCAGTTCGAGCAGTTTGCGTGCCAGAGCATCGATCATCGCTACCTCCATCCCAAGGCGCCGGTCGCGAATCGCGACCGAGAAGGCTGCAGCCTCGTCCAACAGGAGCGCCGCGTCTTTCCGAAGGTCCTCAATTGCGGCCAGCAAGCCCGGGCTGGCGAACGGCGCATCAAGCGCCTCGACCGTCGTGCCGTGGCGTGCCAGACAATCGAGCGGAAGATAGACCCGGTCGAGGTTGCGACGGTCTTTGGCGCAGTCCTGGAGGTGGTTGATGATCTGCAAGGCAGCGCACAGCGCATCGGACAAAGGCCAGATGTCGCGCGTCTCGCCGTGCAGTTCGAGCATGAAGCGCCCGACCGGCATCGCCGAATAGCGGCAATAGTCAATAAGGTCGTCCCAATCGGTGGTGCGCAGTTTGATGACATCGCGTTCGAAGGCGGTCAGCAGGTCATGCGCGTGGGTGAGAGGGACAGCGCGGCCCTCCAGCGCGAGGCGCAACGCGAGCGCGGGCCCATCGGCATCGCTGCGATACTCGAGCGTCGCGCGCATCTGGGCGAGCAGGCGCAGCTTCTCCTCCGGCGCGCTCGCCCCGTCGTCGGCGACATCGTCGGCAGCGCGGGCGAAGCGGTAGAAGGCCATCACCGGACCGCGCAGGTCAGGGCGCAGAACGAAGGAGGCGACGGGGAAGTTCTCGTCGCGGTGCCCCTTGCCCGAGGCCAGAATGAGGCTGTCGGCGGCCGTCATTGCAGCGCCGCCTGCGCGCGGCCCTTCCACAGCCCGCCGCGCCCGCGCCAGTGCTGCCACGCCGACCAGACCGTTGCGCCTGCATAAAATGCGGCAATCAGCGGGAGCGCGAGGCCCCATGCCGGGGATTGCCGATAGAAGCGGCTGATTGGCCAGAAGGCGACGATCATCAGGAACCATGCCGCCGCGCCCACCCCTCGTACGTCACCCTCGCCCGCAAGCGCTAGCACGAGAGGGGCGAGATAGACCAGCGCCATCCCCACTATCGTGCCGACCAGCAGCAGCGGCTGATAACCGAGCTGCGCATAGGCCGAGCGGGCGATCATCGCACCGACATCGGCAAAGCGCGGATAGGGGCGGATGCTGAGCGAGCGGTCGGTCAGGCCGAGCCAGATTGGCCCCTGCTGCTTCATCAGCGCGGCAAGCGCGCAATCGTCGATCAGCGCGGTGCGGATCGCGGCTATCCCGCCCGCGCGCTCGAGCGCATCGCGCTTCACCAGCATGCACCCCCCGGCCGCGCCAGCAATGGCGCGGCGCGGGCGGTTGATGGCCGCGAAGGGGTAGAGCAACTGGAAGAAGAACACGAATGCCGGAATCAGCATGCGCTCGGCAAGGCTCTCGCAGCGCAGCCGGGCCATCAGCGACACCAGCACGCGGTCCTCCGCCATCGCACGGGAAGCGAGGCTCGCCAGCGTGTCGGGGGCGTGCTGGATATCGGCATCGGTGAGCCACAGAAAATCGGGCGGGTTGATGCCGCTGCTGGCCGCGGCGATCCCTTGCGAGACTGCGGCCAGCTTGCCGGTCCAGCCTGACGCAAGCGGCGCGGCGGACATGACAGTCAGCCGGTCCGATCCCGCCGCGGCGGCGCGCGCGATAGCGGCAGTGCCGTCGCTGCTCGAATCGTCGACCAAGATGATGCGGAACTCTCCCGCATAATCCTGGCGGATCAGGCTCGCGATCACCGGGGCGATCACCGCCGCCTCGTCGCGCGCCGGGACGATGGCGACAATGCTCGGCCACCGCTGCGGCGCGGGGGGCACGGCCCGGTCGGTGACGTCGGCGCGCCAGAAACCGTCGCGCAGTGTCAGCATGCCGGCCCAGATCGCGAGGACGAGGATGGCGAGCGCAAGCATCAGGCGATCATCCCGGCAGTGCGGAACCAGATGATTGCATCGCCAATCGCCTCTGCAAAGGGGCGCGCGCGATAACCGAGGTCGCGTTCAGCCTTTCCCGAGGAGAAGAACATGCTGTGCTGCGCCATCCGCAGTGAATCCCGCGTCAACATCGGTTCGCGACCGGTGATCCGCGCGGCGCCCTCGCTCAGCACAGCAAGGGGGAACAGCGGCGCGCGCGGCAGGGCGATGCTCGGGGCGCGGCGGCCAACCTGTCCGGCGATCACCGCCAGCATGTGCCGCAGGCTCACATCCTGCCCGCCGAGGATATAGCGTTCGCCCACCTCCCCCTTGTCGAAGGCGGCGAGGTGGCCTGCGGCGACATCGTCGACATGGACGAGATTGAGGCCGCTGTCGACGAAGGCCGGGATGCGGCCCGAGGCAGCCTCGACGATGATCCGGCCCGTCGGCGTCGGGCGCACGTCGCGCGGGCCGATCGGGGTTGAAGGGTTGACGATCACCGCAGGCAGGCCGAGGTCCGCCACCATTGCCTCGACCAGCCGCTCTGCCTCGACCTTGGAGCGCTTGTAGGCGCCGACCGCCTGTTCGGGGGTCGCCGCAGCGGTTTCGTCGACAGGGGTCGCGTCGTTCGCGGGTTTGAGCGTCGCGACGCTGCTGGTGTAGACGATTCGCGGCACGCCTGCTGCGAGCGCGGCTTCCATGACGATTCGCGTCGTTGTGATGTTGTTGGCGATGATTGTGGCCGGGTCAGGTGCCCAGATGCGATAGTCGGCGGCGACATGATAGAGACCGCGCACCCCCTCCATCGCCGCGCGCACGGCCGCAGGATCGGTTAGATCGCCTACTATGACCTCTGCTGCGAGCCCATCGATATTGGTGCGCGGGCTGCTGGGCCGGACGATCAGGCGGACCCGCTCCCCGCGCGCGATCAAGGCGCGTGCGACGGCCGAACCGACGAACCCGGAAGCACCGGTGACGAGGACCGGCCCCGGTGCGCTGTTCGATTCGCTCCCCATGGCGGGCCGATTATGCTCCAGACGCCAAAGGCTGACGATGGCTGTTACTTGGAAATATTTCCGGTTCGACATCGGTTAGACGATGGCCGATGAACCCGCCAGAGAGGAATGGATCACACGCTTGACCCAGTATTTCGTAATCTTGCTGATCGCGATGGTTGCGGCGGGTCTGGTCTATGGGCTGATCGCCTCGGCTTTCGTCACCCGCAGGGCCGCTCAGCCCCCGCCGGGCGCCGCGTGCGTCCCGAGCGGGGTGACGATTCTCAGACCGCTCCACGGCGATGAGCCCGGTCTGGTCGAGGCGATCCGCAGCGTCTTTAATCATGGCCATGTCGCACCGGTGCAGATCATCTTCGGCGTGGCCGATGCGGAGGACCCGGCGCTGCTTGCCATCGAGCGGGCGCGCATCGGCTACCCCGGGCTGGACGTGAGCGTGGTGGTCAGTCCGCAGCGGCACGGGGCCAACAGGAAGATGTCGAATATCATCAATATGGAGGCGCTTATCCGCCACCCGGTTGTGATGATCATTGATAGCGATGTGAAAGTGCCGCGCGGCGCCGTGTCGGCCTTGGCAGCGAGCCTGGCGGACCCCGCAGTCGGAGTCGGCAGCTGCCTCCATGCCGGTATGGGCAACGCCGGTTTCTGGTCGCGCCTTGCGGCGATGGACATCACTTACCGCTTCATGCCCTCCGTTCTGGTCGGTCGGGGGCTGAATTTGGCCGAACCGGTGATGGGGCCGATGATGGCGCTGCGCAGCGACACACTTTCGAGGGTCGGCGGCTTTTCCGCCTTCGCCGACGTTCTGGCGGACGATTACGAGATCGGCCGGGCGGTGCGCGGGCTCGGGCTGCGGGTTGCCGTGTGCGGACCTTTCGTGCTGCACGGTTGCAGCGAGACCGGTTTGGCAGCGCTGCTACGCCACGAACTGCGCTGGACGCGCACTATCTATGGAATCGACCGCGCAGGCTTTACCGGCAGCATCATCACCCATGTGACCCCGGTCGCGCTCCTCGCGCTGCTGCTGTCGGGCGGGACAATGGGGACGCCGCTGCTGCTGCTGGCCGCGCTTGCCCTCCGTTCCGCGATCAAACTGCGGATCGACCGCGTGTCGGGCACCGTATCAGGACCGCTGTGGCTGCTGCCCCTGCGCGATTGCCTTTCGCTTTTTGTGTATGTGTTGACATTCTTTGTCGGCAAAGTGGATTGGCGCGGTTCGCGCTTCAAGGTGACAGCCGATGGTCGGCTCCTTCAAGAGAGGCAAATATGACGATGCGTTCGCTCTTTCTCCAAGGTCCCTCGTTCGATGGTTATGACGGTGGGGCTGGCGCGCGTTACCAGATGAAGCGCGAGGTCAAATCGTTCTGGTATCCGACCTGGCTAGCGCAGCCCGCAGCGCTGATCGAAGGCAGCAAGCTGATCGATGCGCCCGCGCACAATCTCAGCTTCGACGACATCAAGCACGAAGCGCATGCACGCGATCTGGTGGTGCTGCACACCTCCACTCCCTCGTTCAATCAGGACGTGCGCACCGCCGAACTGCTCAAGGCAGAGAACCCCGCGCTCAAGATCGGGATGATCGGCGCCAAGGTTGCGGTCGATGCCGAGGGCAGCCTCAAGGCTTCGGAAGCGATCGACTTCGTCGCGCGCAACGAGTTTGATTTCACGATCAAGGACGTCGCCGATGGGCAAAACTGGGCGGGTATCGACGGGATCAGCTATCGCAACAGCCAAGGCGTAATCGTGCACAATCAGGATCGCGCGATCGTGACCGACATGGACCTGCTGCCGTTCGTGACGCCGGTCTACAAGCGCGATCTGGACATCCAGAAGTACTACGGCGGCTATTTGCTGCACCCCTACATCAGCTTTTACACCGGGCGCGGCTGCAAATCGCGGTGCACGTTCTGCCTCTGGCCGCAGACCGTGGGCGGGCACAATTACCGCGTGCGTTCGATCGGCCATGTGATCGAGGAAGTGAAATATGTGATGGAGGCGTTCCCGCAGTCGAAGGAGATCTTCTTCGACGACGACACGCTGACTGACAATCTGCCGCGCACCGAAGCTTTGGCGGTTGAGCTGGGCAAGCTGGGCGTGGTGTGGTCATGCAATGCCAAGGCCAACGTCCCCTATAAGACGCTCAAGGTGATGAAGGACAACGGGTTGCGCGTGCTGCTGGTCGGCTTCGAAAGCGGCAATCAGCAGATTTTGCACAACATCAAGAAGGGTCTGCGCGTCGACGTCGCGCGCCAATTTGCCAAGGATTGCAAGACGCTGGGGATCAAGGTCCACGGCACTTTCATCTTGGGCCTGCCCGGCGAAACGCGCGAGACGATCATGGAAACCTTGGCCTTTGCCAAGGAAGTCAACCCCCACACCATTCAGGTGTCACTCGCAGCGCCCTATCCGGGCACATTCCTGCACAATCAGGCGACCGTGAACGGCTGGTTTGCGGCCGAGCGCGACCTGCTCAATGACGATGGCAACCAGATTGCGCAGCTTTCTTACGAGCATCTGCCTGCTTCGGAAATTTTCGAGGCGGTCGAAATGTTCTACAAGAAGTTCTATTTCCGCCCAAGCAAGATCGCCGGGATCGTCGGCGAGATGGTGACCGATAGCGACATGATGAAGCGGCGGCTGCGCGAAGGGGTAGAATTCTTCCGCTTCCTGCGGGACCGCAAGCTTGCCGCCTGAGGCGGGGCGCGGCGCGATGGCGCGCGCCGACTGGCTGAAGGTCGCGGCTATCGCCATCACGGTCGCCGGGCTCGCCGCAACCCTGGTTTTGCTGGGTTCGGTCGGGCTGGGCGATGTTCTGGGTATCCTCGGGCGGATCGGCATTGCGCGCTTCGTGTCCTATGCCGCCTACACCTTGCTGATCCTGGCGATTCTCGGCGTTGCCTGGCAGGTGCTGGTGCCCGGGGCCTCCTGGGTGACCTTCGCCTGGGCCCGCACGATGCGCGAGGCGGCAACCAATGTGCTGCCGTTCTCGCAATTCGGCGGGATCGTCGTCGGCTTGCGCGTGCTGGTGGCATCCCGCGTGTCACAGCGGCACGCCTATGGCTCGATCATTGTCGATCAGACCGCTGAACTCGCCGCTCAGCTGGTCTTCACCCTGTATGGCGCGGCGGGCCTGCTGCTCGTGCTGCAAAACCGGTCGGACGGTGACGACCTGCGCACCCTTGCGCTGGTGGGGCTGGGCGCAAGCCTCGCGATCATTCTTGCCTTCGCCTTCGCGCAGCGCCCGATGCTGACCATCGCCGCGCGGATTGGCGGGGCGATTCTGCCGGGGTCGGCGGCAGCGGTGGTCGGGGTGCGCGATGAACTCGATCAGATCTATGCCCGGCGCGGCCGCGTAATCGCCTGCTTCCTGCTCCACCTCCTCGCCTGGGTGGCCAGCGGGGCAGGGGCGGCCATCGCGCTCGCCTTCATCGGCTTCGAAGTGCCGCTCACGGATGTGCTAGTGATCGAGAGCCTGATCTTCACGCTGCGCACCGCTGCCTTTCTGGTTCCGGGCGGCATCGGGCTGCAGGAAGGGGCCTATGTACTGATCGGGCCGCTGTTCGGCCTGCCCGCAGAAGCAGCGCTGGCCCTATCGCTGGCCAAGCGTGCGCGCGACCTCCTCGTCGATGTGCCCGCGATGCTGATTTGGCAGATCGGAGAGGCACGGCAGCTCATCGGATCTCGGACGGGCCGATAACGCACCCCCTTGCAGCCAGGAGATACCTCGCGATGCCTCCGCTGTAGAGCCGACATTCAGCTTTGGCCCATTACTGGTTAGAGTCTGCCGTTCAGCAACCGGCCCAGTTGCTGTCCCAATGCGGTGCCCGTGGAATGTAAGTTGGTTGTCGGCTTCTGTCAAAACCAGTCATTCGACACGTCGATGGGGAACGGCAGCAACGTCCCAAAGATTGCCATACGTGTTGCGCAGTCAGCACCTGAATTTACGGCCGGTTTTGTATGGCAAAATTCAAGCCAGGAACGGCGACATCGTTAGCGGAAACAGTCAAACAACGGCGTCGCGGGCCGAGCCGGTTCCATCAATCGCACGGTCGTACCGCGCCACCCTGATCTCCCCTTCGCGCTTCCGCGTCCGGGCAATGTCAAAGCTGTTCTACATTCGCATCATCGTATCCATCGACCCGCCAATTGCCTTTTCCACGCGCAGCGCCATTTCGGGCGATAGGTTGGCCCGTTCGTTAAGCAGGGTGGAGAGCGCGGCGCGGGTGACGCCGAGCGCCTGCGTCGCCGCCGTCACAGTCAGCTCCAGCAGTGCGATGATCTCGTGCTTGATGAGGCCGTCGGGAAGGGCGGGAATTGGGATGGCAAGATGAAAGCTGAGCCAGCCCTGAGGGTATGGGGCCGCAGTTTCTCTGGCTTTCTACAGCCAGCCGCGGCGCACTCCGGCTGGCACGTTTCCAAGGAAGCGGCGCAATTTAGCCACTTCCTGAGCCAGCTCATGGTGCAGTGCTTTTCCGGAGCTACGCTATCGTGCTCAACGCAATCGGCGCAGTCTGGCGCAGGTTCGAGGGGCGTTTGAAATGCCGCATACGATTTTGGCCTCGGCGATGCAGTCCCGCCGATCCTTGCCCGCATCACGATGGCCCTTGCGCCTTGGAATCGCGAGGTCCAAAATGCCGCAATGCGGATGCCAAACCACGCCACGAAACGCCGAATTGTGCTTCCCCCCTGCTCCCCCGGCACGGCGCACGGGGCGGGGAAGCAGATTCCGCGCCTTCGCGCTCCGCTTAACATGTTCATTTTCATAGAAGAAAATGGAGCGGGCGAAGGGATTCGAACCCTCGACCCCAACCTTGGCAAGGTTGTGCTCTACCCCTGAGCTACGCCCGC
>NZ_JAIEPN010000081.1 GCF_019748365.1 Novosphingobium sp.
GCGCGGGTGCGGCCCATTTGCCCCAACCGGGCCAGCAGCGCCAGCCTTCGTTGCAGCAAACGTTGCTGTTCGGCGAATGTTTCGTCGGAAAACTCCGCCTCATGCCGGCGCGTGGCCTCTGCCAGCGCGGCTTCGACGGCCGGCAATCCGGTGAGCAGATCGACCGCTTCGGCGAGTTCCTCCGCCGCATCGGGTGCCTTGCCGTCCAGAAAACCGAATCGCATTCCGGCGTAATCGTCCGCCAGCGGTGCCCGGAGGCCCCGCTTTGCCAATATGGTAAGCACATCGCTGCTTTCAAGCGGTTGCGTGGCGCCGTCGACCATATCAATCAGGGTATCGAGCAGCGCGGCGAGGCCCGCGTCCGGGATGTCCAGCCTGGCGAGCGTTTCAGCATGGCGCGCAATCTGCTGCGGCTGCGCGATCAGGCCGGTGAGCACGGCGGCAAGCAGGGGGCGGCCTTCGCCGACGGCCTGCATCCGCGCGGTGACGGCGGCGGACAGCGGCGGCGGCGCGGGCTGCCAGGGGCCTTTGCGACCGGGGCTTGATCCGCGCTGCGCCGGCTGGAAGGCGGGGCGTTCACGCTGCGGGTAGGCAAGCGCGCCGAACCGGTCGAGCAGATCGCGGCGGTAGAGCCCCTTGATATCGCCATCGCCGATCGTCTCGACATGGGCCATAAGGCGCGCCTTGAGCCCGGCCTTGTCTTCGGGCGTGGTCACCGGGCCTGCGGCGCGTTCGACGTCCCACAGCACCTCCACCATCGGCCGCGCGGCGGCAAGCACCTCTTCCATCGCGGCAACGCCGCGCTGCTTGATGAGGTCATCGGGATCGAGCTTGTCCGGCAGTACGGCGATGCGCAGCGAATGGCCGGGGCGCAGCAACGGCAGCGCGCGGACAATGGCGCGGGCGGCAGCGCGCTGGCCGGCGGCATCGCCATCGAAGCACAGCACCGGGCATTCGGTCAGGCGCCAGAGCCGCTCGATCTGGTCTTCGGTAAGTGCCGTGCCGAGCGGGGCGACCGCCTCGCCGATCCCGGCGGCGGCCAAGGCCACGACGTCCATATAGCCTTCGACCACGACGACCCGGCCCGACTGGCGCGAGGCGGGGGAGGCGCGGTGGAGGTTATAGACCGTGCGGCCCTTGTCGAAGAGCGGGGTGTCCGGCGAGTTGAGGTACTTGGGCGCGTCGGTCTTCGTCTTGTCGAGGATGCGCCCGCCGAACGCGATGACGCGGCCGCGCGGGTCGCAAATGGGGAGCATCAGCCGTCCGCGGAACCGGTCGTAGGGATCGCGGCCATCGACGACGATCCTGAGGCCCGCCTCGATCAGCATGGCTTCGGGGAACTGGGAGAGCGCTTCTTTCAGTGCGGTGCGGCTGTCAGGCGCGTAGCCGAAGCCGAATTCCTTGACGATATTCGCCGGAAACCCGCGCGAGGCGAGGTAGGCGCGGGCCTGTGCGCCCTGCTCCTCGGCCAAGCTTTTGACGAAGAAGGCCTGCGCGGCGGCCATGACATCATGCAGAGACTTCTGCTCTTCGGCGCGTCTTGCGGCGCGCGGATCGGGTGCGGGGACTTCCATCCCGGCGCTCGCGGCTAGCTCCTTTACCGCATCGAGGAAGGGGAGGCCCTGATGGTCCGTCATCCAGCGGATCGCATCGCCATGCGCGCCGCAGCCGAAGCAGTGGTAGAAGCCCTTCTCGTCGTTGATCGTGAAGCTGGGCGTCTTCTCGTTGTGGAACGGGCAGCAGGCCTTGAACTCGCGTCCCGCCTTCTGGACGCGCACACTGCGCCCGATCAGCGCGGAGAGCGAGACGCGGGCGCGCAGTTCATCGAGCCATTGGGGGGTGAGGCTCAACGGCGCCCCTCCCGCGCGCGGGAAGGGCTGGGGGTGGGCCGGACGAGGCGCACCGTTGCAGGCCCACCCCCGACCCCTCCCGCAAGCGGGAGGGGTGAAGTCACGCCAGCGCCGCCTTCACGAGGCCTGATGCCTTGCCCATATCGAGCTGGCTGCCGTGGCGGGCCTTGAGCGTGGCGACCACCTTGCCCATGTCCTTCATCGAAGTCGCGCCCAGTTCGGCCTTGATCGCCTCGATGGCGGCCTTGGTGTCGTCCTCGCTCATCTGGGCGGGGAGAAATTCCTCGATCACGACGAGCTCGGCCTGTTCGATATCGGCGAGTTCCTGACGGCCGCCCTCGACATAGAGCGTGATCGATTCGCGGCGCTGCTTGGCCATCTTCTGGAGGACGTCGACCACGAGCACATCGTCATCCGGCACCGCGCTCGCCGTGCGCAGTTCGATATCCTTGTCCTTCAGCTTGGCGAGGATGAGGCGGACGGCGGCGAGGCGGGCCTTGTCGCCTGATTTCATGGCGCTGATCTGGGCGGCCTTGATCGTATCGCGGATCATGAGACTACGTATTCCTGTGGATGGAGCGCACGGACAGCGTGCGAAAGCCTGTCACTTAGGCGAAACTTTCTGCCTTCGCTAGGTTGACGGCAAGGGACGAGGGGCCTAGCGACCGAGCCTTAGCGACATCGCCAGACCCTTGCCAACGGAGCGCCCCCTATCATGGCCGACCCCGCCCACACGCATGCGCCCAAACCGGCCGGCGCCACCGGCGTTCTTGTCCTCGCGGACGGTTCGGTCGCGTGGGGACGCGGCTTTGGCGCGGCGGGCAAGGCGGTGGGCGAAGTGTGCTTCAACACCGCGATGACGGGCTATCAGGAAGTGATGACCGACCCTTCCTATGCGGGCCAGGTGGTGACCTTCACCTTCCCGCATATCGGCAATGTCGGCACGAATCCCGAGGACATGGAAAGCCATGACGTGCCGGGCGCCATCGGCCTTGTGGTGCGCGAAGATGTGACCGAGCCCGCCAATTTCCGCAGCGTGGAGCCGCTGCAGGCGTGGCTGGCGGCGCGGGGGAAGATCGGGCTTTCGGGCATCGACACGCGCGCGCTGACCCGGCGCATCCGTCTGGGCGGCGCGCCCAATGCGGTGATTGCGCACGATCCCGATGGCGAGTTCGACATTCCCGCGCTGCTGGCTGAGGCGCAGGCCTGGCCGGGGCTGGAAGGCATGGACCTGGCGCGCGTGGTGACGCGGACCGAGCAGGAGGGCTGGGAAGGCGGCGTATGGCGGCTGGGGCAGGGCTATGCCCGATCGCCGCATGACGAGCGGCCGCATGTAGTCGCGCTCGATTATGGCGCGAAGGACAATATCTTCCGCAATCTGGTGAAGGCCGGAGCGCGTGTGACGGTGGTGCCGGGCGAGACCTCGCTGGAGACGGTGCTGGCGCTGGAGCCGGCGGGCGTGTTCCTTTCCAACGGGCCGGGCGATCCGGCGGCGACGGGCGTCTATGCCGTGCCGCTGATCCAGGGCCTGCTCGAGCGCGACATTCCGGTCTTTGGCATCTGCCTTGGCCACCAGATGCTGGCGCTGGCAGCGGGCGCCAAGACGATCAAGATGCACCAGGGGCATCGGGGGGCGAACCATCCGGTGAAGCGGCATGCGGACGGCGTGGTCGAGATCACCTCGATGAACCATGGCTTCGCGGTGGATAATGCCTCGCTGCCCGAGGGCGTGGTGGAGACGCATGTCTCGCTGTTTGATGGATCGAACTGCGGGATTTCGGTTGTCGGCAAAAAGGCCTTCGGGGTGCAGTATCACCCCGAGGCGAGCCCGGGGCCGCAGGACAGCTTCTATCTGTTCGAGAAGTTTGTGGGGATGCTGAGGTGAGCAGCTATCGCGATAAATTTCCAGATTTCAACCGCCTCGACGCTGAAGCCCAAGAGTACATCTCAACACGGGCTATTCAGTACAGTGAATGGTATGACTCCAAGGCGGTTGCAGCAAAGCGAAATTTTCTCAGATCAAAAGTCTTCGTCGCGATTGGCGCTGTCGCAAGCCCATTTCTGTCGACACATAGCATTGAAATCCGAATTTGGGGATCGCAGTTCAACTTGCCAGTTGTGCTAGCTGGTGTGTTGGGTCTTTGCATCGCCGCGCTCGTATCTCTAGAAGGGATCTATAAATTTCACGAGCAGTGGAAAAACTACCGTTCAACTGAACAGTATATTGTTACTCAAATTTTTATGTTTGGGTACGGCGTGGATGACTACGAGCAGCTAACAGTTGCTGACGGATTTCGAAAGTTCGTTCATAATGTCGAGTATGCTATAAAAAATGAAAACGACGTCACTTTGAATGTTCTTGCTCGTTCCGCGGATTTCAGCTCCAGCAAGCTACAAAAAGACGGGTCTGAGTAATGCCCAAACGCACTGACATCTCCTCGATCCTGATCATCGGCGCCGGGCCGATGATCATGGATTCCAGGGATCGATCAGTTCAACGCCCGCGCCCGCAAAATCATTCGCGTTGCGCGTTGCCACTTTCATTCCGTGGGCGCGGGCGGTGGCTGCAATCATCGCGTCTGCAGTCTGGATCGGCTTGCCCGCCGCCCGCGCTTCGGCCAGCACGAGGCCGTAGAAGCGCGAGCAAGGCTCATCGAACGGCAGCAAGCGGTCCTGATAGGCAAGGGCGACGGTCTCGATGATCCGGGTCAGCACTTCGCGCGCGTCGCCTTGCGGCATCAGCGCCGCGCCCGCGCGCCATTCCGCGAGCACGACAGTGGAAAGCCAGAGCCACGGGCTTTGCGCCGCTTCCCAATCGAGTACGGCCTTGGCGGGCTCGGGCCTGGCGAGCTCGCTCCAGACGTTCGTGTCGACGAGGATCATTCGTCTTCCTGCCCGGCATAGCTCGCCGGACTGTCCGGCACTTCGGGCAGATCATAGCCGGGGCGGCTCAGGCGGTAGATCATTTGGCCGATCGATTCCCGCGCCGGCTGCCCCTGCGGCCGCACCGCTTCAAGGATCAGCTGCCGGCCTTCTTCCTCCATCGAGCGGCCGTTCGCGGCGGCACGCTGGTGGAACAAGCGCTTCACGTCTTCGGGAATGTTCCGGAAGGTCAGGCTCGCCATCACGCTCTCCTCTGATTGCAATGCAATCAATGTATGCAATGAAAGCATAGTCCGCAATGCCCAAACGCACTGACATCTCCTCGATCCTGATCATCGGCGCCGGGCCGATCATCATCGGCCAGGCTTGCGAGTTCGATTATTCGGGCACGCAGGCGGTGAAGGCGCTCAAGGAAGAGGGGTACCGGATCATCCTGGTCAACTCGAACCCCGCGACGATCATGACCGATCCGGACATGGCGCACGCGACCTATGTCGAGCCGATCACGCCCGAGGTGGTCGCCAAGATCATCGCGAAGGAGCGCCCCGATGCGGTGCTGCCGACGATGGGCGGGCAGACCGCGCTGAACACGGCGCTGGCGCTGGCGCGCGATGGCACGCTGGAGGAGTATGGCTGCGTGATGATCGGCGCGGATGCCGAGGCGATCGACAAGGCCGAGGATCGCATGAAGTTCCGCGATGCGATGGACAAGATCGGGCTGGAATCCGCCCGCAGCGGCATCGCGCATACGGTGGACGAAGCGCTCGCGGTGCTCGAGCGCACCGGGCTGCCCTCGATCATCCGCCCGAGCTTCACCATGGGCGGCACCGGCGGCGGGATTGCCTACAACAAGGACGAATTCGTCAAGATCGTGCGCGGCGGGCTGGAAGCTTCGCCGACCACCGAAGTGCTGATCGAGGAATCGCTGCTCGGCTGGAAGGAGTACGAGATGGAAGTCGTGCGCGACAAGCACGACAACGCCATCATCATCTGTTCGATCGAGAACGTCGATCCGATGGGCGTCCACACGGGCGATTCCATCACTGTCGCCCCGGCGCTGACGCTGACCGACAAGGAATACCAGATCATGCGCAATGCATCGATCGCGGTACTCCGGGAAATCGGCGTTGAAACAGGTGGTTCGAACGTGCAGTTCGCAGTCAACCCGAAGGACGGGCGGCTGATCGTCATCGAGATGAACCCGCGCGTCTCGCGCTCCTCGGCGCTGGCATCGAAGGCCACCGGCTTCCCGATTGCCAAAGTCGCGGCGAAGCTGGCGGTGGGCTACACGCTCGACGAGATCATGAACGACATCACGGGGGCGACCCCGGCGGCGTTCGAACCGACGCTGGATTACGTGGTCACCAAGATCCCGCGCTTTGCCTTCGAGAAGTTCAAGGGCGCCGAGCCGCTGCTCGGAACCGCCATGAAGTCCGTCGGCGAAGTCATGGCAATTGGCCGCAATTTCCAGGAATCGATGCAGAAGGCGCTGCGCGGGCTGGAAACCGGGCTCGACGGCTTCAACCGCGTGGTCGAGCTGGAAGGCGCCACCCGCGATCAGATCGTCGCCGCATTGAGCCGGGCGACGCCGGAGCGCCTTCTGGTGATCGGGCAGGCCTTCCGCGAGGGGCTGAGCGTCGAGGAAGTGCACGCCGTCACCAAGTACGAGCCGTGGTTCCTGCGCCAGATCGAGGCGATCATTGCCGAGGAAGCGAAGATCGCGTCCGAAGGGCTGCCGATCGACGCAGCGGGCCTGCGCCGGCTCAAGGCCATGGGCTTTTCGGACAAGCGGCTGGCGACACTGGCGGTGCGCTCGGTCGGCGTGGCGGGCGGCATGGCCGAGACGTCGGCGCGCCGTTCCGGACTGCTCCACGATGTGCTGAGTGCCATGGCGGGCGCGACTAGCGAGGAAGAAGTGCGCGCGCTGCGCCACAGGCTGGGCGTGCGCCCGGTGTTCAAACGGATCGACAGCTGCGCGGCCGAGTTCGAGGCGGTGACGCCCTACATGTACTCGACTTATGAAAGCGGCCTGTTCGGCGCGCCGGAAAGCGAAGCGGCGCCGACGGACCGGAGAAAGATCGTGATCCTCGGCGGCGGGCCGAACCGCATCGGGCAGGGCATCGAGTTCGACTACTGTTGCTGCCACGCCTGCTTTGCGCTGGGTGAGACGGACCCCGCGAACGGCGAGCCTGGCGCCGGGTTCGAGACGATCATGATCAACTGCAACCCCGAGACGGTCTCGACCGACTACGACACCTCGGACCGGCTCTATTTCGAGCCGCTGACGGCTGAGGACGTGCTCGAAGTGCTGGAGGCCGAGAAGGCCAACGGCACGCTGGTGGGCGTGATCGTGCAGTTCGGCGGGCAGACACCGCTGAAGCTTGCGCAGGCGCTGGAGGATGCGGGCATCCCCATCCTCGGCACCTCGCCCGATGCGATCGACCTTGCCGAGGACCGCGAGCGGTTCAACCGGCTGGTCGAGAAGCTGGGCCTGCGCCAGCCGGCGGGCAGCACCGCGCGCAGCCGCGACGAGGCGGTCGCGGTGGCGGCGCGCATCGGCTATCCGGTGCTGATCCGGCCGTCTTACGTGCTGGGTGGCCGCGCGATGGAGATCGTCGACAGCCAGGCGCAACTCGATGACTATATCGCGACCGCCGTGAAGGTTTCGGGCGAGAGCCCGGTGCTGATCGACCAGTACCTGCGCGATGCGATCGAGTGCGATGTCGATGCGCTGGCGGACGGCGATGATGTCGTTGTCGCTGGCGTCATGCAGCATATCGAGGAAGCGGGCATCCATTCGGGCGACAGCGCCTGCACTTTGCCGCCTTACAGCCTTCCGCCGGAGATCATCGCCGAGATGGAGCGCCAGGCGGTACTGCTGGCCAAGGCGCTCGGCGTGCGCGGCCTCATGAACATCCAGTTCGCGGTGAAGGACGGCCTCGTCTACCTCATCGAAGTGAACCCGCGCGCGAGCCGTACGGTGCCCTTCGTGGCGAAGGCGATTGGCCAGCCGATTGCCAAGTATGCCGCGCGGATCATGGCGGGCGAGAAACTCAAGGACCTGCCGCCGATCAAGCGCGACGTGCCGTACATGGCGGTCAAGGAAGCGGTGTTCCCCTTTGCGCGCTTCCCCGGCGTCGATCCGGTGCTTTCGCCCGAGATGAAATCGACCGGCGAGGTCATGGGCATCGACAGCGGCTTCCCGGTGGCCTTTGCCAAGGCGCAGCTGGGCGCAGGCATGGTGCTGCCGGTGGGCGGCACGGTGTTCGTCTCGGTCAAGGACAGCGACAAGCCGGTCATCCTGCCGGCGGTGCAGAAGCTCGATGCAATGGGCTTCCGCATCGTGGCGACGGGCGGAACGGCGACGTTCCTGACCGCAGCGGGCGTGAAGGTCGAGCGGGTCAACAAGGTTGCGGAAGGCCGTCCGCATATCGTCGACCGGATCATCGATGGCGAAATTGCGCTGATCTTCAACACGACCGAAGGCTGGCAGAGCCACAAGGATTCGCAATCGATCCGTGGTTCCGCGCTCTATGGCAAGGTCCCGTATTTCACCACGGCGGCGGCTTCGGTCGCGGCGGCGGGGGCAATCGAGGCTCTGCGCAGCGCCGAACTTGCGGTACGGTCCTTGCAGGATTATTATCAACCCTCCACATGATCCCCAGCATTGCGGCGATTGGGGCCCAGTTTGGCGTGGTGCCGGCTGGGGTGGAACGGTTTTCCCTTGGAGACATTGATCCAAGGGATTGAAAGGTAAAAGGATCAAGGATGGCAAGTGTTGAAAAGCTGCCGATGCTGGCTGAAGGCTACGAGAAGCTGATGGCCGAGCTGAAGGCGCTGCGCGAAGAGCGACCGCTGATCGTCGATGCGATCGAGGAAGCCCGCGCGCACGGCGATCTTTCCGAAAATGCCGAGTATCACGCCGCCAAGGAACGCCAGGGCCAGGTCGAGGCTTCGATCAGCGATCTGGAAGACAAGCTGAGCCGCGCGCAGATCATCGATCCGACCACGCTTTCGGGCGATCGCATCGTGTTCGGCGCGACCGTGACCTTGCTCGACGATGCCGACAAGCCGGTGCGCTACCAGATCGTCGGCCAGGCTGAGGCGGATGCCAAGCGCGGCCGGATCAGCTACAATTCGCCGCTGGGCCGCGCGCTGATCGGGCGCCGGGTGGAAGACGAGATCGAAGTCACCGTACCTTCGGGCGACCGGTTCTATGTCGTTGAGAAGATTGAGTTTATCTGAGTCGAAACGCTCAGGCAGGCGCGAAACAGGAAGGCCGGGGTGCTCCTCCGGCCTTTTCTGTTGGGTCACTCCGGCTTGTGCAGTTCGGGCTCCAGCAGGCGGTGGAGGTGGACCACCACATAGCGCATTTCGGCATCGTCCACCGTGCGCTGCGCGCAGCTGCGCCAGGCATCTTCGGCGCTCGCATAGTCCGGGTAGACGCCGACAAGGTCGATTGCGCTGAGATCGGTAAATTCAAGGTGCTGCGGGTCCTTGACCCGCCCGCCCATGACGAGGTGCAGTTTCTGCATGGCTGGCTTGTCCGTTTCCTTGGGGAGGCAGCGCGGCACTGGCAAAATAGAGAGGAGCGCGCAAGCCCCTGACCTTACGGAATGGGCGGTTAATCGGCCTTCTTGCCGGGCAGATGGCGCGTGATCACCGGCGCGAGCGTGCGCAGGGCCTTTCCAGCAAGATCAGGCAGGCGAGGCTTGGCCGGCTTTGCGGGCGTTTCAGCCTCGGTTTCGCCAGCCGCGGCCGCCGCCTTTTCGCCTGCAGCGCCTGCGACATAGGCGGCAGCGAGTTCGAGGCCGACCGCGGCGATATCTGCCGCGCGGCGCGGGAGCGACATGCGCGAAAGGGTGCCCTTGCGGGTTGCCTTGTCGCCCGCAACGCCGCGCGTGCCGCGGGACAGGGCGCCGGCCACCAGCGCGCCAAGGAGAATGCCACCCGCGACCATCGCGACGGGGTGCTCTTCGACGAACCCCTTGACCTTGCCGAGCGGATCGGTCGCGGGCGTGTCGCTCTGCACTGCCTCGGGGAAGGGGGCTTCGGACTGCGGGGTTTCGCTATCGCTCATGTTTCATCCTCGTCCACTTCGGCTGCGGGAGCGAAGCGGTTCTTGATCAGGGCAATAAGGGGGCGGCGGAAGAACCACGCGGCAAGCAGTGCCAGCGTGCCGCCGATCACCGGCAGGTTGTCCTTCGCGACGGCCTTGGCCTCGTCCACGGTGTCGATCACGCAGTCCATCGCGGCTTCCTTGATCCGCGTGGGGATCGGGCGCTCGGCGAGGCCGGTCTTGAGCGAAGTGACTTCGCCGCGCACGCGGGCCCAGGCCTCGTCGCGCCGGGCGCGGGCTTCGTTGAGAGCGTCCTCGCTCATGCCGCGCCATCCTTGCCCCTGAGCGCGCGGGAGATCGCACCGATGCGGCGGACCACGCCCAGCACGCTGAGACCGGTGAGCGCGAGAAGGCCGAGGACGACCACGGCCAGCGCGCCCCACGGGCCGAGCAACGGGGCGAGCGCCAGCAGCAGGCCCATGACAAGCGCCATGAGCGCAAAGAACAGCAGCACCAGCGCCAGCGCGGCGAGCACGAGAATGCCCTTGGCGCGGCCGAGCACGAAGCCGGCTCGTGCCTTCTGGAACTCTATTTCCGCCGCAAGGAGCGTCTGACCGTCTTCGAGCAGCGCACGCGCGCCGCCGAGCAGGGAATCATTCCCTGCCGCCTTCTCTTCGGTGTGGACCTTATCCTCGGTCACGCTGGGACGTCAGGCTTCCGTGGTTTCGGTGCTGTCCGCCGGCGCGGGCTTGCGGCGCAGGAAGCGCGAGAGCACGAAGCCGGCGACCGCGGCGATGCCGAGCGCCTTGACCGGGCTCTTCTTCACGAAGGTCACGATCTCCTCGCCGATCTCGGGAATATCCTTCGCCTCGAGCGTGGCGGCGGTCGATTGCAGCGTGTGCGCGGCGCCGCGGGCATAATCGCCGTATTGCACGCCAAGCTTCTCGTCGATCACGCCGGCGTTGCTCTCGATCGTCTCACCGAGAGTGGAGAGCGCGGCGGTCGCCTTGCCCTTGCCCTGACGCGCGAGATCGAGCGCGACGACCTTGGCCTGCTCGGCGTATTCGCCGGCCCTTTCGCCATACTCGCTGGCGGTCGCGGCGACCGTTTCGGTGATCGCGGCGGTGCGTTCGCGTGCTTCGCCAGTCAGATTGGCGGCGCTGGCCTTGGCATCCTCGATCGCCTTGCCGAAGCGGGTGGTGACGGCCGTGGCGGTTTCGGTCGCGGCTTCCTCGATCTGCGCGATTTCGGCAGGCACAGCCTCGGGCACGGCGGCGGCAACCGTTTCAACTGCGGTTTCGACAACCTTGAGCGCAGCTTTCTTGCGCGCCTTGGGCTTGGTGGCGGCTTCGGGAGCCGCGTTCTCGGGGGTATCGGTCATCGTGCGGGTCCTTTCGCGGGGGCGATTCTGGAATAGGCGCCAGTCCTAGACCAATTGCCGCAAGTGCGAAAGGCGCGTGCACCCGGTTTTGGCGTGAGCACAGGGCCGCCGGGCGGGGAATGCGGCTTTCTCGCGCATAGCTACGCGGGGACAGCCTTATGCCAAGCTTGACCTTGTCACCCCGGCCAAGCGCCGATAGGGGCGCGGCATCACGTCGTCACACTCTCACGTCACCAAACGAGGAAATGCCATGACCGCGATCATCGACATTCACGCCCGCGAGATCCTCGACAGCCGGGGCAACCCGACCGTCGAAGTCGATGTTCTGCTGGAGGACGGCTCGTTCGGCCGTGCGGCAGTGCCTTCGGGCGCTTCGACCGGCGCACATGAAGCGGTGGAACTGCGCGATGGCGACAAGGGGCGCTATCTGGGCAAGGGCGTGCTGCAGGCGGTCGGCGCGGTGAACGGCGAGATCGCCGGTGCGCTGGTTGACATGGATGCCGAAGACCAGCGCGATATCGATCAGGCGATGATCGCGCTCGACGGCACCGAGAACAAGGGCCGCCTCGGCGCCAACGCGATCCTCGGCACCAGCCTTGCGGTGGCCAAGGCCGCCGCAGACGCGCGGGGCCTGCCGCTCTACAGCTATGTCGGCGGGGTTTCGGCGCACCTGCTGCCGGTGCCGATGATGAACATCATCAACGGCGGCGAACACGCCGACAACCCGATCGACTTCCAGGAATTCATGATCATGCCGGTGGGCGCGCCGACCTTGGCCGAGGCCGTGCGCTGGGGCGCGGAAGTGTTTCACACGCTGAAGAAGGCGCTGCACCAGAAGGGCCTCGCCACCGGCGTGGGTGACGAGGGCGGCTTTGCCCCCAACATCGCCAGCACGCGTGATGCGCTTGATTTCGTGATGGCCTCGATCGAGCAGGCCGGGTTCAAGCCGGGCACCGATATCGTGCTGGCGCTGGACTGCGCGGCGACCGAGTTCTTCAAGAACGGCAAGTACGAGATCAGCGGCGAGGGCCTCTCGCTTTCGCCCGAAGCGATGGCCGACTATCTCGCCGCGCTCACCGATGCCTATCCGATCCGCTCGATCGAAGACGGCATGAGCGAGGACGATTTCGAGGGCTGGGCCGCGCTGACCGCCAAGATCGGCAAGAAGGTGCAGCTGGTGGGCGATGACCTGTTCGTCACCAATCCCAAGCGCCTGACGATGGGCATTGCCAAGGGCCTCGCCAATTCGCTGCTCGTGAAGGTCAACCAGATCGGTACGCTGACCGAGACGCTGGAAGCGGTGAGCATTGCCCAGCGCAATGGCTATACCGCCGTCATGTCGCACCGTTCGGGCGAGACCGAGGACGCGACGATTGCGGACCTCGCGGTCGCCACCAACTGCGGCCAGATCAAGACGGGTTCGCTCGCGCGGTCGGACCGGCTCGCCAAGTACAACCAGCTGATCCGCATCGAGGAAGAGCTGGGCCAGTCGGCACGCTATGCCGGCGCGGCGGCGTTCGGGCGTCTCGCGTAAGTTTAACTGACCGCTTAAAGTCTCTTTCCATTGCCGTCGCTCTCTGCCAGTCTTGCTGGCGGAGAGTGATGCATGGACGAATTTCCAAGCACGGCTGCGGCGGTAACGCCGGGCTGGATCGAAGCACAACTGGCGCGCGCGGGCCTGCTGGGTGAGGCGCGGATTACCGGCCTTGAATGGAAGGCTATCGGCACGGGGCAGGTGGGAGATACCGCGCGCTTCACGCTGACGTATGACCGCCCCACAGCGGCCCCGCCGACATTGGCGGGCAAGTTCGCCTCAGCCGATCCGACCAGCCGCGGCACGGCGGCGGCCATGATGCTCTATGTAAAGGAAGTCGGCTTCTACCGCGAACTTGCGGCCGGGATCGCGGTGCGCACGCCGCGTGTCTATGGGGCGGAAATCAATGCCGAGGGCACCGATTTCGTGCTGCTGTTCGAGGATCTGGCGCCGGAGCGCGGGGGCAACCAGCTAGAAGGCTGTGGACTGGCCGATGCGGAGGCGGCGATCCGTCAGGCGGCGGCGCTCCATGCGGCGACCAAAGGGCATCCGGCGGTGCTGGGGGCCGATTGGCTGCATGGGCGCGAGGGGCTGCTGGAGCAGATCGGGACGCTTTATCATCAGGCCCATGCCATCTTCCGTGAGCGGTACGACGGGCAATTGGCGGCGGACGCCATGGCGCTGTGCGATGAACTGGACAAGCGGGTGGAGGGCTGGCTGGGCCGTCAGCCGGAGGAGCCCTGCCTGATCCATGGCGATTTCCGGCTCGACAACATGCTGTTCGGCGTTGGCGGCGGGGCGGAGCCGATTGCCATTGTCGACTGGCAGACTTGCGCCATCGGCTGCGGGATGACCGATGTGGGCTATTTCATGGGCTGCGGTATCGGGAGCGCGCTGCGGCGGCCGAACGAGGCGGCCTTGCTCGCGCTCTATGCCGAGGAAATGGCGCGGCATGGGGCGCCGATGGCTGAGGATGTCATGCTGCGGCGCTACCGCATCGGGGCGCTGCACGGCTTGTTCACGGCGGTGTTCAGTGCGGCCTTCGTGGTGCGCACCGAGCGGGGCGACTCCAACTTCCTTTCGATGGCGCGCGGCGCGGCCGAACTCGCGCTCGATCACGACAGCATCGGCGCGCTGGATGCCATGATGGAGAATGCAGAATGCTGACGAACGGCGACGATTTCCCGCTGCACCAGACGCCCGAGCCGATCGCCTATTCCGGCACCGACCGCAATTTCTACGACCGCTATTTCTTCAATGGTTATGCGCCGGACGGCAGCGACTTTTTCGCGGCGGCGTTCGGGATTTATCCGCACCTCAATGTGGCGGACGCGCATTTCTGCTTTATCCGCAATGGTGTGCAGCATTCGCTTCATGCATCGCGTGAGCTTAACATGGAGCGGCTGGACCTGACGTGCGGCCCTATCGCGATCCGCGTGGAGGAGCCGCTGAAGCGCCTCTCGATCAGCGTGGAGGGCGAAGGCATCAAGGCGGAGATCGTGTTTACGGGGCGCGCCTTTCCCATCGAGGAGCCGCGCTTCATCCACCGCATCGGCCCGCGTACGTTCATGGACTACACGCGGCTGACGCAGAACGGGCACTATACCGGCTGGGTCGAGATTGATGGTGTGCGCACGGTGTTGCAACCGGGCACGGCGGGGACGCGCGACCGCAGCTGGGGCGTGCGGCCCGTCGGCACGAGCGATGCGCAGCCGCATGGGCACGGCGTGGTGCCGCAGTTCTTCTGGCAGTGGACGCCGATCAACCTGCCGACACGCAGCGTGTTCTTCCACATCAATGCCGATGCCAATGGCGCGCCATGGAACACCCGCGCGGTGATCGCGCCCGATGGGGCAGGGCATGACGGGTTTTTCGAGACACCGTCGGCCAAGCTCGATGCGCCGCTGCAGCCGGGGACGCTGTGGCCGGCGGGCGGCGAGCTTGTGATCAGCGGCGGTGATGAGCCGCTGACGCTGACGTTCGAGCCCTTGCAGCGCTTCCAGATGCGCGGGCTGGGCTATACCTCGCCAAAGTGGGGCCACGGCCTTTATCACGGCGAGCTGGAGGTGGAGCGCGAGGATATCGTGCTGGCTGAGGTGGACCCCATGCGGATGGACAACTTCCACGTCCAGATCGTCAGCCGCGTGACGACGAGCGCGGGCGAGGTCGGCACTGGCGTGTTCGAGCAGCTGATCTTCGGGGCCTACAAGCCGCTGGGGCTGGGTTGAGGGGCTAACCCCGCCAATCCCTCGTCGTCACCCCGGGCTTGACCCGGGGTTCGGCTGTTCTTCTGGCACGGTGCCGAAAAAGAACAGCCAAGGCCCGGATCAAGTCCGGGCCGACGATTTCATATGTTTCGTCCAACTCCAGACCAGCCGTCACACTGAACCAAGTTCAAGGTGACGGTCGTTTTGTGGGATTGCGCTGTGCTCAGGGCACCCGGCGCACCGGGACCGGCACGTTGCAGATATCCACCCCGCCTGCAGGCCGGATGTAGAAGGAATCGCGCCGGTTCGCGCGCGCATCGGCATAGCTGGCGAAGCTCTTGCTCTCGGTCGAGAGATATTCATAGCGCGGCAGGCCGGGCACATCGCTGCCGATGCGGATCGAGAGGATCGGCGTGCGTTCCTCCGCCGTCTTGTAGAACCCGATATCGCCCGTGCCGCGCGGCAGGCTGGAGAGGTGCTCCATCCCCTCGATCACTCGGCCGACCACGGCGATATTCCGGTCCAACTGGCGCGGCGCTTGCCCGATGACGGCATAGAGCTCGGCGCCCGAACCGGTATCGGGCGGATAGTCGCGGCCTACGCCGACGGTGCCGTAGCAGTGGATGGGCCAGGCTTTGCCGAATTCACCAGCTACTGGCCAACCGCCTTCCCATCCCGTGTAGCTCGCGTAGTTGTCGCCGATGGAGCTATAGACGCGAATAGGATGGTCGGCGCCTTTGCCTGAGGGATCATCAGTTCCGGACAGGCCCGGAGTGCCATAGATTGATCCGGTGCCATCCATCCACGTTCGATGGCGCGCAGACTTCAGCACTGTGTCGGTCTGCTCGTACTCTTCTGCCGGCACCACCTTCAGCCCCGCAGGCAAAGACTTAGCCTTAGCCTTGTCCTCGCCATCCGGATCGCCCCATTGCACGACATAGCCGTCCTGCACGCGGTTGATGCTGGTGCCGTCCCACCACTTTGCGCCCGCCAGCTTGCGGATATTGCCGATCCATCCTTGCGAGAACGGCGGCGGCAGCAACTGGATCACCACCCGCCGGGCCGCGCCCTTCGCATCCGGCGCAAGGTCCATCACCAGCAGATCGGACGGCGCAATCGCTGCCCAATCCGCCGCAGGGGCTGCCGCGACGATCTCGGTCGGCGCGAGCGCGGACTTTTGCGCGGGCGCAGCGGCGGGCGAAGCCTCAGGCGTTGGGGCAGGCGCGGGCGCTGCGTTGCAGCTGGCCAGCAGGGCGACAGAGAGCAGAAGCGGGTGTTTCATAACAAACGACTTGTGCCAGCCTTCCCGGCCTTGCGAAAGCGCTTCCATGCGGTTAGGGCCGCGCCTTCCAGTGCATGCGGAGCGGTGGCCGAGTGGTCGAAGGCGCTCGCCTGGAAAGTGAGTATACGCCAAAAGCGTATCGAGGGTTCGAATCCCTCCCGCTCCGCCAAAAGATGTCGGCCGTTCTCATTCACGGCATCGCCGAAGGTGTTTCGGCGTGAGATCCGGCAGCCATTGTTGGAACGGCACTCAAGCTGGTACCGCGCGGCCGCATGCCCCCGCCATCTTGAGCATCGAGGTACTTCAGAAATTGCTCAGAATTGCGAAGGTTGGGCTGCCTGTGCACGACCGATCCCGCTTCCGGCGCCGGTGATGACGGCGCGACGCAAAGGATATCGGCGGTGAAGCTGTGCGAGTTTAGTCGCGTCAGCAGCGATGCGAAGCCCCGACAGCAGCATGCCGGGCGTCGCTCAGTCGGCGGGCGTTGCCTTGATGACCGCTTCCCACTCGGCAGACCAGGCGTTCAGCGCATTCAGCGCCGGGGCGATCTTGCGGCCGAGCGGCGTCAGTTCCCAGTTGCCGTTGCTGTCGTGTGCGACGATGCGCGCTTCCCGCAGCTCGGCGAGGCGTGTGGACAGGGTGTTCGGTGACATCTGATCGCAGAGCGCCTGCATCTCGCGGAAACCTTTCGCGCCTGTCCGCAGCTCCCAAAGAATGCGCAATACCCATCGCCGACTGAGCAGATTGAGCGCCGCCATGATGGGACGCCCGCTTTCCGAGCCATGGACGGGGCGACCCGGAAGGGGTGTTTCCGCAGTCCGGATCGGTGAGATATCTGCAGTCGTTCGCTTTGCCATGCCGGATCATGCTGCCTGTTGAGACGATCGTTCTATAGCGCTCCCGGAAGATAATTGCGCGAGATTTCGCCCGCAGCAGCCCCGGACGCCAGCAGCGCGTCTGCATCGAGTCCGAGTTCCCGGAGCACACAAGCCGTGCTGGCACCGGGCTTCTCTGCAGGTTCCAGAACAGCGAGACCGGGCACCTGTTGCCCGGGCGCAAGAGTGACCGGCCCAAGACCGGGAATGTCCTGGCGCGCAAGGTGGATGCCTGACCGTGTGCGGCCGACAAGACCACGCGCCATCGTTTCAACCGACTCTACGGGAACCGCCGATAGCCCTGCTGCGCGCAACATGTTGATGACTTCCGCACGGCGACGCCTGAAGATTGCCTTGGCGATGTGATCGGACAGCGTGGCGGCATCGGTTGCGTCCTCGGAACGAAGCTCGGCCGGAAGCGCTGCGATGTCCGCACTCGGCGCAGCGACAAACAGCCACCCGTCACGGGCGCGGTACAGCCTGTAAAGCGCGTGCTCACCCAGGGCGGCCTGCCCGCAGGGTTCGGTCCATCTTCGCCCGGCATGATCGAAGGCATAAGGCAGTTGAACAAGCGTCGCGGAGGCAGCCAGCGACGCATCGACAATCTGTGCCTGCGTGCCCCTTGCCAGACTGAACAGCGCAAGCGCCATGCCGAAAGCGCCCGAGTATCCGGTGAGCGCATCGACACAGGACGCGATCGCATGGAGTTCCGGCATTTGCGGATCGCCGTAGCGCGCCATGATCCCGGCCGCGGCCTGAAGTACGGGGTCATAGCCCGGCCGCGACAGCCATGGCCCGACATGCTGGCCGTTATAAGCCCCGATCCTGCACTGGATCAGCCCCGGCCTGATGTCTTGCAGCTCTGCCTCGCCAAGGCCCATTGCGGCCATCGCCTGCGCCGAATGATTGGTCACCAGGATGTCGGCCCCCTCGACGATCCGCCGCATCGCCTGGCGTCCAGCGGCGGTCTTGAGGTTGAGCAGCACGCTCTCTTTGCCCTGGTTCCCGTCGATGCCATACCAGCAGGTGAGACGCGGTCCGTGATTGGGCGCGGGGCCTTCGATCTTTATCACGCGGGCGCCATATTCGGCCAAGGTCCGGCCTGCGACCGGGCCCGCGACCATGGAGGTCATATCGACCACCGTCAGCCCGTTGAGCCAGCTGCCCGGCGTCGCGGACGGACGGGATGGTGTCTCGAAAGTGGCGCCACGACGCTGCCAGGAGATGCCGCGGCGCAAATCCACATGCTGTCGGGGTTGCGGTGTGCCCGTGGCGGCACCGGAGCTGCGCAGGACCGCCTGAGGTCCGGGCTGCACCATCGGGCCGAGTTGCTCGTCATCGATCCTCACCAACAACCCGGCGGCGTGAAGTTCGCTCAAGCCCAGCCATTCCGCAGTCGTGCGTACGATGGCACAAGGCACACCGGCGGCGTTGAGGCGCTCCTCCCATTCGGCAGCCGGACGCTCGGCAAGTTTTCCTGCGATCAGGACACCGAGCCGCTTCTGCCAGGCTCGCGACAGGTTGCTTGTCTCCGCAAGGTTGTCGCGTCGATCACCGGCCCTGAAAGGGTGAGAACACCGGGAATAAAAGGGGCCACGGATCGGCCGGTAGCACCGGATTAAAAATGGGCCAGTCCTGCTAGA
>NZ_JAIEPN010000102.1 GCF_019748365.1 Novosphingobium sp.
TTGCGCATCTTGGTGTCGTAATCGTGGTCATCGATGTTCGGACGCATCTTGATCTCCTTGATCTCCTGCGTCTTCTGGCTCTTGCGGGCGAGGTTGGCCTTCTTCTGCGCTTCGTAGCGGAACTTGCCCACATCGAGGAACTTGCAGACCGGCGGATCGGCGTTGGGGGAAACCTCGACGAGATCGAGCCCGACTTCGTTGGCCTGCTCGATGGCTTCGCGGGTGTACATGACGCCCAGATTTTCGCCGTTCTCATCAATCACGCGCACCTTGGGCACGGTGATGAGCTGGTTGTAGCGGGGGCCGGTCTTTACAGGGGGCGCCATCATGCGCCGGGGTGGGGGGGCTATAGTGCTTGCTCCTGATGTTTCAAAAATGGGGGAGGGCTATGCGCCTGCCCCCGCGCGCTCATATCACAATGCGGCAGCAGATAAAGCGGGAAGGTTGGTTTGGGGTTAAACGGTTTTGGGGAGGTTCAGCCTCCGGGCCCAGGTGATTGCAGCTCAGGATTGCTTCGATCCGCTCGCCATGACGAGATCGGGCGTGATCAGGCGCTGCGCCAGAGGGGGAAACGGGCGAGCTTGCCGGCAGCGGGGACCAGCGCATCGATCGCGCGGGCGGGCTGGAGCGCGCCGAGGATGGCGGGATCGGCCGCGTTCATGCCGCCGGTGAGGGCACCGAAGGCGGGGAGAATGAGGCGGCGCTCGCTGGCGACGGCGCAAGGGCGCGCGACGCTGCGGCCGCGCGCGGTGACGCGCAGCTTGGGGTGGAAGTGGCCGGAAAGCTCCGCGCCCGTCTCGCCCGGGCGGGCTTCGTGGCGCAGTGCGATGCCGCGCACGGTGAGTTCGGGGACCCCTTGGGCCTCAACGCTCGTCTCCTGGCAATCGTGGTTGCCGGTGATCCAGACCCAGTCGGTCGCGCACATCAGGGCATCGAGCATGCCGGCGGCATGGGGTTCGAGCCGGGCGGGGCCGTGGCTGTCGTGGAAGTTGTCGCCGAGGCAGAGCACGCGGCGCGCCCCGGTCTCGCGCAGGGCATCCGCGATTCGGGACAGCGTCTCGCGGCTGTCGTAAGGCGGGAGCATCTGGCCGCGCTGGGCGTACCAGCTGGCCTTTTCGAGGTGCAGATCGGCGACGATCAGCGCGCGTTCCTCGGCCCAATAGAGCGCGCGGCTGGGGGCGAGCGCGAATTCCTGATCCGCAAACTCGAAAGGCGCGCCAAATGCCGTGAACGAAACGGGAACCATGGACAGGCCTTGCCGGATTGCGTTTGGCTTGGCAAGACTTGGCGCATGAGCATTGCACAAGAGGCCGGAGAGGCCGTCGCGAAAGAGGATTGGAGCGCGGAAACTGGCCGCGCGCGGGTCTGGTTCGAAAGCCTGCGGGACCGGATCTGTGCCGAGTTCGAGGCGATCGAGCGCGAGGCGGGGAGCGATGCGAGCTTCACCTACACGCCGTGGAAGCGCGAGCATCATGGCGAGCCGGTCCCCGATGGCGGCGGCGGCGTGCAGGGCCTGATGAAGGGCAAGGTGTTCGAGAAAGTCGGCGTCAACGTCTCGACCGTGGGCGGCACCTTCAGCGCGGACTTTGCCAAGACGATGAACGGCGCGGACCCGGACAACCCGGCGTTTACCGCGACGGGGATCAGCCTGGTGGCGCATATGGCGAACCCGCACGTGCCCGCCGTCCATATGAACACGCGCTTCCTGACGACGCGGAAAGCATGGTTCGGCGGCGGCGGCGATCTTAACCCGCCGATCCCCTATGCCGAGGATACGGCCGATTTCCACGCCAGCTACAAGGCGGCCTGCGACGCGCACGATCCGGCCTACTACGACAAGTTCAAGGCCTGGGCGGACGACTACTTCTACATCCCCCACCGCAAGGTGCACCGCGGGGTCGGCGGCATTTTCTACGACCACCTCGAATGCGCGGACGAGGCTGCGTTCGAGGCGAACTTTGCGTTTACCCGCGATGTGGGCGATGCGTTCCTCAACGTCTATCCGGCGCTGGTGCGGCGGCGGATGAACATGGAGTGGACGCCGGAAGACAAGCTCAAGCAGCTGACTTGGCGCGGGCGCTATGCCGAGTTCAATCTGGTCTATGACCGGGGGACGCTGTTCGGCCTCAAGACCGGAGGCAATATCGATGCGATCCTGATGAGCTTGCCGCCCGAGGCGAACTGGGAGTGAGCTGAGTTGAACCCCGGATCGAGTCCGGGGTGACGGGAAACGCAGGGACAGTCCCCAAAATGGGGCCTGTCCCTATTTTTTGGCCCTATTTCTTTGCCTGCTGCGGCGCCCACGTCGTCCAGACCAGCCCGACGAGGATCGCGGCAGGGATGGGCATCAGGTTGAGCCCCAGCGGCAGCGCGGCGGCGCGGGTGGCGAGCGGCGAGAGCCAGATCAGCACCAGCAGCGTCTTTTCCCACGGCCGCCAGCCTTCGCGGCGCGCCATGCCGAGCAGGAAGGCGATCGGCATGATCAGGAAGGGCAGATCGTAGCTGAACAGGTAGGGCGAGGCGAGCGCGGTGGCGGCGAGCAGCATGGCACCGGCGGCTTCGTCCGAAGGGGCGCGGCGCCAATAGAGGCAGGCCAGCGCGCCGGTGATGACCGTGATGACCGCCTGTCCATAAAGGGCGACGGTCGTGCCTAAGAGAACGCGCAAGGCGGCATAGGGCGTGCACATGCGCAGAAAGAACTCGGCGCTCGGCTGGCTCATCAGGATGCGGCTGACCTCGAAGCTCTGCGGCCAGGCGCGCCAGGTGTCGAGGCCGAAGACCGCCAGCGAGGCAAGGCACAGCGCGATGGCCGAGGCGGCGGCAGCGGCGATGGCTGTCCATTTGCGCCCGGCGGCGAGCCAGAAGGGAACGAGGAGCGCGAGGTGCGGCTTGATCACGAGGAGGCCGAACAGCGCGCCCGAAAGCGCCTGCGAGCGGCGCAGGGTCAGAACCGCCGCGATCAGCAGCGCGCCGGTGACGAAGCCGTTCTGCGCGTGGCTGGCGGCGAGATAGGCGGCGGGGAAGGCCAGCACGATGAGCGCGCCTGCCGCCCCCGCATCGGGGAGCGCGCGGCGGGCGACGAGGAACCACAGCGCCCAGCCGGCGAGCGCCCAGACGATCCACGCCGCCGCATAGGGCAGGAGGCCCAGCGGTGCGACGAGGAACAGGTAGGGCGGCGGGTTGACGTAGGCGACCATCTGGCCGGTGCCGGCGGCCATCTGCGCGGCCTGTTCGGCGGCCAGATCGTAGACGCGCGGCGCGGGGCCGGTGGCGAGGAGGCGCCCGGCGCCCCAGAACGCGAGGAAATCGCTGCCCACGGTGCCGGTCGCCTCGCGGAACACCTTCACCATCATGGGAATATAGGCGACGAGGATCATCGCGGCGTAGACCCGCACACGGGGCGCATCGAGCCAGGAGAGAGTGCGCAGGTTCGCCTTGAGCCTGTCGCCGTGGGTTTGGTCGCTCATCGGCTCCTTACGTGCCGCTGCGGTCTCGCAATGGCAACATCTGCATGAAAGATTTGCCCGATGGAGGCATTTCCCCTTGTCGTAGCCGCCGGGCCGGGGCCATCTAGGGCGGAGATGCTGCGTCAGTACGAACTTGTCGAACGTGTGCTCGCCTATGATCCCGATGCGGACGAGGCGATGCTGAACCGTGCCTATGTCTATACCGTGCAGAAACACGGCACGCAGAAACGCGCTTCGGGCGACCCGTACTTCTCGCACCCGGTCGAAGTTGCCGGCCTGATGACCGAGCTCAAGCTCGATCAGGAAACGATCATCACCGCGCTGCTCCACGATACGGTGGAGGATACGCTCGCCACGGTCGAGGAAGTGGAGCGGCTGTTCGGCCCCGAAGTGGCGCGGCTGGTCGATGGCGTCACCAAGCTCTCCAAGATCGAGACGATGAGCGACAAGGAGCGCGCGGCAGAGAACTTGCGCAAGTTCCTCCTCGCGATGAGCGAGGACTTGCGCGTGCTGCTGGTCAAGCTGGCGGACCGGCTGCACAACATGCGCACGCTGCACTACATCAAGAGCGAGGAAAAACGCCGCCGCATCGCGCGCGAGACCATGGATATCTACGCCCCGCTGGCCGAGCGCGTGGGCATGTACGAATATATGCGCGAGATGCAGCTGCTGGCCTTCGAGCAGCTGGAGCCCGAGGCCTATGCCACGATCACCGGGCGGCTGAGCGCGATCAAGAGCGAGGAAGGCGCGCAGGTCGGCTCGATCGCGCTGTCGATCAAGCAGGCACTCGCCGAGGCGGGGCTCAAGGTCGAGGTTTCCGGCCGCGAGAAGCACCCCTTCTCGATCTGGCGCAAGATGGCCGAGCGCCATGTGAGCTTCGAGCAGATCACCGACATCATGGCTTTCCGCGTGCTGACCGAGAGCGAGGCGGACTGCTACACCGCGCTGGGCGTGCTGCACCGGACCTGGCAGATGATCCCCGGGCGGTTCAAGGACTACATCTCTACGCCGAAGATGAACGGCTACAAGAGCCTGCACACTTCGCTGATCTACAACAATGCGATGCGCGTCGAAGTTCAGATCAAGACGCACGAGATGCACCGGATCAACGAGTTCGGCCTTGCCGCGCACTGGGCCTACAAGCAGGGCGCGCTGCCGGACGGGCAAGTCGGCTGGGTGCGCGATCTGGTCGAGATTCTCGAGGCGAGCAGCGACGCGGACGAGCTGCTCGAGAACACCAAGATGGCGATCTATCAGGACCGCATCTTTGCTTTCACGCCCAAGGGTGCGCTCTATCAGCTGCCCAAGGGCGCGACGCCGATCGACTTTGCCTTTGCCGTGCACACCAATCTCGGCGCACAGGCAGTGGGCGCGAAGATCAACGGGCGGCACGTGCCGCTGCGCACGCCGCTGGGCAATGGCGACGTGGTGGAGATCATCAAGAGCCGCAGCAGCGAGCCGCAGCTATCGTGGCTGGCCTTCGTCGTCACCGGCAAGGCGCGCGCCGCGATCCGCCGCGCGGTGCGCCAGAAGGAACGCGCCGAAATCGCCGAGATCGGGCGCAAGCTCTACGAGGAAATCGCCGACCGCCTGCCGAGCAAGATCGGCAAGAAGGCGCTGAGCGACGCGATCAAGCGGCTGAAATACGCCAGCGAGGAAGAGCTGATGGTCGCCATCGGCAGCGCCAAGATCGACGACCGGCAGGTGATGGAAGCGCTGGTGCCCGGCAGCGCCAGGAACCTGCCCGCCACCGAAGGCTGGCCGAGCCAGCAGCGCGCGATCGCGGTGCGCGGGCTGACGCCGGGCATGGCCTTCAAGCTGGCCGATTGCTGCCACCCGGTGCCGGGAGACCGCATCGTGGGGCTGAGGCGGCTGGGGCAGGGCGTGACGGTCCACGCGATCGACTGCATGAGCCTCGCCAGCGGAATCGATGCCGACTGGATCGACCTTTCATGGGACGCGCGCACCGATGGCGCGGTGGGGCGGATCAGGGCCGAGCTTTACAACCGGCCGGGGACGCTCGCCGAAATGGCGGGTGTTTTTGCGAAAAACCACGCCAATGTGGTTAATCTGGAAATGACCCAGCGAGAGAACCCGTTCCATACTTATGAAGTGGACCTCGAGGTGCGCGATCTGGCGCATCTGACGCGGATCGTAAGCGCATTGCGGGCGAGCGACGCGGTGGCGCAGGCGGACCGGATCTGAGGAGGGCGCCGCGATATCCTCGCGGGTGAAGTGGCCGCGCAGGGGGTGATGGCAATCGGCGGGGGCGCTGCAGAGGCTGCGCGGTCTCGCCTCTGGCGGCGGATTGCGCGTTCAGGCCTGATCGACTGGTTGCGCCCACCGCCAGCGGCAGACCGTCCGCCAAGCGGCTCCCCCATGCCGGATCGGCAAAGAAAAGCCCGGCCCCCCGCCTGGGCAGGGAGCCGGGCCTTGCAATGTCACTTCAGCTCAGGCCGCGTGGCTGCGCCGTGCCAGTTCGCACTGTGACCAGATATCGGTCAGCGCTTCGAGCAGCCGGTCGATATCGCCATCGGTGTGGACGGGCGAGGGCGTGATGCGCAGCCGCTCCGTGCCGCGCGGCACGGTGGGATAGTTGATCGGCTGGACGTAGATGCCGTGGTTGTCGAGCAGCCAGTCGCTGATCATCTTGCACTTGCGCGCGTCGCCCACCATCACCGGGATGATGTGGCTCGGGTTGTCGAGGTGCGGGATGCCCAGCGCATTGAGCCTGCGGCGCACCGTGCTTACCCGGTCGCGGTGGCGGGCGCGTTCGTGCCCGCTCAGCTTCAGATGCTGGATGCTGGCGCAGGCGCCGGCCGCAAGGGCAGGGGGGATCGCCGTGGTGAAGATGAAGCCCGAGGCGAAGCTGCGGACATAATCGCACAGCGCTTCGGAGGCCGCGATATAGCCGCCCATTACGCCGAAGGCCTTGCCCAGCGTGCCTTCGATCACGTCGATGCGGTCCATCAGTCCTTCGCGTTCGGCAACGCCGCCGCCGCGCGGGCCATAGAGGCCGACGCCGTGGACTTCGTCGATGTAGGACAGCGCGCCGTGCGCCTCGCAGACTTCGACGATCTCGCGGATCGGCGAGATATCGCCGTCCATCGAATAGACGCTTTCGAACGCGACCAGCTTGGCGCGACCCGGTGCGACCTGGCTGAGCTTGCGATCAAGATCGCGCCAGTCGTTGTGCTTCCAGATCACCCGCTCGGCCTGGCTGTGGCGGATGCCCTCGATCATCGAGGCGTGGTTGCCCGCGTCCGAGAACACCACGCAATCGGGCAGGCGCGCGGCCAGCGTGCCGAGCGCCGCCCAGTTCGAGACATAGCCCGAAGTGAACAGCAGCGCGGCTTCCTTGTGGTGGAGATCGGCGAGTTCGGCTTCCAGCAGCGCGTGATGGCGGTTGGTGCCCGAAATGTTGCGCGTGCCGCCCGCACCCGCGCCGCATTCGTCGATCACGGTGTGCATCGCGTCCAGCACCTTGGGGTGCTGTCCCATGCCGAGGTAGTCGTTCGAACACCAGACGGTCACTTCCTGAGTGCCGCCGTCCACATGGCGTGTCGCCTTGGGGAAGGAGCCGCGATGGCGCTCCAGTTCGGCGAAGATGCGATAACGCCCTTCACCGCGGATGCCATCGAGTTCCTGTGTAAAGAAGGCCTCATAGTCCATGGCCGAAAAACCCCTTCCCTTGTAATCCTAAGGGCCTGATTGCTCAGGCGTTCATCCGGTTGTTGCGGCCAGGCAGAGCCCAGCCCCAAAGTGCGCCGTCGCGAAACGGCAAGGCGAGAAACACGTGTTCGAGAACGCCGAGCGCAGCCATCGCGAAAAGCAGGCTGGCGCGGACGGCTTCGGTACTGCCGGCGGGCGCGGAAAGCGCCGCATTGCCGAGCAGCGCGGCGAGGACCACCGTGAAGACCAGCGCGGCGCCCAGCGCCGGCGAAAAGCGGCGCGGGCCGAAATAGCTGCGCAGGTAATCGAGGTGCGGCGGCAGGAGATCGCCGACCTGGCTCGGCACCCCGGCAAACAGCGCGAACTTGCTTGCCAGCCGCAACGCGAGCAGTAGCACGAAGACTTCGGCGCCAGTGGGGTTCACCGCGTTCCAGCCCAGCGACATCAGCATCAGCGCGGTGAGGGCGAGAGCAACCTCGTGGTAGATCAGCGTCGATCCTGCATCGATGAAGCGGTCCCAGCCGCGCGCGGACGGGTTGCTCGGCTCGCGGCGCGGGCCGGCGACAGCGCCCATGAGGAAGCTCGCCTCATGCCACGACCACACCATGAGCGCGCCGACGAAGCCGATATAGGCCCCCGCCATGCCGGGCATGACCGAGCCGACGACGACCGCGACGAGGCCGAGAATGCCCCCGGCTCCCGCCAGCGCCAGGGCGCGGGGGAAGGTGGCGCGGTCGCGGTTGTCCAACCACGCGATCAGCCCGGTGGCGAAGAACCACACGAGCAGCGTGACCACCATGGGCACGGCATGGCCGGAAAAGCTCACCACGAAGGCTGCATCCGCACCGAGGCAGGCAGCGCGTTTTCACGGGTGCGGTGGAAGTACATCCGCGCGAAGGCGAGGCCGGCAGCGGCGACCCCGGTGTAGCGCTGGAATGCGCCCGCCACGCCGCCGCGCGCCTTGCCGTCGGCAATGCGGTTGCTGGCGTTCAGCAGATCGTCCATCCGGCGGCGGAAGGCGGGATCATCGGTTTCCAGCTCGATCGGGAAGACCTGACGGGTGATCGCGGTGCAGACCGAGAAGACCTTGTAGTCATACTCGGTCGGATCGACGCCAAGCGCCTTGTGGAACACCGGGCGGGCATGATCGCGCACATACATCGTCGCGTAGACCGACAGCAGGAAGAAGCGGATCCACAGGCGGTTGAGCCCGGTCAGCAGCTTCGGATCGGCGCGCATGAGGAGGGCGAAAGCCTCGCCGTGGCGGAACTCGTCGTTGCACCATTCCTCGAACCACGAAAAGATCGGGTGGAAGCGGTGCTCCGGGTGCTTGGCCAGGTGCCGGAAGATCGTGATGTAGCGTGCGTAGCCGATCTTTTCCGAAAGATAGACCGCGTACCAGATGAACTTCGGGCGGAAGTAGGTGTACTTCTTGGACTTGGTCAGGAAGCCCAGATCGACACCGATGCCGGCATCCTTCAGCGTCTCGTTGATGAACCCGGCATGGCGGCTTTCATCGCGCGCGAGGAGCTTGAACAGCATCTTCATGTCCGGATTGCGCGTGCGGCGGGCCATTTCGGAATAGAGCACGCAGCCCGAGAATTCCGAGGTCATCGAGCTCACCAGAAAGTCGGTAAACTCCTCACGCAGCGCGGGCTCCAGCCCTTCGATGATCCCCTCGAAGCTTTCCTTGCGCTTGAAGTGCAGCTTGTTGCGGTCCGCCTGCATCTCGGCGATCAGGTCGTCCCACTCTTCGCGCACCGGCGAGACGTCGATCGCATCGAGCGCGGTGAAGTCGGTGGTGTAGAAGCGCGGGCTCAGCACCGTTTCGGCGCGCGCCATCGCCAGAGTGTCCAGCTTGGCGCTGCCGCCGTTGTCGAGGTCGAGCCCGGCGGCTGCAGCGGCACGGCTGAATTCCTCGTGCGCGGATGACTGCGGGTCGATCGTGGTAGGGGCGTTCATGACGGTCTCCCGGGCGTAAAGCTGACTTCGTAGAGTTCGGTAAGGTCGAAATAGGCGGCCAGCTTGATCCACGCCCGCACCAGCGGACCGGCCCGCGTCACGGTTGCCATCCGGTCGATGGCGAGGCTTTGACCGAAGTCAACGCGGATCGGCGCGCCGTGGACCTTCACGCGGTCGCCCGGCTGCAGCTCGATATCGCCGGCAAGCCGTACATGCGCGTGGAAGTGCTCCGGCGTCTGCTCGATCTCGATGCGGCAGGGGGTATCGAACTGGCTGGAAGCCATCAGCCGGCGCCCCCGGGCAGCAGAGCGGCAAAAGCGGCGCGGTTGTCGGGGCCGAATGAGCCGAGCTCGATCGAGCGGCCGGTGCTCTTGTCATCGAGGCTCAGCGTGCCGTTCTTCCACAGCGTGAGCGTGAAGGGCGGGGTCATGCCGACGCCGCGGAAATGCCGCTCGCGCGCCATGCCGCGCATCACGCCGCGCACGAAGCCGTTGCCGGGCACGCCGTCGACGAGGACGCGCACCGTCTCGCCGGTGGTCACATCGCGCACCACCACAGCGCCGTCACCGCGATCGGTGAAGGTGAGCTCACGGACGACGGTCGGGGCAATGTGCGCCTCGCTGCGGGCCACTGCGGGGATCGCCTCGCGGTTCAGCACGCCGACCTTGACCAGCGTGGTGAGCGCGAGTGCGGTCATCACCAGGACGAGTGCCGCGGCCAGCGCGCCCTTGGGCATCGTCTGTTCATGATCGTGAACCAGGCTCATGCTGCTGCCTCCCTCGCGCCCATTGCGGGCCGCGGTGCGTTGGCCACCGGTGCCGCTTCGCTACGCTGCTGCACCGGGACAACCGCTGCGGTCGCCTTGGCGAGAATGCCCGCCGCTTCAGCCGCGTTGGGCAAGGCGCGCAGCATCGGCTGGGGCTTGGCAAAGCGGAACGGCCGGGCGTGCGGCCAGAGGATGGCATAGCCCAGCATGCTTGGCCCATCGAGCGAGAGCGCGATATCGCCATAGCCCGCGCCAAGCGTGCGCAGATCCGCGCCGCCCAGCTTCACCAGCGGCAGGTTGATGCACTTGCTGAGCGCAACGCCCACCCGCAGCACCACGCGGCGGTTGGTGATCGTGTAGACCGTGCTGCGCGCAACCAGCGCCGCGAAGCCATAGACAAGGCACATCGCCAGCACGCCGAAGCCGGCGGTGATGAGCGCCCCCAGCGGCGTACCGCCAACGAGCGCCCAGCCGACCAGCAGCGCGAAGTATCCGCCGATCCACCGCGCACCCAGCGCGCTGCGGGCAAACACCCACGCATCGGGTGCGCCCTGCCAGAGGAGTGCCTCGCCAGGAGGCAAATCACCCGGCAGGCCGCGGATCGGCTCGATATCGTGCTCTCTCACAGGATCGGCTCCTGACGGCCGGCGTTGGCGTAGAGATAGCCGCCGCCGAAGTAGCCGATCACGCGCTCTTCTTCATAACGGGTGATCTCGGTCGCGCTTTCAAGCTGCGGCACCGCGTCATAGTCCGCCGCGTTGATCGCATCGATGTTCACGCCTGCCGCACTGACCGAAGCCATTGCCATGGGGGCGAGCACCGTCTTGCCGCTGGTCGTCTCGACCTGAAGGTAGCGAACCTGGTGCTCGGCGCGGTCGATCCACAGATCGGTCACCGTGCCGGCCACCTTGCCGTCAGCCGCCGTCACCTTCATGCCACGCGGATCAGGGCCGCCCTTCCACACCGAGATGTGGTCCTCGGTCGAAAGCGGCACGATGCGGGCGCGGCCATGCGCGTCCTGATCGGGCCACTTGGCGCGGTTGGCGTAAGACGCCGGGCCGACGCCGTCGACCAGCGGATTGCCGGTCGGGACATAAGGCGCGCCTGCGAAGTTCTCGTAGCGCTTGGCGGCGATATCCACCGGCTCGCGGCCTTCGGTGCGCGGCAGGGGATAGGACACGCTGCCGCGATCGAAGGGCAGGTGGAAGGTCTTGGGCAGCGCGGTCGAAAGCGGGCCGCCCACGCTCTCGATGAAGCCGTTCATCTCGTCCTCGAGCGGATAGCCCTCGCGACGATCCTCGCGCCGCAGCCAGAAGACCAGGGCAAGGAAAAAGAGAAAGAACGCCCAGAGCGCGAGCTCTGCCACGTCAATCGAGCCAACTACATATGCCGTTTTCATCGAACGTTCCTTTCCCGGATCAGGGCCCCGGCGGCCGCAATTCCCACCACCTCAATCACTGCACCGTACTCATGTCGGAAACTCTGGTATGGCCATCTGCCCGCCGGGCAGTTCGCCGGCGATCCCGATGCGCTTGCCCGCCAGCGGACCCAGCACGACGAGCGCCGCGATCAGCATGACGATTTCAAGGCTGTAGACCGTGGCATAGCCGGCCGCGCGTCCGCCCGGGCCGCTGGCCCAGGAGACGGTGTCGCGGATCACGCCGCCCACAGCGAGCGCGCTGCCCGCAGCGGTCGCCTGCACCGCGCCCCATGCGCCCAGCGCCACGCCCGAATCGACGCGCTGCGCCAGCGCCATCGCCGCGATCAGCGTGCCGACCGAAAACAGCCCGATGCCGAAGCCGATCGATCCCGCGCCGATCGCGAGCAGGAACGGCGCGTGCAGCGGTGCGGCCAGCAGCACGAGAATGAAGGCGCAGATGCCGCCGACCATACCCGCGCCTGCCAGCCGCAGCGGATCGAAGCCGCGCTCCAGCACGCGCGTCGAAAGCGAGAAGCCGGCAATCGCGCCCATCGCCCACGAGCCTGTGAGCATCGTTGTCGAACCGACGGCGAGGCCGAGCAGTTCGGCGCCATAGGGTTCGAGCAGCGCATCCTGCATCGCAAAGGCCGCCGCGCCGAGGCCGATGGCGCAGAGCAGGCGCATCGTGTTGGGTTCGGCCACGAATTCGCGCCAGACATCGCTGAATTCCGGGGTCTTGCGGTCTTTCGCGGTCCTGCCGGGATTGCGGCCTTCCTGCTTCCACAGCGCGGTCACGTTGAGCAGCAGCGTGACGACCGCAGCGCCCTGGATCACCTGCACCAGCCGGGTCGGGCTGAAGGGCACCAGCAGCCCGCCGATCACGAAAGCGGAAACCATCATGCCGACGAGCAGCATCACATAGAGCAGAGCCACCGCGCGCGGGCGCTTGTCCTCGCGCGCAAGGTCGGTCGCCAGCGCAAGGCCTGCGGTCTGCGTCACATGAAGGCCGGCGCCGGTCAGCAGGAACGCCAGCGCGCCGCCGCCAAGGCCGGTGTAGAAGGTGCGCTGCTCGCTCATCAGCAACAGCGCGAAGGGCATGATCGCAAGACCGCCCCACTGCATCAGCGTGCCGAACCAGATATAGGGCACACGCCGCCAGCCGAGCACCGAGCGGTGGGTATCGGACTTGTGGCCGATCAGCGCGCGAAGCGGCGCAAACAGCAGCGGCATCGCGATCAGCAGCGAAACCAGCCAGGCCGGGGTGTGCAGCTCGACAATCATCACGCGGTTGAGCGTGCCATTGAGGAGCACCGTCGCCATGCCCACGCTCACCTGAAACAGCGCGAGGCGCAGCAGGCGGGAGAGCGGCAGTTCCGCGCTCGCGGCGTCGGCAAAAGGCAGCCAGCTCACCGCCACGCGCGTCCACTGGCCCGCCATCCGCGACATGCGCGATTGCGGGGCCGTGTCCGTCAAGGCGGGAGTGCCGGTCATGCTCAGTCGCGAACCAGTTCGATAGCGTTGGAGATGTAGAAGCCGCTGCCGATCCGCTCGCTGCGGCCAATGTGCCAGCCGGGCAGCGCTTCCTCGATCATCGCCATGAGATCGGCATCACGCACCGGCACGATCGCGGGGGCGCGGTCGCTGCGCGGGAACATCAGGCCCATGGTGTGCATCGCGCGCAGCATCGGGGTCGAGGGCGCGTGGGTGAACACGATCGAGCCGTCGCAGCGCTCGGCGAGCGAGACGAGCGTCGCGACGATGTCTTCGGGGCGGTAGTGGATGAGCGAATCCATCGCGACGACATGGTCGAAGCGGCCGTGTGCGGGATCGAGCATGTCGCCCACGCGCCAGTGGATGCGGCCATGGCCGAGGAAAGAGGGCTGGCGTTCGCGCGCGATGGCGACGAGCCCGCCCGCCACATCGACGCCGACCACTTCGGCCCCGCGCCGCGCAGCCAGCACGCTGAGCGCACCGGTGCCGCACCCGGCATCGAGCACGCGGCAGCGGCGCAGATCATGCGGCAGCCAGCTCAGCAGCACATCGCGCATCGCATCGCGGCCCGCGCGCACGGTGGCGCGGATGCCGCTGACTTTCGCATCCGAAGTCAGGTCGATCCACGCCTTGCGGGCGGTGCTGTCGAAATAGGTCGTCAGCTTGTCGCGCTGTGCCTCGAAGCGCGAGCCGTGGTGCTCAATGCTGGAAGATGCGCGCGTTGCCATCATTCAAACCCCAGGAAATCGAAGATATCGCGGTCCTTCATCGCCGTGGCTTCGAGCGCGGGCGCGCCAGCCCAGAGGATGCGGGCAAGATTGAGGTATTCCTCGCGCGCCGCGATCACTTCGGGGCTGTCCGGCATTTCGAAGAGCGTGCACTTCTTGAGGCGCGAGCGGCGGATCTCGTCGAGATCCTTGAAGTGGGCGAGGCGGCGCAGGCCGATGGCGCTGTTGAAGCGGTCGATCTCGTCGGTGCCGGCGGAGCGGTTGGCGACGATGCCGGCGAGGCGCACGTCGTAGTTCTTCGACTTGGCGTTGATGGCCGCGACAATGCGGTTCATCGCGAAGATGCTGTCGAAATCGTTCGCGGTCACGATGATCGCGCGTTCGGCATGCTGGAGCGGGGCGGCAAAACCGCCGCAGACCACATCGCCCAGCACGTCGAAGATCACGACGTCGGTGTCTTCGAGAAGGTGGTGCTGCTTGAGGAGCTTCACCGTCTGGCCGACGACATAGCCGCCGCAGCCGGTGCCAGCTGGCGGGCCGCCGGCCTCGACGCACATCACCCCGTTGAAGCCTTCGAACATATAGTCCTCGGGCCGCAGTTCCTCCGAATGAAATTCCACCGTTTCCAGCACGTCGATCACCGTCGGCATCAGCTTCTTGGTGAGCGTGAATGTGCTGTCATGCTTGGGATCGCAGCCGATCTGCAGCACGCGGTGGCCGAGCATCGAGAAAGCGGCGGAGAGGTTCGACGAGGTCGTCGACTTGCCGATGCCGCCCTTGCCGTAGACGGCAAAGACCTTGGCGTTGCCGATGCGGTCGGCGGGGTCGAGGCGGACTTGCACCGACCCGTCGCCATCAGGCTTGCGGACGGGGGGATCGAGAAGTGCCATGCGTTGTTTCCTTTATGCCGCGACGGCTGCGACGGACGCGGGGGCCGCGCCTGAAGGGAGAATCCCCTCAAGGCGGTCCTCAAGTTCGTCACTGGCGGCGTGGAGAGCTGCGAGTGTGGCTTCATCGGGCGACCAGAACTGGCGGTCGACCGCTTCAAGCAAGCGGTTGGCAACGCGGGCCGAAGCCCGCGGATTGAGCGCGGCCATGCGCTCACGCATCGCGGCGTCGAGCACGTAGGTTTCGCTGATGCGCTGATAGACCCAGGGATCGACTTCGCCGGTGGTGGCCGACCAGCCCATCGTGGTCGTCACATGGCCCTCGATCGCGCGCACGCCTTCATAGCCGTGGCGCAGCAGGCTTTCCTGCCACACGGGGTTGAGGATGCGGGTGCGGGTTTCGAGCGCGACCTGTTCCTGCAGGCTGCGCACCTTGCCCGAACCTTGCGTCTGGTCGCCGATATAGACCGGTGCGGTTTCGCCCTTGGCCCGCGTCACGGCGCGGCTGATCCCGCCGAGCGCATCGACATACTGGTCGATGGTGGTGATGCCGAGTTCGACGCTTTCGAGGTTCTGGTAGGCGCAATCGACCGTCTTGAGCGCCGAGGCGAGGATCGCGGCCTGGCGGACGGGCACGCCCTTCACGCCGTAGGCATAGCCCTTCTGCCGCTCGAAGCTGTCAGCCAGTTCGTCGGGATCAGTCCATGCGCCGTTGTCGATCATCAGATTGACGTTGGCGCCATAGGCCCCCTGCGCATTCGAGAAGACGCGCAGTGCAGCCGTCTCGAAGTCGCACTTGTGCTCGTCCTGATGGGCGATGGCATGGGCGCGCACGAAGTTCATCTCGAGCGGCTCGTCGGCGCTGGCGGCAAGCAGCGCGGCTTCGGCCAGCATGCGCGTCTGCAGCGGGAGGAGGTCACGGAACACGCCCGAAAGCGTGGCGATCACATCGATGCGCGGGCGGCCCAGCTCTGCCAGAGGGATCAGTTCGGCCCCGGCAAGGCGGCTGTAGCTGTCAAACCGCGGCCGCGCGCCGATGAGCGCGAGGACCTGCGCGATCTGCGCGCCCTCGCTCTTGAGGTTGTCGGTGCCCCAGAGCACCATCGCGACCGTCTCGGGCAGGTGGCCGGAATCCGCCATGCTGCGTTCGAGGAGTTTCGCCGCCTGCTCCGCGCCGTCCTTGACCGCGAAAGCCGAAGGCAGGCGGAACGGATCGAAGCCGTGGATATTGCGCCCGGTCGGCAGGATTTCCGGGGCGCGGAGCACGTCGCCGCCGGAAACCGGGCGGACGAAGCGGCCCGCCAGCGCGCGGACGATGCCGTCAAGCTCGTGGTTGGTCGAAAGCGCCGCGTTCAGCGCGCCCATGTCCTTCAGCAGCGGCGTATCGAGCTTCAGCCGGCCATCGACCAGCAGCTCGGCGGTCTGGCCCGAAAGCGGTTCGCCCCGCGCTTCGGCAGAGGCGCGCACCATGTCGATACGCTCTTCGCGGCTCGCGGCCTGGCCCGCCACGTGCAGCCCCTGCGGGATCAGCTCGCGCTCGATCTCGTAGAGCCGCGCGGCCAGCACCGGCACGTCGCTGCCATCAAGGTCCAGCGCTTCGGCCTGCTCGGCGATCAGTTCGGCCAGAAGCCCGGCCTGCTCGTCGCCCGGAGGCAGCGAACGCCAGCGCTCGACCGAGGCCTTGAGATCGGCGAGGCCCTTGTAGACGCCCGAACGGGTGAGGGCCGGGGTGAGGTAGCTCACCAGCGTCGCGCCCGAGCGGCGCTTGGCCAGCACGCCTTCCGAAGGGTTGTTCGCGGCGTAGAGATAGACGTTCGGCAGATCGCCGATCATGCGGTCCGGCCAGCACTGCGCGGTGAGGCCGGTCTGCTTGCCGGGCATGAATTCGAGGCTGCCATGCGTGCCGAAATGGAGCACGGCGTGGGCCTGAAAGTCCTCGCGCAGCCAGCGGTAGAACGCGGCGAAGGCGTGGCTCGGGGCAAAGCGGCCCTCGAACAGCAGCCGCATCGGATCGCCTTCGATGCCGATCGCGGGCTGGATGCCGACGAACACGTTGCCGAACTGCGCGCCAAGGATCTGCACCGCGCTGCCATCCGATTGCAGCTTGCCCGGCGCCGGGCCCCACGAAGCCTCGATGTCCTTGAGCCAGGTCTCGCGCGCGACGATGGTATCGGCCATGATCCGCGTGTGGACATTGGCCTCGGTGCCATAACGCGCCGAATTGCCGATCAGGATCGCCTCACGCAGCGCGTCCACGCTCTCCGGCACTTCGACCGAGTAACCTTCCGCCGCCAGCCGCTTGAGCGTGTTGTGGAGCGATTCGAACACGCTGAGGAACTGCGCCGTGCCCGCCGCGCCCGCATTCGGCGGGAAGTTGAACAGGACGACGGCGATCCGCCGCTCTGCCGCTTCCGCGCGGGCAAGGTCAATCTGCTTCACCACACGGGCGGCGAGCGCCTCGGCGCGTTCGGCGCAGCTTTCCATCTGGCGGACACCGGCCACGCCCGAACCGGCAAACGTGCAGCCCCTGGCGCAGCCGGTGCAGGCTTCGCCGCTGCCATCCGCGCGGCCGCCGAATACCATCGGCTGGATCGCGCCGTCCAGCTCGGGGATCGCGATCATCATCGTCGATTCCAAGGGCAGCAGCCCCTGCGGGTTCGCACCCCAGGCCTGAAGCGTCTGGAATTCAACGGGATGCGCGGCGAGATAGGGCCGGTCGAGCTTGGCGAGGATCGCCTCGGCCGCCGCCGTATCGTTGTAGGCCGGGCCGCCGACAAGGCTGAAACCCGTCAGGTTCACCACGGCATCGACCGTGGCCTTGCCGTCCTTCATGAACAGCGCCTCGATCGCCGGGCGGCCGTCGAGACCACCGGCGAAGGCCGGGATCACGCTGAGGCCCCGGGCCTCCAGCGCCGCAATCACGCCGTCGTAATGGCGCGCATCCTTGGCGAGCACATAGGAGCGCAGCATGAGCAGGCCGACCGTGCCACGCTTGCCCGCCGTCGCGCTGGCGGGGAGGGCCGCAGCCGTTGCCGCCATGCGCGGGGTCATGGCCGGGTGATAGACGCCGACTTCGGGATATTCGCGCGGCGCTTCGGCCTTCATCGCGCCGCGCAGGGCCGCGCGTTCGCCCGAGGCATAGCGGTCGATCAGCGCACGGATCATGTCCACCACGTTGTCGTCGCTGCCCGCGAGCCAGTATTGCAGGGTGAGGAAATAGGCGCGCACGTCCTGCGCGGTGCCCGGCACGAAGCGCAGCAGCTTGGGCAGGCGGCGCAGCATGGCCATCTGGCCCTTGCCCGAGCTGGCGCCAGGCTTGCCCGAGCCGCGCAGCTTCTTGAGCAGGCCCATCATGCCCGTGGCGGGCTTGTCCATGCGGTAGTCGCCCATGCGGGTGAGCTTGACCACTTCGCCCGCCGACATCAGGCCGACAATCGCATCGCAGCTGTCGCGCCGGGCCTCCAGCGCGGGCATCACCGCGCGGATATGGTCCTCGAGGAACAGCATCGTGCACAGGATGATGTCAGCCCGGGCAATGTCTGCACGCGCGGCATCGAGCGAACCGGGCTTCTCTTCCCAGTCGGCCGCCGCGTGAAAGCCGATCGTCACTCCGGTCCCGGCGCGGGCAAATTGGCCCTGCGCGCGCTGGAACGCGCCTGAAAGGTGGTTGTCGAGCGTGATCACGACAACCCGCACCGGCGTATCCGGGGTGGCGATGGGAGCCTTACCGCGCATAGTGGGCTTTTGCCTCGTAGAGCGTGTCGAGCGTGATAGCCGCCAGCCCCATGTCGTTCGCGTACTTCTCGGTGTTGCGCTTGGCCTTGCCGCGCACGAAGAACGGGATCTTGCGCAGTTCGCGCTCCGCCTCGTCGGTCCAGCCCGCCGAGCCGTCTGAAGCGGCGACGGGCGCGGCTTCTTCCTTGATCAGAATATCACCAGCAGGCGCGAGCACCGCTTCCGGCTTGCTGTGCGCCGGGGCCGAACCGTGGAGGTGCGAGGGGCCCGCCGCGTCGCTGAACTCGAAATCGTCGCGGAACATGGTGAGCAGGTGCTCTTCCAGGCCCATCACCAGCGGGTGGACCCAGGTATCGAAGATCACATTGGCGCCTTCGAAGCCCATCTGCGGGCTGAAGCGCGCCGGGAAATCCTGCACGTGGACGGGCGAGGAAATCACCGCGCAGGGAATGCCCAGCCGCTTGGCAATATGGCGCTCCATCTGCGTGCCGAGCACCAGTTCGGGCGCGGCGGCGGCGATGGCTTCCTCGACGGTCAGGTGATCGTCGGTGATCAGCGGCTCGAGGCCGTATTCCTTCGCGGCGGCCCGGATATCGCGCGCGAATTCGCGGTTGTAGCAGCCGATCCCGCAGACGGTGAAGCCCAGCTCCTCGTGCGCGATCCGCGCGGCGGC
>NZ_JAIEPN010000193.1 GCF_019748365.1 Novosphingobium sp.
TTGTCCTTGGCGATGTTCTGGATGATCATGTCGACGTTGATGTTCGCCTCGGCGAGCGGGCCGAAGATCGCCGCCACCGCGCCGGGGCGATCCGCCACGCGGGTCAGCGTCACCTTGGCCTCGTTCTTGTCGGCGGCAATGCCGGTGATCAGCTGGCGTTCCATGTCGGTTCCTTCCAGTTCTTCGTCGCTGACGATCATCGTGCCGGGGATGCTGTCGGCCGGCGGGGCGCTTTCATCGATGAACGAGGACAGCACCTGCACGCGCACGCCTTCCTTCATCGCGAGGCTGACCGAGCGCGTCTGCAGCACTTTCGAGCCGACCGAAGCGAGCTCGAGCATTTCCTCGTAGGTCACGTATTTGAGCTTGCGGGCCTTCGCCACGATGCGCGGGTCGGTGGTGTAGACGCCGTCGACGTCGGTGTAGATGTCGCAGCGATCCGCCGAGACCGCCGCCGCCACCGCAACCGCCGAAGTATCCGAACCGCCGCGGCCCAGCGTCGTTACCCGGCCATCATGATCGAGGCCCTGAAAGCCCGGGATCACCGCAATCTCGCCCGCCGCCATCGAAGCCAGCAGCGCCTGCGAATCGATATCCTCGATCCGCGCGGCGGCATGGGCATCGTCGGTGCGCACCGGCAGCTGCCAGCCGAGCCACGAGCGCGCCTTGCAGCCCAGCGCCTGCAGGTGGAGCGCGAGCAGACCCGAGGTGACCTGCTCGCCCGCCGCCACGACAACGTCATACTCGGCGCGGTCATAAAGCGCGTTGGCCTCGCGGCAGAAGTTCACCAGCCGGTCGGTCTCGCCCGCCATGGCCGAAACGACGACGGCGACTTCGTGCCCCGCTTCCTGCTGGCGCTTGACGATGCCGGCCACGCGGCGGATGCGCTCGGTCCCGGCCATCGAAGTGCCGCCGAATTTCATCACGATCCGGGCCACGTCATCTCCCCCGCAGCTTGCTGAACATTCCCACACGGCCCCTCGACCGTATGGACGCGGCGCTTTAGAGTCGCTCCATGAGCAATGCAACCACCGCCGCAACCATAAGGCCCGAAGAAGCCGCCCATTTCGGCAAGCTGGCCGCCGAATGGTGGGATCCCAAGGGCAGCTCGGCCATGCTGCACAAGCTGAACCCGGTGCGGCTGGCCTTCCTGCGCGAGGCGATCGATTCGCATTTCGATGCCGATCCCAAAACGCTGCGCCCGCTGGCGGGCAAACGCGCGCTCGATGTCGGCTGCGGCGCCGGACTGCTCGCCGAACCCCTCGCGCGGATGGGCGCCGCCGTCACGGCGGTCGATGCGGCGGAAGAAAACATCGCCGCCGCACAGGCCCACGCGGCAGGCAGCGGCCTCGCCATTGACTACCGCCACGGCGAACTCGCGGCGCTCGGCCTCGGCCCATTCGATCTCGTCACCTCGATGGAAGTGATCGAACATGTGGCAGACAAGGCCGCCTTTATCGCCGGTCTGGTGGCAACCGTCGCCGCAGACGGCCTGCTCGTCCTCTCCACCCCTAACCGCACCGCCGCCTCGCGCCTGCTGCTCGTCGGCGCGGCGGAAACCGTGGGCATGGTGCCCAAGGGCACGCACCACTGGGAGGACTTCATCACCCCGCTCGAACTCAGCGACCTCCTCGCCGAAGCCGGGTTTGCGATGGGCAATCCGAAGGGCATTTCATGGAGCCCGCTGAAGGGCCTCCACCTCTCGGACGATCTTTCGCTCAACTACATCGTGACGGCGGTACGCACCTGATGGCCACCGGCAAAGTCTTCGAACGGCACAAGCAGGCCTGGACCACCGACGAAGTGCAGAAGCTGCACATGCTGGCGAAGAAGGGCATGGCGCTGAAAGCCCTCGCCAAGGCGCTGACCCGCAGCGAGGAATCCATCAAGGTCCGCGCCAAGGCGGACGGTTTGGAAATCGCGAAACTGCGCTGAGTCTTTCACAACCACCGTTCGTGTCGAGCGAAGTCGAGACACTAGGCACAACTCGCCCTCACCTTTCGTCATCCCCGCGAAGGCGGGGATCCAGGGCACCAAAGCGCTACCCCGCCCTGGATTCCCGCCTTCGCGGGAATGACGAATGTTGGACGGCCCGGCTCACCCCGCCGAAGCAGGCAAAAACTTCTCCACCAGATCACGCGCCAGCCGTGCCGGGCGCAAGGTGGCCGCATCAAGGCAGCACCAGCTCGATTTCACTTCGGCCAGCACCTCTTCACCGCGCTTGATGATCGTCTCGTAAAACGCCCGCGCGCCCTGCACGCGTTCGAGGATCACGTGCGCGATCACCGGATCGTTGAGGAAGGTCGGCCGCCGGTAGGTGATGTTGTGATTGGTCGCGACCCACACATGGTCGGCAATCGCCTGCGCCGGGGCAAAGGCGCGCCAGTGACCAACGACGGCATCCTGCACCCACTTGAGGTAAGACGCGTTGTTGACGTGCCCCATGAAGTCGATGTCAGCAGGATCGACGGTGATCGCATAAGCGAAAGGCGCGGCGGTATTCACACCAATGTAGATAACACGCCCCGCCCCGGCTGAACAGGGCGGGCCGCATATCTTTTCATGTCAGTTCAACCCAGAATGGAACTCCATTCCGCTTTCTTGAACCCCACCAGCAGCCCGCCCGGATGCTCCACGATCGGCCGTTTGATCACCGAGGTATTCGCCGCCAGCACCGCCGGAGCCCCTTCGCCGCCCAGCGCCGCCTGATCCGCTTCGGAGAGTTTGCGGAAGGTCGTCCCCGCCCGGTTGACCACCTTGTCGCGGCCTGCCGCCGCGATCCACCCGGCAATGCGCTCCGGGTCTGCGCCCTGCTTCTTGTAGTCGTGGAAGGTGTAGACAATGCCCTTCCCGTCCAGCCACGCGCGTGCTTTCTTCACGGTGTCGCAGTTGGGGATGCCGTAGAGCGTGATCGTCATGCCTTGGTCCTCGAAAAACGGTGCAGGCGCGTCGGCGTCCCCGCAAACAGCGTGTAGTCCTCGTAGTATTCCTCGCGGCCCTTGGCCTGCATCTCGGCATGCTCCGCCACCCGCCGCCAGGCCAAGGCAGCCGCCTCGTCCACCCATTCGCTGATGGCCACCACTTCGCCGTCCTCGGCAGTGTAGCTCTTGAACGAGAGGTAGCCGGGCTGCTCCTTGGCCAGACGCCACATGGCATCGGCATCGGCATGATAGGCCGCCGCATCGATATCGGCGCGCTTGCGGTTGCGGAAGACGACGAGGAACATGGGGCGGGCTTTAGCGCGGGTTTCCACCACCCCCAACCCCCTCCTCTAAAGAGGATGGGGCTATTTGGCACTTCTCCCCCTCCTCTTCAGAGGAGGGGGCCGGGGGGTGGTGCAGGCGGCAGAATGGACATTTCCGCCCACTTGCGACAAAGCGGCCAACCATGAGCTTCAACACCTTCGGCCACATGTTCCGCTTCACCACCTGGGGAGAAAGCCACGGACCCGCCCTCGGCGCGGTCGTCGACGGCTGCCCGCCGGGCCTCGCGCTGGACGAGAGCCTGATCCAGCCCTTCCTCGATGCCCGCCGCCCCGGCCAGTCGCGCTTCACCACGCAGCGGCAGGAGCCCGATCAGGTCAAGATCCTCTCCGGCGTGTTCGAGGGCAAGACGACCGGCACCCCGATCAGCCTGATGATCGAGAACGTCGACCAGCGCTCGAAGGACTATGGCGATGTCGCCAAGGCCTATCGTCCCGGCCACGCCGACTATGCCTACGACGCCAAGTACGGCTTTCGCGACTATCGCGGCGGCGGGCGTTCCTCCGCGCGTGAAACCGCAGCCCGCGTTGCGGCAGGCGCCGTCGCGCGGCTCGTCATTCCTGAAGTCACCGTCCTCGGCTGGGTCAGCGCGATCGGCGGCGATGCGATCGATCCCGCAAACTTCGATCCTGCCGAAATCACCCGCAACCCCTTCTTCTGCCCGGACGCCAAGGCCGCCGCGCGCTGGGAAGCCCTCGTCGACAATGCCCGCAAGGCCGGTTCCTCATTGGGCGCCGTGGTCGAATGCACCGCCACCGGCGTCCCCGCCGGCTGGGGCGCGCCGCTCTATGCCAAGCTGGATGCCGAACTCGCACACGCGATGATGGGCATCAACGCGGTCAAGGGCGTCGAGATCGGCGATGGTTTTGCCGCCGCCGCCAACACCGGCGAAGGCAATGCCGATCCGATGCGGCCGGGCTCCGAAGCCCCTGAATTCCTCGCCAACCACGCAGGCGGCATCGCGGGCGGCATTTCCACCGGCCAGCCGGTCCACGTCCGCGTCGCCTTCAAGCCGACGTCCTCGATCCTCACCCCCGTCCCCACGATCACGCGGGAGGGCGAGGCGACCGAGCTCTTCACCAAGGGCCGCCACGACCCCTGCGTCGGCATCCGAGGTGCGCCGGTGGTAGAGGCGATGATGGCGCTGGTGCTGGCCGACCAGAAGCTGATGCACCGCGCGCAGTGCGGCTGAGCAACGTTACCCCCGCCCCGCTCCCTTACCCGTTCGTCATTCCCGCCACCTCCATTTCGTCATCCCCGCGAAGGCGGGGATCCAGAGCGGCCACGCGCCACCTAGCCCTGGATTCCCGCCTTCGCGGGAATGACGATGCTTTTGGATCGGCCCCCGCCTTGCCTAAACCTCCCGCCCCGCTAGTCTCGCGCAAAACCAACGGGAGCCACACACCTTGGGCAAACGCCTGACCCTTTACATCGTGATCGCGATGATCGCCGGCATTGCCACCGGCTACACGCTCAACGTGTCCTATCCCGCCGGCAACAAGCAACTGGCCGACATCGCGGACTTGCTCAAGCTGCTCCCCGAGGTGTTCCTCCACCTCATCAAGATGATCATCGCGCCGCTGATCCTCGCAACTCTCGTCACCGGCATTGCAAGCATGGGCGACAGTTCGGCATTGGGCCGCATCGGCGGGCGGGCGCTTGCGTGGTTCATCACCGCCAGCCTCATCTCGATCAGTCTGGGGCTCGTGCTCGTCAATCTGTTCCAGCCGGGCGTCGGCCTCAACATCACCTCCGCCACCCCGGTCGGCGATCTCGCTACCGCAGACTTCACCATCCGCCACTTCGTGCTCGAAGTCTTCCCGACCAGCGCGCTCGATGCGATGGCCAAGAACAACGTCCTGCAGGTCCTCGTGTTCTCGGTCTTTGCCGGGGTCGGGCTTTCGGCGATGGGCGAAGAGGGCGCACCGCTCGTGAGGGGCGCCGAAGCGCTTGCCACGCTGATGCTCACGATCACCGATTATGTGATGCGCTTTGCCCCCTTCGCGGTGTTCGGCGCGCTCTCCTCGGTGATCGCGACGCGCGGCGTCGGCATCATCCTGACTTACGGCGTGTTTGCCGGCGAGTTCTACATCGCGCTGATGCTGCTCTGGGTGATCCTGATGAGCTTTGCCGCGATCTTCCTCGGCGGCAAGCGGGTGATCATGCTGGCGCGCTACATCCGCGAGCCGCTGCTGCTGGCCTTCTCCACCGCCAGTTCGGAAAGCGCGCTGCCCAAGCTGTTCGAGCAGCTCGACCGCTTCGGTGTGCCGCGCCGCATTTCGGGCTTCGTGCTGCCATTGGGCTACAGCTTCAATCTCGATGGCTCGATGATCTACACCAGCTTCGCCACGCTGTTCATCGCGCAGGCCTACAATGTCGAGCTTTCGGCCGGCCAGCAGATCGCGATGCTGCTCACGCTGATGGTCACGTCGAAGGGCATCGCCGGGGTGCCGCGCGCCAGCCTTGTGGTCATCGCGGCAACGCTCACCCAGTTCGGCCTGCCGGTGGAAGGCGTCGCGCTGCTGCTCGGCGTCGATACCTTCCTCGACATGGGCCGCGCCGCGACCAACGTCGTCGGCAATGCCGTGGCCACCTCGGTCATCACCAAATGGGAAGGCATGCTCCAGCTGCCGATGGACCCCGATGCGCCCGAAGCCTTGCCCCCGCACGATACGCCCGAACACGGCCGCCGGGGTCTGCATCTCGATCCGGAAGCTTAGAGCCCGCCACTTCAGCCCCGCCCTTCGTCACCCGCGAGCGCAGCGCCAAGATCGAGGCAGCTACTTCTTCGCTTCCTTCTCCAGCTTCACCGGCTGGAACATCCCCAGCCCGCAGGAACCCAGCGGGCCGGTCGGGCCGCCGCCGTTGCGGAACACCGTGATGATATCGACGTTGCACAGCTGCGAGAGCGCGGTCGAATAGGAGAACGACCGCTCGAAGCCGAGGTTGCTGCAGCGGTACGGCAGGCTGCTGCGATACCAGTTGTTGCTGGTGGTGCGGAAGTCGATGGTCCAGTCGTCGCGCACCCGGCTTTCTCTGATCGTGGTGATCGGGATGCAGCTCACCGGCGCGCCGGTCGGTGTCGCGGCAGGAACATCGGCGGCATGGCCATTGGCGGCCCACTGTGATCGGGCCTGCGGCGCGCAGGCACCCAGCGAAAGAGCGGCAGCAATGGTCAGGGTCAGGAAGGCGGCGGTCTGCAGGGTCGTGGGCCTCAAAGCACTCATGGCTTCTTCTCCTTGGCTTTCCGCGCTCTCCCCTTCTGAGTCGCGGGTTTCGCCCCCTTCTCGTGAATCTTGTCCTTATACCCGCAAAGGTCAACCACTTCGCAGCGCCAGCACTCCGGGCTGCGCGCCTTGCACACGTAGCGCCCATGCAGGATCATCCAGTGGTGCGAGCCGACGCGGAACGGCTGCGGGACTTTCTTCTCAAGCCCCTTCTCCACCGCCAGCGGCGTCTTGCCCCTGGCGATCCCGGTGCGGTTGCTGACCCGGAAGATATGCGTATCGACGGCAAAGGTCTCCGCCCCGAACGCGCAGTTGAGCACGACATTGGCGGTCTTGCGCCCGACACCGGGCAGCGCGGTCAGCAAGTCGCGGTCCGCCGGCACGTCCCCGCCATGCTCGCGCACAAGGATTTCGGCCATGGCGATCACGTTCTTCGCCTTGCTGTTGAACAGGCCGATCGTCTTGATGTGCTCCTTCAGGCCCTCTTCGCCCAGCTCGAGCATCTGCGCCGGCGTCTTCACTTTGGCGAACAGCGCCCGCGTCGCCTTGTTGACGCCGACGTCGGTCGCCTGCGCCGAAAGCGTCACCGCCACCAGCAGCTGGTAGACATTGCCATATTCAAGCTCGGTCTCGGGCGATGGATTGGCTTCGGCCAGCCGCCGGAAGAACTCGAAGATCTGGTCCTTCTTCAAAGCCCCAGCACCTCAGGCATCGTGTAGCGCCCCGGCTCCTTGCCCAGCAGCCACAGCGCCGCCCGCACCGCACCACGCGCGAAGATCGCGCGGTTCTCGGCGAGGTGCGACAGCGCGATGCGTTCGTTGTCGGCCAGAAAATGCACCGTGTGATCGCCCGCCACGGTGCCGCCCCGCAGCGCCGCAAAGCCGATGGTGCCTTGCTTGCGCGCGCCGGTCACCCCGTCACGCCCGCTGACGGATTCCTCGGCCAGCCGCACGCCGCGGCCCGCCGCCGCCGCCTCGCCCAGCAGCAGCGCCGTTCCCGAAGGCGCATCGACCTTCATCCGGTGATGCGTCTCGACGATCTCGATATCCCAGTCCTCGCCCAGCCGGCTTGCCGCCTCGCGCACCAGGTGCGCCAGCAAGGTCACGCCCAGCGAGGTATTGCCCGTCTGCAGCACCGGCACCGAGACCGCCGCCGCATCGACCAGCCAATGGTGCCGCTCGGCAAGCCCCGTCGTGCCAACCACGATGGGAATGCCCGCATGGATCGCCGCATCGAGATTGAACTCCAGCGCCGCGGGTGCCGAGAAATCGACCAGCACGTCGGACGCCTGCGCCAGCGCAATCGGATCACCGCCTTGATCGATCCCGCCCGAGACTTCGTGCCCCGCCGCCGTGATCGCTTCGGCCAGCGCTTGCCCCATGCGCCCGGCGCTGCCGATAATGCCCACTCTAGTCATTGATCACCTCGTCCTAGGCGTGCTTCATGGCCGCGATGCAGACATACCGCAACATCGTCATCCTGACAGGGGCCGGGGTCTCCGCCGAAAGCGGGATCGATACCTTCCGCAGCGCCGGGGGCCTGTGGGAACAGCACCGCGTCGAGGACGTCGCCACGCCGGAAGGCTTCGCGCGCGATCCCGACCTTGTGCTGCGCTTCTACGACATGCGCCGCGAGGCGATCCAGACCAAGCAGCCAAACCCCGCGCATCACGCCTTGGGCCAGCTCGAACGCGAATGGCCGAAGAAAGTGCCCGGCGGCAGCGTCACCCTCGTCACCCAGAATGTCGACGACCTCCACGAACGCGGCGGCTCGCTCGGCGTCATCCACATGCACGGCGAACACCTCACCGTCTGGTGCACCGCCTGCGACACCCGTCACCGCTGGACCGGCCCGCTGCTGGACCGTCCGCCCTGCCCCGCCTGCTCCGCGCCCTATCTGCGCCCCGATGTCGTGTGGTTCGGCGAAGTGCCCTACCGCATGGACGAAATCTTCGCCGCGCTGTCGGAGGCGGACCTGTTTGTCTCGATCGGCACTTCGGGCGCGGTCTACCCCGCCGCCGGCTTCGTGCGCACCGCTCGCGAGATCGGCGCCGCCACGCTCGAACTCAATCTCGAGCGCTCGCAAGGCTCGCAATGGTTCCACGAAACCCGCCTCGGCCCCGCGAGCGAGATCGTGCCAGCATGGGTGGCGGAGCTGCTGGCCTCTTAGGCTCCTCCCTCTGTTGTCGTCGGCCCGTGCTTGACACGGGCCTGGGCTTTTCTTGGCCGCGAGAACCAGCCAAGCCCCGTGTCAAGCACGGGGCGACGGAGAGGCTTGGTATGCGTTAGCCCCCTGACCCGCAGGCCCGGCACTCCGGGTCCTTGGCAATCCGCATCGTGCGCAGCGCGGGCTTCAACCCATCCAGCACATGGACCTGCCCCCACTGCGGATCGCCCAGCGTCGAAACGCCCTCCAGCAGCACCCGCATCGCCGCCATCGCGCCGAATGCGCCGACCATGCCGACCATCGCCCCCAGCACCCCGGTATCGGCGCAGGTATCGCAATCCTCGGCATCGAACGCATCGCCGACAAAGCAGCGATAGCAGGCCTGCCCCTCGCGGTGCCCGGCAAAGTTCGCCACTTGCCCCTGAAACCGCCCCAGCGCCGCACTGGTGAGCGGCACACCCGCCGCCACACAGGCATCCGAAACCGCGAGCCGCGTCGCAAAGTTGTCGCAGCCATCGAGCACCGCATCGGCACCGGCAATCAACGCCGCGGCATTCTCGCGCGTCAGCCGCGTGACATGCGCGGCGCCCACCAGCGCCGGATCGAACGCGGAAAGCCACGCCGCAGCCGCCTCGGCCTTGGGCCTGCCAATGTCGCCCGTCGCGAAGATCGTCTGTCGCTGCAGGTTCGAGGCATCGACCACATCGTCATCGATCAGCGTCAGCCGCCCGATCCCCGCGCCCGCCAGATACTGCAGCGCCGGGCTGCCAATGCCACCAAGCCCGACCAGCACCACGTGGCTGGCCACAAGTTTCGCCTGCCCGGCACCGCCCACTTCGGGGAGGACGATATGGCGGGCGAAGCGGTCCAGGCGGTCGGGAGTCATGGGTTTGCAGTTAGGGAGGAAGGAAGAGAAATGCGAGGGCCATCGCCCTCGCGCTCCCGGTCATTGGTGCATGAAGGAGCATTCACGCATCCCGGCGAAGCCGGAGGAATGAAGCCGCTTCGCGAAGAGTGCGCAACCGATAGGCATGGCACCGATTCCCGGGAGCGCGAGGGCAATGGCCCTCGCACTTTTCCCTTACTTCTTAATCCTCAAGCTGCCGCAGCAAGGTCCGCACATCGCCGTCCATATCGGCATCGCGCGTGCGCAGTTCCTCGATCAGGCGCACCGCGTGGATCACGGTCGAGTGATCGCGGCCGCCGAACTTGCGGCCGATCTCGGGGTACGAGCGCGGCGTCAGCACCTTGGCGAGGTACATCGCCACCTGGCGGGGCCGGACAACCGCGCGGGCGCGGCGCTTGCTCGCCATTTCGGTGCGGTCGACGCGGTAGAACTGGCAGACCATGCGCTGGATCTCGTCGATCGTGATCCGGCGGCGGTTGGCCGAGAGGATATCGGTGAGCTGCTCTTCGGCCAGCTGCAGCGAGACCGGCTGGCCGGTCAGCTGGGCATAGGCGATCAGCTTGTTGAGCCCGCCGACGAGTTCGCGGACGTTGCGGTTGATCGTGCGCGCAAGGAACTCGATCACGTCCGCCGGCACTTGCGTGCTGGTGAAGCGCGCAAGGCGGTGCTCGAGGATCTTGCGGCGCAGGTCGATGTCGGCCGGCTGGATATCCGCCACGAGGCCCATCGAGAGGCGCGAGAGCAGGCGCTGCTCGACCCCGTCGAGAGCCTGCGGCGCGCGGTCGGCAGCGACGACAAGGCGCTTGCCCGCGCTCATCAGCGCATCGATCGTGTGGAGGAATTCCTCCTGCGTGCTCGCCTTGCCGATGATGAACTGGATATCATCCACGAGCAGCAGGTCGAACCCGCGCAGGCGCGCCTTGAATTCCAGCATCTCGTTCGAGCGCATCGCCTGCACGAACTCGATCATGAAGCGCTCGGCCGAGCAGTAGAAGATGCGCGCGCCCGGACGGGCGGCGGCATAGGCATGGCCAATGGCGTGGAGCAGGTGCGTCTTGCCCTGCCCGGTCGCGCCCTTGAGGTAGAGCGGCGAGAACTGCGGCGTTTCGAGGGCGGCCATGCGCTGCGCGGCGTTGACCGCGAGGACATTGGCCGAGCCCGACACGAATTCCGCGAAAGTCAGCGAGGGGTCGAGCCCGGTCACGGCGGCATCGGCGCTGAGCGGAACCGCCGCCTGACGCTGCACCGACGTGATCGGCCCGGTGTCGTTGGCGGGCATGCCGCCCATGCGCAGCTCGGGCATCGCGCGGCGGCGCGGGTGAACGGTGATGCGCACCTGCCGCACTTCGCTGCGCGCGATCTTCCACGCGAGGGAGAGCCGGTCGGCAAAGCGGTCGGCTACCCAGTTCGCGGAGAACTCGGTCGGCAGGAACAAGTCCAGCGTGCCGGTTTCCTTGCAGAAGGTGCCGACCTGGATCGGCTTGATCCACTGGCTGTGAAGCTGGGGCCCAAGGTCCTTCTTCAGACCCTGGCTGATATCGGCCCAATCTGCGGCGAGATCGAGCGCTTCCTGGTCCTCGATCATCGCGCTGTCCCGTCCTTTTCTGCCCGGTGCGGCGCCAGCCGCCTGGGCCGCGGCGCCCCGTCCGCCGCTGCCAAATTCATCCATCTTCACGCTTCGCTGCCCTCACCCAGAAAGCCTGCTTCAGCACCCCCTGCCGCAGGCAAAAGTCTACCCTCGCCGGGAAAGCACCCCTGCCCCCGGCCATGAAACTTGCGATTGTCGTGACCCCGGATTGGCTGAGCGACCTGCTGAGGCAGGGCCCGCGCCGCATCGGGAGAAGCATGTCTATTGATGATCGGGAGGGATTCGCAAGCACCAAGCCGCAAAAAAACTGAAATAAAGAATCTTGACGCCCTAAACGTGGCGGAAATCAATCAATCTACTGAATTTGTTGGATTTCACGTCAAAGGGCCCGCGAATCGGCAGAAATCTGCGACTTGTGAGTGACAGAGCCGAAGCCACGGATGACGGCTCGACTTGTAACAAGGCCGAAACAAAACGCGGCCGGCGTCAGAGACACCAGCCGCGTTCCGTATTCGTACGTAGCGCCGCCCCCGAGAGGCCGGCAGGAAGCGAATCAGAGCGAAGCGACTCGCTTCGACAGGCGCGACATCTTGCGCGCCACGGTGTTCTTGTGGAGCACACCGCGCGCCACGCCGCGCGCCAGCTCGGGCTGGGCAGCATGCAGGGCTTCGGCCGCAGCCGCCTTGTCACCGCCCGCGATCGCGGCCTCCACCTTCTTCACGAAGGTGCGGATGCGCGAGAGGCGGTTGCCGTTGATCTCGGCACGGTTGGCGTTGCGACGAATGCGCTTACGGGCTTGCGGCGTATTGGCCATGTCTGTCCTGTTTCAAGTGCCGGAACCGCATGATACGCGGGCGGCGAGTAAACCTGTGGGCCCGGCAAAGCCCTGTCAGACTCTCCGGAAAGCGCGGCCCATAGCCACGACATCCCGAATCGTCAACCGGTGAGTGGTGCGCGCACTCAGGTGAGCCTGGTGAATTTCACCTGCAACCCGTCGCGCGGCTTGGGGATCGGCCAGGGCTGCCACGCGGGCGCATAGCCCGGTTCCACCTCGACCCGGTAGCGGGTGAGGATATGGTGCACCAGCAGCTTGGTCTGCATTGTCGCGAAGTGCAGGCCAAGGCACATATGCGCGCCGCCGCCATAGGGGATCCACGCGTACTTGTGCCGCGCCGCCACGGCCTCGGGCGTGAAGCGCATGGGATCGAACTTTTCGGGCTCGGGCCAGAGCGCCGGATCGGCATGGACCGCCGAGGCGCTGACATCGACATCGGTGCCCGCCGGAATGCGGAAACCGCGGAAGGTGAAATCCTTCAGCGCGCGGCGCGGAGTCGAAGGCACCGGCGGCATGATTCGCAGCGCCTCCTTCATCGCCATTTCGGCAAGCTCCATCTTGCCGAGCGCGTCGAACGCCAGTGGCCCGCCATCGCCGCCCGCCGCCGCGCGCGCTTCGGCGCGCAGCTTGTCCTGCCAGTCCTGATTCTTCGCGAGGTGCCAGATCAGCGTGGTGAAGGAACTGGTGATGGTGTCGTGCGCGGCCATCATCAGGAAGATCATGTGATCGACCACCACGTCCTCGGGCAGCAGGTCGCCGTCTCCGTCCTCCCGGCGCGCCAGCGCGAACTGGCTGAACATGTCCTGCCCGGGATTGGCGCGCCGCTCGCGCAGCAGGCCGGTGAAGTACTCCACCATCAGCTTGCGCCCGGCATAGCCCCGGCCCATCGCGGTGAACGGCAGCGGCCGCCGGATCGGCGCGACCGCAGCCTGCACCATGTCGACAAAGGCCTTGTTGAGCCTGTCCGCCTCGGGCCCGAACGGCAGGCCGAGGAAGCTGGTCGCCGCGGTCTGCAGCGTCAGCGCCTTGATCGCGGGATAGAACTTGCGCGGCCCTTCGCCCCAGGCTTCCACGCCGGCGGCGATATCGGCGTTGAGCAGGTCGCAGTAATGCCGCATCGGCTCGGGCTTGAAGGCGATCGAGAGCGCCTTGCGGTCCGCGCGGTGTGCGGCAAAGTCCATCAGCATCAGCCCGCGCGGGAACAGCAGGTTGAGCACCGGGCCCCAGCCCTGTTCGGAGCTGAAGATCTTGTCGCGATCGAACAGCACCAGCTCGTTCGCGTCCGGCCCGATCATCACCACCTGCCGCCGCCCGAAGCCGCGCGTGCGATAGACGTCGCCGTGCCTGGCGCGCATGCGCCGGGCAAATCCGATGGGGTCGGCAAGCAGCATGAAGGTCGTGCCGACAAGCGGCCAGCCATCCTCGCCGGGGATCGAATCGAGTTCGCTTTCGTCCTTCAGGCGGATCCAGTGCGGATTGCCGCGTTCGGACTGCGCATCGTGCGGACGGATGGACCGCGAAGGCGTTGCTGCCAGGGTGGCCATGGTTGAGCTCCTGCTTTTAACCGCGCGGTTAATGACACAGGTGTCAGCAAAGTCAATTCAGGGCTTCAAATCCAGCCGGCCAGTTCCCGGCGCACCAGCGCTTCGAGCATGTCCATGCCCGTCTCGGTGGCGTTGAGGCAGGTGAGTGCGGCGAAATGCGTGCCGCCCGCCGCCTCGAAATCCTCGCGCCCGCGGATGCCGAGTTCCTCGATGGTCTCGAGGCAATCGGACGAGAAGCCCGGCGCGGCGACGACCATGCGGCGAATGCCGTTGGTAGCCTGCACCTTGATCACGTCGTCCGTGGCGGGCTCGAGCCACTTGGCACGGCCGAAGCGCGACTGGAAGCTGGTGGCGAGCTTGAGCGCCGGGTGCGACGCGGCAAAGGCCTCACCCAGCAGGCGCGCGGTCTTCTGGCAGTGGCAGTGATAGGGATCGCCGAGCCGCAAGGTCCGCTCGGGCATGCCGTGGAAGCTCAGCACGAGCAGTTCGGGATCGAAATCAAGCGCGGCGATCTGCGCGGAGAGGTCCTTGTGCAGCGCCCTGATCATCAGCGGATCGTCGAAATAGGGCGGCAAGGTGCGCAGCGCGGGGAGGCGGCGGCGGTCCCTGATCCACGCCGCCACGGCATCAAGCGCGCTGGCGGTCGTCGCGCCGGAATACTGCGGATAGAGCGGTGCGACGAGAATGCGCTCGCAGCCATCGGCCAGCAGCCTGTCGAGTTCCGCCGCCATCGCCGGCTTCTGATAGCGCATCGCGTAACGCACGATCGCGGCGTCCCCCAGCCGCACCTGCAGCGCGCGCGCCTGCGCCGCGGTGTGGAAGGCGAGCGGCGAGCCCTCGTCGGTCCAGACCTGGCTGTAGGCATGGGCGGACTTCCTCGGCCGGGTGCGCAGGACCAATCCGCGCAGGATCGGCTGCCAGAAGATCTGCGGAATTTCCACCACGCGGCGGTCGGACAGGAACTCGGCGAGATAGCGCCGCACGGCGCCTTCATCCGGCGCGTCGGGCGTGCCGAGGTTGACCAGGAGCACCCCGATCTTGCCGGTCAGAATCCGGGGATGGTCGGCAGGTTGGTCCATGGCGCTGATCAGAGGCCTTCAGAAAGCAGGGGGAGACGGCGAAAGCGCAGTCCTGTGGCAGAAAACAGCGCGTTGGCAATGGCAGGCGCGACAGCTGTGGTCGCCAGCTCGCCGGGATCGAACGGTTGCTCGTCCGACTCGGCAAACGCAATATCAACCTTGGGGCAATCGGCAAGCAGCGGCAGGCCCAATTGGGCAAGACGGCCGGCGGTCGGCAGCCCCTTGGCATAGGCTGTGCTGCCGCCGATGGCCTGCGCGAGGGCGAACAGCATCCCGCCCTCGACCTGCTGGCGCGCGATATCGACATTCACAATCCGCCCGATATCGAGCCAGGCCGAGAGCTGATCGACCCGGATCGCGCCTTCCTCCTGCCGCGCCGTGGCGACGACCGCAATGAAGCCGCTGCGCTGCCCCTCCGCCGCGGCGAGGTCCATGCGGTGGCAGGCGATCCCTTGCCCCGAAGCATCCGTCCCGCCGCCCCACATCGCCATGCGCGCGGCGCCGACAAGGCAGGCGGCAAGGCGCGGCTGCCCGGTGAGCATGCCGATGCGGTACGACAGCGGCTCGGCCCCGCCGAAATGCGCGCATTCGTCGATGAAGCTCTCGGTGAAGAACGCGCCGTAGCCGTGGGCGTTGCCGCGATAGCGCCCGGTCGGCAGCGGCAGCGCAACCGGCACGTGATCCACCGCGCGCTCCGGGATCGCATAGAGCGGCATCGCGCCTTCGCAGGCCAGCGGATCGGCGCGGCCCTTGGCCGCCGCCTGCGCGTCCACCGCGTCCATTCCATCGAGCAGCCGCGCGCCCGCCTCGATCGCCGTGGCCGGCAGCGCCATGCGCGTGCGCCATCCCAGCAGCTGCCGCTTGTCCGGCCCGATCGACGCGGAGAGCAGTGCGGAAACCGGCGTGCGCGGGAAGCCCGCCAGCGCTTCTTCCCAGCGGCTCCACACGAGCTGGACCGGGCGCCCCAGTGCCTTGGCGATCTCCACAGCCTCGACCGCGATGCGCGCATCGAGCCGGGCATCGAAGCTGCCGCCTGCATGCATCGCATAGACCACGACATTGCGGCGCGGCACGCCCGCCGCCTGCGCCGCCAGCCGCCGCACCAGTGCGGGCGCCTGGGTCGCGAGCCAAAGTTCCAGCTTGTCGCCGGTCAGCCGCGCGGTGGCCGTCGCGGTTTCCAGCGGGGCATGCAGCGCCGGCTCCACATCATAGCGCGCGGTGAGGCTGGGCTTGGCAAGCAGGGCATCGGGATCGCCTTCCGCCAGAAGCCGCGTGGCCGCCCCGTTGCGCAAGGCGCTATCGATGCGGGCATCAAGCGCGGAGGAATCGGCAATCCGCCCGGCGGCATGAAAGCGCGGCTCCATCGCCAGCACCGCCTTGTGCGCGGCATGCCAGGTCTTCGCTGCCGCCGCGACCCAGCGCTTGGACGAGACCACGCCGACCACGCCCGGGATGCCTTCGGCCGCCTTGCGATCAAAGCTCGACAGCACCGTGTCGCCCTGCGGCCCGTGGACAATCGCGGCATGGACCATGCCCGGCACGCGCACGTCTCCGGCAAAGACGAAGCTGCCATCGACCTTGGCGGGCAGATCGAGCCGGGGATAGCGTGGGCGCGCCCCGTCGGGGAACTGGCCGGGGCGCTCCTTGGGCGGCTCTGCCCGCAGCGCCGGCGGCTCGGGCGGATCATACTCGACCGCCTCGGGGATCAGCGCCGCAAAGCCCAGCCGCTGCTTGCCGTTCACAACGAAATGCCCCGCCGTATCGAGCGTTTCCCAGCCCACGTTCCACTGCGCCGCCGCCGCCTGCATCAGCATGGCGCGCAGCCCCGCCGCCGCCGCGCGCAAGGGCGCCTCGAACGCGGCGAGCGCGGTGCCCTCGGCGGTGATCATCAAGGGCTCGCGCTCGGCATGGGTCCGGGCCAGCCAGTCGTCGGGGGTGTCAGCGAGCGCTGGAAGCCAGCGCGGCTGCCAAAGCGGCGCCCAGCGCGCGGCCAGCACCGGATCGCCATAGATCGGGCTCGGCGGCGCGGGCTCCACGCCAACCCGCTTCCAGTCCGCACCCAGTTCCACCGCAACGATCTGCGCCATCAGCGTGGAAATGCCCTGCCCCATCTCGCAGACCGGCACGGCCACGCTCACCGCGCCATCCTTCGCGAGGCGGATAAAGCTGTCGAACACATGCTCGTCCGGCCCGGCAACCAGCGCGCTGGCATAGCGCCGCGGCGAGAGCGCGAAAGCCACGAGCAGCGCGCCCGCGCCGCCCGCGCCGATCAGCAGCCCGCGCCGCGTGAGCCTCATCCCTTCTGCGCGTCCAGCCAGGCCAGTACGCGCTGCGCGATCCCGGCAAAGATCGCCGCTTCGGGGCTGTCACCCGCCGCCATCGGCTCACCGGCATCGCTCGACTGGCGGATCGCTAGATTCAACGGCACCCGGCCGAGGAAGGGCAGGCCCATCGTCTTCGCCGCCGCCTCCGCCCCGCCCTGGCCGAACGGATCGCTGCTCTCGCCGCAATGCGGGCAGACATAGCCCGCCATGTTCTCGACCATGCCGATCAGCGGCACCTGGCCCTGCTCGAACAGGCGGATCGCCCGCGCCGCATCCATCAGGGCGAGGTCCTGCGGGGTGGAGACGATCACCGCGCCCGCTGGCTTGTGCTTCTGGAGCATGGTGAGCTGCACATCGCCCGTGCCCGGCGGCAGATCGACGACGAGTATTTCCGCATCACCCCAATGCGCATCGATCAGCTGGCCCAGCGCATTGCCCGCCATCGGCCCGCGCCAGGCGATCGCCTGCCCCGGCTGGACGAGATGCCCCATCGAGAGCATCGGCACGCCCCACGGGCTCTGCACCGGATGGATCTTCTGGTTCTCCGCCTCGGGCTTGCGGCCTTCGGTTGCCAGCAGGCGCGGCTGCGAGGGGCCATAGATATCGGCATCGACCAGCCCGACCTTGCGCCCGAGCTTCGCCATCGCCACCGCGAGATTGGCCGAGAGCGTCGATTTGCCAACGCCGCCCTTGCCCGAACCCACCGCGACGATCCGCCGCGTCACGCGCTCGGCGGTCATGCCTACGCGCACGTCTGCAGCGCCGGCCGTACGCGCCGCCTCCTTCACTTTCGCTTCGAGCGCGTCGCGCGCCGCGCGGTCCAGCCCGCTCACTTCCAGGATGATCGAGGCGGTTTCGCCGTCCGCCTTCACCGTCTGCAACCGCGCGCCCGCGGCCATGCGCACCGCCTGTTCGAGTGCTGTCTGATCTAGGCTCAAACCCGTATTCCCATCCCCAAAGGGCCACTGCCCCAACGGACGCCCCCTAGCAGAGGAATTTTGGCAGGGAGACACTGTTTTTAACCGCAAAGCGTACCTATAGTCTTCTCCATGATTTCTTTCGGTGGACGAATGTCGCGGATCGGCCTGGCAATGGTCGGCAAGAAAAGCCCATGGGGCGCAGGCGATGCGGGGAGCGGGGAGCCTTCGGGCGATGCTGTCGGCGATGGCGGCGAGGGCGGCGATGCCGCTCCTGAAGGTCCGCCCCCGCCTCCGCGCGGCAACGGGCCGCGCAATCCGTGGCTGCCGCCCAGCTCGGGCGACGGGCGCCGCGGGCAGACCCTCGAAGACCTGTTCAAGCGCCGCGGCGGCGGCGGTGGCGGCGGCCCCGGCGGATTTGGGGGCGGCTCCGGATTCCGCCTGCCCCAGCGACCGGGCGGCGGTTCATGGGCACCGATTGCGGTCGGGCTTGTCGCGCTCGTCTGGCTCGGTGCCACGATGGTCCACCGCGTCTCCCCGCAGGAGAAGGGCATCGTCACGACGCTGGGCGCCTATAGCCACACGATCGATTCCGGCGTCTCGCTCACCCTGCCCTGGCCGATCCAGGCTGTGACCGTGGAAGACGTCACCTCGATCCGCCGCGATTCCATCCCGGAAGGCGATGGCGAGCGGCTGATGCTGACAGGCGACCAGAACCTCGTCGACCTGACCTATCTCGTGCGCTGGAACATCAAGGACCTCAAGCTCTATACTTTCCAGCTCGCCGAACCCGATGCGACGGTGAAGGAAGTGGCCGAGGCGGCCATGCGCCAGTCGATTGCCGAAGTGTCGCTCAACGATGCGATGGGTTCGGGCCGCGCCTCGATCGAGGCCAATGTGCGCGAGCGGATGCAGCGCATTCTCGATGCCTATCGCTCCGGCGTGAAGATCCAGGGTGTGGAAATCAAGAAGGCCGATCCGCCAGCCAAGGTCGTCGATGCCTTCAAGGATGTGGCCGCCGCGCAGCAGGACGCGCGCAGCGATATCAACCGCGCCGAAGCCTATGCGCAGCAGATCACGCAGCGCGCGCAGGGCGAGGCGACTGCCTTCGACAAAGTCTACGAGCAGTACAAGCTGTCCCCTGAAGTGACCCGGCGGCGCATGTATTACGATACGATGGAGCGCGTGCTGAGCAAGACCGACAAGGTGATCGTCGAAACGCAGGGGGTCATGTCCTACCTGCCGCTGCCCGGGATCAAGCAGACCCCGCCCGTCGATTCCACCGCCAACGGGGAGCGCCGCTGAGATGGAACAGACCCTGATCCGCCTGTGGCAGGAACAGAAGGCCGCGCTCATCGCGGTGGCCGTCGGGCTCGTCGTGCTGCTCAGCTGCGTGACCGTGGTGGGCGAGCAGGAGCAGGCGGTGATCGTCCGGCTGGGCGAGCCCAACCGCGTCGTCAACCGCTTCCGCCCCAATGCCGATTTCGGCCAGACGGGCGCGGGCATCGTGCTGCG
>NZ_JAIEPN010000026.1 GCF_019748365.1 Novosphingobium sp.
AAGATCGTGGCGCCGGAAGTCTACATCGCGGTCGGCATCTCGGGCGCGATCCAGCACCTTGCGGGCATGAAGGATTCCAAGACCATCATCGCCATCAACAAGGACGAGGACGCCCCGATCTTCCAGGTCGCGGATATCGGCCTTGTCGGCGATCTGTTTGCGCTGGTGCCGGAACTGACCGGCAAGCTCTGAGCTTTGCTTCGAGTACGGAATGACGGGAAGGGCTCCACCACGGTGGAGCCTTTTCTGTTTGGCGGTTTCGCCGCCTCTCGATAGGCTGAGAGGATGGGGAGATTCTGGCGCTGCTGCGCAGCCTTGTTCATCGCTTTGGTTCCTGTGCCGCACGCCGCGTGGGCCGCAGAAATGGTGCTTGAGCCGACGGACAAGTGGGTGCTCAACTACGCCGACGATTCGTGCCGCCTTGCCCATGCCTTCGGCAAGGACAAGGACAGGATCTTGCTTGTGCTGGACCAGTTTCAGCCGGGCGGCATGATGGACCTGTCGCTGGTCGGCAAACGGCTCGGCCGCATTCCGGAGAGCAGGATAGACCTGACGGTCACGTTCGGGCCCGGCTTGCCCAAGGGCGAACTGAACGAAGCGATGCTGGGCACCTTGGGGCCGGACAAGACCACCATCATCATGGCCGGTCCGCGCGATCTTCTCAACCGGCCGATCCGGAGAAACACGGGTAACTCCTCCGATTCATTGGGCACGATAACCCCGGAGCAGGAAGCTGCCATCACCGAAGTTCGCTTCACGACAGGCACGATGCGGCTCACGCTCAAGACCGGTCCGATGAAGGGCCCGCTTGATGCCATGCGCACCTGCATGGCGAATCTGGTGAAGGAATGGGGCCTTGATCCGGTGCAGCAGGCGGCGCTTGGCGCGCGTGTTGCGCCCACGACCAGTCCGGGCCAGTGGCTCAAACCCGAAGACTATCCAGCCGGTCCTCTCTTCATGGGGGCGGGCGCCATCGTTCGCTTCCGCCTGATGGTGGGGACGGACGGCGTGCCCAGCCAGTGCTTCATCCAGCTGGCGACCAACTCGCCCGAGTTCACCAAGCTGACCTGTGATCTTCTGATGAAGCGCGCGCGGTTTACTCCGGCGCTTGACCGTGAGGGCAAGCCCGTGGCGAGCTACTATACCAATTCGGTGCGCTGGTTGGTTCCCTGATCATCGCAGCATCAGCGTCAAACACTGGCTGAAATCATCGACCACATAGTCCGCGAAGGCCGCGCATTCCTCGAAGCCGTACTTGCGATAGAGCGCGACGGCAGGCGCAAAGGCTTCGGTACGCCCCGTCTCGAGGCTCACGCGGGTGTAGCCGCGCGCGCGAGCGACGGAGAGGAGGTGCTGCAGCATGGCCTCGCCCACACCCTTGCCACGCCATTCGAGGGCGGCGCGCATCGATTTGAGTTCGCCGTGGGCGTCGTCCAGATGCTTGATCGCACCCATCGCGGCGAGCGCACCGTTCACGCGGGCGGTGTAGAAGGTGACGCCGGGCTGGCGCAGCTTGTCGAGCGGCAGGGCGTGGACCTTGCAGGCGGGACTTTCGGCGTGCATGCCGCCAATGTGGTAGGCCACGAGCGCCTGCACGTCCGCGCCCGAGAGATCGTCTTCCGCGATTTCCAAGCCTTCGATCATGCGGGCCCCGCTGGTCTTGCAGATGTGATCTGCTATCGCGGCGCCCATGATCGAGACAAGTGAAAGCCGCTGGGCCATTGCCATCCATGGCGGGGCCGGATCGATGACTCCCGAGACGATGGACGCTGCCGGGGTGGCCGCGCATGAGGCCGCGCTGGGGGTGGCACTCGATGCGGGGACTGCGGTGCTCAAAGCCGGGGGCAGCGCGCTGGACGCGGTCTGCGCGGCGGTTTCGGCGCTGGAGGATGATCCGCATTTCAACGCCGGGCGCGGGGCGGTGTTCACCTATCATGGCACCAACGAACTCGATGCGGCGGTGATGGACGGCGCGACGCGCGGGGCCGGTGCGGTCTGCGGGGTGACCCATACGCGCAATCCGGTGCAGCTGGCGCGCACGGTGATGGAGAAAAGCCCGCACGTGTTCCTGAGCGGCGCGGGGGCGGAGGAATTCGCGCGCGAGCAGGGGGTAAGCCAAGTCGATCCGGACTGGTTCGCCACCGAGGAACGCTGGCGGCAATTGCAGGAATTGAAGGCGAAGAAGCTTGGCTGGTTCGATGCGGGGCTGAAGTACGGCACGGTCGGCGCGGTGGCGGTGGACGCCTCGGGCCATGTCGCGGCAGCGACCTCGACCGGGGGTCTCACCGGCAAACGCTGGGGGCGCATCGGGGATTCGCCGCTGATCGGCGCGGGGACTTATGCCGATGACCGGGCAGCGGCGGTGAGCTGCACCGGCTCGGGCGAGCAGTTCATCCGCGCCGGCGCGGCGCACGAGATCTGCGCGCGCATGCGGATCGGTGGCGAAGGGCCGCAGGCGGCGACCGAAGCCGTGCTCGGCGAAGTTGGCGCGATGGGCGGGGTTGGCGGGATCATCTACGCAACGCCCGGCGGCGAGACCGGGTTTGCCTTCACCACACCGGGAATGTTCCGCGGGCGCGCGGACAGCGCGGGTTTGCGTGAGGTGGGGATTTTCGGGGAGGGTTAGGCGGCGATGACAAGGGTCGAACGGCTGATTCCGCCCGGTTGCGAACGTTGAGTGGTTCGCTAAGCTTTTCGGATGAGAAGCCGCAGCTATTCCCTCAGCGCTCTTGCCTTGCTGCTTGGTGGATGCGATTTTGCCAGCGTGATACTTCCGCGAAATCCCACGACACCTGTGGCAGCACGAGAAGCGTTGGAACGCTGCGGCATCACATCTGACACTATTGCATGGTCAGTCAGTGAGGACGGGACCTTCACGTTCGGTAGGAAGAGCTCCGATGCTGTGCCATGGTCCGAGGCGCAAAACGACTGCCTGATGCATTGGATCAAGGAAAACAGAATCAAGTTTGCGGTTGTCGGTTGGGAAACCAAACCTGAATAGCTTCCACTTCCCGTCAATCCCCGTCGCACCGCCAACCGCTGATTCTTACCACGCCATCTACGCCGCATGCTTGTCCGCCTTGCGCTTGCCGAAGCGCAGGCCCTGTTCGAGGCGGGCGCGCAGCTGGAGGTAGTAGGATTCAAGGAAGACCCGTTCGGCGCCATCGGGATAGGGGCGGCCGATCTTGCGGCTGATCGCATCGGCGACATCGTCAAGCGCAGGCACGCGCCCGTCGCGCAGGACGCGTTCAAGCGTCTGCAGTTCGAACTCTCCATAGACCGCGAGCTCTGCCGGCGTGAATGTGAAGGCCTGATCGGTGGCGGCCACCGGCGCGCTGACCGAGAGCGCCTGACCCAGCTTGCGAGTCTGCGCCTCGACCACCCAGGTGCCGGCGATCACATCGCCGCAGCGCAGGGAATCGCGGTTGAAGAACGGGAACAGCAGAAAGATCGCGCACCACACCGCGCCTGCCCAGCCGGCGAGGTCGGTGTCGCTGCCTGCCGCGACGGCGCTGCTGATGAACACGATCGGCATGAACAGCTCGATATCGCGCACGATGTTGCGGGCGATCACGGCTTCGGTGGTGAGCCGTTCGGTCCCGCGTGCGGCGATGCGGATGCCGGTCACGCGCTTGCCCGGCGTCGCGCCGCGCGGGCCGAGTTCGAAGAACAGGAACCAGGCATTGCGGAACAGGAACATCGCGATGATCCACACGATCGCGAGCGCCTGCAAGGCGCGCGATTTGGGGCTGCCCGCCTCGATATCGCCCATCTTGATGCCGATACCGCCGGCGATCCAGATGAGCGTGAGCGTGGTGACGGCCATTGCGGTCATGATCAGGATGAGATCGATGACCAGCGCGGCCGCGCGCGAGCCGCGGGAGGCGAGCACGAAGGGCAGCGCAACGCCTTCGGGCGTGATCACCGTGCGCGTGCGATCGCGGGGCTCGCGGCGCACCATCAGGCCTGCTTCCCCGCGCCGCGCCAGACGAAGAAGTAGGCGGTCCAGAATACCAGCATGAAGATGCCGACGATCAGGCGCCCGGCGGTGTTGTCGATCAGCTGGCGGGCGAAGCCCTCGAGCAGGCCGGCAACGATCAGCATGAAGACCACGCCGGCCATGACTTGCGCACTGCGCCGCCCGGCGGCAGCGGCGGCATCGAGCACCGAGGCTTCACCGGGAAAGGCCATTGCGCGCCCGATATGCAAGCCCGCCGCGCCCGCCAGCAGGATCGCGTAAAGCTCGGTCGTGCCGTGGACCGAAAGCCAGCCGACGATCTCGATAGTCAGGCCCTGCCCGTGATAGAGCCAGAGCAAGGCCCCCAGCATCGTGGTGTTCTGGATCAGGAGCAGCGCCGAAGGCAGGCCGAACGCGAAGCCGAGCGCAAAGGCAAGAATTGCGACTTGCGCATTGTTTGAAAACAGCGCGGCGGCAAAGACGGCGAGGCCCTTCTGGTCCTGCTGCCCGAACAGCGTGTTCATCAGCACCGCGCGGCTCGCCCCCGGCACGCGCGGACCCATCCCGCCGGGCATCAGCGCGTAGTACCAATCGGGATCGCTGGCGACGAGCAGCCAGCCGACGATCGTGCCCGCGATCATCAGCACCAGCGCGATCAGGATTTCGCTGTGCAGCGCCCGGACGCTGGCCCCCCAGCCGCCGCCGAAGAAGCGCATGAGCCAATCGCCGAGGCCAGCGCGCGGGCCATAGACGATGAACCAGGCGCGGCGGGTGAGCCCCTCAAGCCAGAGCAGCGTTTCGGCATCGAGCGAGGTTTCGCGCGCGACGGCGAGGCTGGATACGGCGGTGCGGTAGAGCGCGGGGAGCGCGAGCAGGTCTTCGTCCGAGACGCCGCGCAGCCGCCCGCGCTCGATGCGCGTGACGATGGCCTCAAGCCGTTTCCATTCGCCCTCCCGTTCGAGCCGGAAGCGGTCCGAGCGCAGCGCGGCGCTTGTCGCGGCGGCGATGTCCGCGCTGGCGGCAGGGCTGAACCAGACGCCGAGCCGGCCAAGGAGCGAGGGTGCCGCTTCGCTCATCCGAGGCTCCCGGCGCGCTTTACCGCAAGATAGGCATCAAGCAGGCGGTTGCCGATATGCTGGTACGGCGCTTCGACCACGAGAATGCCCGCGCGGCGCAGGCGCTGGAGCACGAGCGTGCGTTGCTGCAGGAGCGTGGTGGCGGTGACCGCCATCGCGGCATCCTGCGCGCTGCGGACCGGGGCTGCCACGAAATCGGCGAGCTCGGCATCGGCCATGACGACGAAGATCACGCGGTGGCGCTCGACAAGGCGGCGCATCGATTCGATCATCAGCTCGGCGCTGGTGGGATCGGTGAACTCGGAGAAGACCACGAGCAGCGAGCGCCGCCGCAGCCGCGCGGCGAGTGTGGACAGCGCGAGAGTGAAATTCGGCTGCTCCGCACTGTAGTCCAGCGCGGCAGCGGCTTCCTGCAGGCGGGCGAAATCGCGCGGGGCGGTGACGAAGGGACTGAGCACCTGCGGCCGCTGGGCAAAGCCATAGATCGCGACGCGGTCCTGCGCGCCGAGGGCGATCCACGCGGTGGTGAGCGCGGCAGTGACGGCGCGGTCGATGCGGGGCAAGCCGGCGATCGGTTCGCACATCGTCTGCCCGCAATCGAAGGCGAACACGATCTGGTTGTTGCGCTCGGTCTCGTATTCCTTGGCGAAGAGCCGGGCGTGGCGGGCGGAGGACTTCCAGTCGATGCGGCGGCGGTCCATGCCGGGCTCGTAATCGGCAAGCGCCTCGAACTCGGTGCCTTCACCCCGGATGCGGCGGGCGACCATGCCGAACTGGGCATCGCGCAGGAACAGCTGGAGCGCGGGGCTGCGCACCGGGGCGATATTGGGGCGGATGCGGATTGCGGCAGCGAGATCGCGGCGGACCTGACGCGAGGCGAGGCCGAGCGGGCCATCCCAGCGCAGCCAGACCGCGCTGACCGCCCCGGTGCCGCGCCGGGTGGGCCTGGTCTCGATCTCGGCGCTCCACGCGCCATTGTCGCGCCTGAGCGGTGCAACCAGACGTCCGCCGGGGGCGAGCCGGGGATCGAGCGCCAGCGCGGCGACCGGCGCGGCGCGCGGCATATCGATGCGGAAATCGGCGAGCACAGTGAGGCTGAGTGCTTCGCCGACTTCGCCGTCCTCGGGCACGATGACGCGCAGGTCGGCCAGCGCAGGGGCGAGCAAGGCATCGAGCAGGACCATCACGAGCAGCGCGGCCCCCAGCGCGGGCGCGGCGATCCACGCGCGCGGCGCTGCGGCGGCGAGCACCACCGCCAGCGGCGCGGCGAGCGCGAGCAGCACCGCCGTGCGCGCCGAAGGGTAGAACACCGGGAAGGGCCAGCGCAGCGCCAAGGGCTATCTCGGCGCTTCGGTGCGCTGGATGAGATCGGCGACAATGCTTTCGGCCGCGCGGCCCTCGATCTCGGCGGCGGGGCTGAGCAGCATGCGGTGGCGCAGCACGGCGATGGCGAGCGCCTTCACGTCATCGGGGATGACATAGTCGCGCCCATCCAGCGCGGCGCGGGCGCGGGCGGCACCGGCGAGCACGACGGCGGCGCGCGGGCTGGCTCCGGCGGCAAGATCGGCGCTCTCCCGCGTCGCACGGACGAGGCGGACGATGTAGTCGACCACGGTTTCGGACATCGTGACGGTGGTGACGGCAGCGACCGCGGCGGCAATCGCATCGCCTTGCGTGACCGCGCTGACACCGAGCGCGGCCGGGCTTGGTGCACCGCGTCCGGCGCCGTAGCGCGTGACGATCTGGGCTTCCTCTGCTGCGCTCGGGTAATCGACGAGGAGCTTGAACAGGAAGCGATCGAGCTGCGCCTCGGGCAGCGGATAGACGCCCTGGCTTTCGATGGGGTTCTGCGTGGCGACGACCATGAAGCGGTCGGACAGCGCGTAGGTCTCGCCATCGAGGGTGACGCGGCGTTCCTGCATGGCTTCAAGCAGGGCGGCCTGCGTCTTGGGCGGGGTGCGGTTGATCTCGTCACCCAGCAGCAGCTCGTGGAAGATCGGCCCTCGCGTCAGGGTGAACTGGCTGGTCTGGAAGTTGAACAGGTTGGAGCCGAGAATATCGCCGGGCATGAGATCCGGCGTGAACTGGATGCGCCCGAAATCGAGCCCGAGCGTGGCGGCGAAGCTTTGTGCCAGCAGCGTTTTGGCGGTGCCGGGAGGTCCTTCGAGCAGCACATGGCCACCGGCCAGCAGCGCGATCAGCAGGTGATCGACGACGCCGTCCTGCCCCACCACGGCCTTGGCCACTTCGGCGCGGATCATGCCGGCCATGGCGCGGACGTCTTCGAGAGTCATTCGGTCAGGTCCCTTTCAAGGCGTTGCAGGGCAGCGGCGTGCTGCACCACATCGGTGGAGCGGCGCGCCGCGCGCAGGCGTGCGGCAAGTTCGGACCAGCGCGGTCCGGTTGTAGCGAGGCGGGCTTGCAGGCGGTCGATCGCCGCATCGGTTTCTTCCGGCGGGCGGCCGCGCGGGAGGCCGAGCGCATGGACCAGCCGTTCGCGCGCGGCATCGACATAAGGCGCGGCGATCAGGCGCAGCCGCCCGGCGCGGCGGATCAGGCCCGCGGTGTTGCGCACCAGCACGGTCTTGCCGAGCGGGATCTCCCGCGCCGCCGCGCGTGCCGGTCCGAAGCGGTTGAAGCTGCGCCAGCCGGCCGCCAGCAGCGCCATGAGGAAGCACAGCGTGGCGGCAAGGAAGGGCGGCTCGAACGCGAGCGTGAGCAGGTTGCGGCTGGCGCCGAGGCCATTGAGCGTGAGGTCGAACGTCACTTTGGCCGGGCGGCCATCGGCGGCGGCAAAGATCAGGCGGCGGGCGAGGAGGCCGGTCTGCTTGTTGGCGAGGCCCCAGTTGTCGAGCAGATCGGGCTCGAACACCAGCACCACGGGGTAGCTCCGGGCAAATTCGTCGTTGGCGTCTTCTTCATCGGGATCAGCATCGGCATGGCGCCCCATCCCGATCCAGCGCTCAAGCGTCGGGTTGCTGCCATCACCGCTGAGATAGCCGGCGAGGGTGCGGCCGCCCTGCGTCTCGACGAGCGATTCAAGGCCGGGGCCGGTGCCGTACTGCACCGTCTTGTCAGCGGGCAGCGGGCCGCGCAGATCGGAAAAGGCACTCGAGCCCCTCCACCCATGCGCCGCGCCGCCGACGAAATCGAGGCTGATGTCGTCGTGATAGCCGCGCCATTCGGGCGGGCGTGTCCCGCTGATCCGGGTCCAGCCGCGCTTTGTCAGCGGGTTGCCGAGATCGGGGTAGGCCAGCCACTTGGGCGTGACGACCAGCGTGGGGCCGATCATGCGCCGTGCGGCGATGATCTCGGCGATGTCGCGGCCTTTTGCCTCGGCCGGCGGCGTCAGCACGAGCAGGCCGGGCTGCCTCAGCGCATCCTTGCTGCGGGCGCGGTGAACCGTGATGCCATCCGCCTCGAGCATGGCGGCCAGCGCGGCATAGCCATTGAGCCCGCGCCCGGCCGCGTGGCCACCGCCGTTGTTCGTCGCCCCGCCGCCGGTTCCCAGCCAATAGAGCACCGTGATGAAAGCGAGGGCGCCGATCAGCACCACGCCCAGTGTGGTGCCCCTGCCGAAGGTGGCGTCCTTCACCGGCCGGCCTCCAGATTCTGCAGCGCAAAGGCGGCATAGGCTTCGCGGGCGCGCTGCCAATCGTCTGCGGCCAGCGCGCGCAGGGCATAGAGGCTGCGCTCGACCTCGCGCGCGATGAGCGTGAAGGCCTGCCGCGCGGCGGCGGGGAGATCAGGGATCAGACCGATCTCGCGCGCCGTGCTGGAGGGAGACAGCCAATCGGGCCGGGCGGCCGCGATGTGGTGCACGCTGCGCTGGAGCAGGAGGTGCACCGCTTCGTCAAACCGGCCCTCGGCCGCCAGCGCGTCGGCGTCTTCAAGCAGCGCGAGCGCCGCTGCGCGGTCGATCACCGGTGGCGCGGTGGCCGGTGCGGCCAGTGCCAGGGTAAGCCGCCAGCGCTGAAACAGCGTCCAGCCGATCCACGCCGCGCCGAGGGCGGCAAGCACCACCAGCCCGATTTCGACGACGCTCCATCCTGCCCCAAGCCATTTGCCAAGCGGTTCGATTAGCTTGCCAAGGAAGCGCATCAGCGCCTCGAGCCACTCGGGCGGCTTGCTCTGCGGCGGTTTGTAGGTCGGCAGCGGGGCATACTGGATCTCGCGCATGGCGCGTGCCGCTTCCCAGGCGCGTTGGCCTGCTTCGGCGCCTGCTTCGGCGCTCCCCGGTCCCGGTGCTCCTGCCACAGCGCAAGTCGTCGCATGGCCTGCCCGCCGGGAGCAAGCGATTATCGCGCCGGATCGGCGAGAGGTTTCAGCCGCGCACGCGTTCGAGCGGATAAGTGCCGAGAATCCGCAAGTCCTTGGCGAAGAACGTCAGTTCCTCAAACGCGCGGTCTACCGCAGGCTCGCCCGGTGCACCGATGATATCGGCGAAGAAGGTGGTGGCCGCAAAGCTCGCACCGCGCTGGTAGCTTTCCAGCTTGGTCATGTTGACGCCGTTGGTCGCGAAGCCGCCCAGCGCCTTGTAGAGCGCGGCGGGGATGTTGCGCACCTCGAAGATGAAGGTGGTGATCGCCGGGCCGGTGATGGTGCCGAGTTCGAGCGGTTCGCGCGCCAGCATGACAAAGCGGGTCATGTTGTCGTGTGCGTCCTCGATGTTCTCCTCCACCAGCGTGAGGCCATAGAGTTCGGCGGCAATGCTTGGCGCGATCGCGGCGGCGGCGGGATCGCCCAGCTCCGCCACATAGGCGGCCGCGCCCGCGGTATCGGCGTAGGACATCGGCACGATGCCCCGCGTCCGCAGATAGTGCCGCGATTGGCCGAGCGCCTGCGGGTGACTGTACGCGCTGGTGAAAGGCCCGGTGCCGAGGCCCATCAGGCAGGCATGGATCGGCATGAAATGCTCGCCAACGATCGACAGGCCGCTTTCGGGGAGGAGGAAGTGGATGTCGGCGACGCGCCCGTGCTGCGAATTCTCGATCGGGATGATCGCCTGGCCGGCACGGCCGTCCTTCACCGCTTCGAGCGCGTCCTCGAACGAGAAACATGGCAGCGGCAGGCAATATGGCAGCGCTTCCAGCGCGGCGCGGTGCGAATTGGCGCCGGGCGCGCCCTGAAACGCGACCGCACGCGCAGGGTCGGCGGCGGCGGCCTCGGTCATCTCGGCAACGAGGCGGGTGGCAGGGGCGGGGTAGCTGGCCATGGACCGACGCGCTTAAGCTCCCTGCGCGGGCGGGACAAGGCGCTTTTGCAGTGCCCAACCATATGCGTCTAAGCGTTTCTTATCGGGCAACCCCTTGCAATCGCTCTTGCGCACGCGCGGGGGCGTGACTAGAGCGGCGGCGAAATTCAGCGCGGCACGCGGGCCGTGCAAACTCCATATGGGGCTCGGAATGGACGATCGTTTCAATACCATTGCCGGTTGGACCTTGTTCGGCGGCATCGTTGCGCTGGGGCTTTCGAGCCTTTCGGGCCACTACTTTCTGGCCGACAAGGAACACCGCCCGGAAAAGATGGGCTATGTGATCGAAGGCGTCGAAGCCGAGGCCGGCGCCGGCGCCGCTGCTGCCGAGCCGATCGCCAACCGCCTTGCCAAGGGCGATGTCGCCAAGGGTGAAGCCACTTTCGCCAAGTGCAAGGCCTGCCACACGATCGATCAGGGCGGGGCCAACGGCATCGGCCCGAACCTGTGGGGTGTGGTCGGTGAGGCCCAGGCTGCAGGTCGTGGCGGCTACGCGTTCTCCGATGCGCTGAAGGCCAAGGGCGGCAAGTGGGACTTCGCCAGCCTCGATGAATGGCTGACCTCGCCCGCCAAGTATGCGACCGGCACCAAGATGTCGTTTGCGGGCATCGCCGATGCCCAGCAGCGCGCCGACCTGATCCTCTATCTCAACAGCAAGGGCAGCAATCTGCCGCTGCCTGCAGCCGAAGCGGCTGCGGCCCCGGCGGCCGATGCCTCTGCCCCGGCTGCGGATGCCAGCGCGGCGGCGAGCGAAGCGGCCGAGTAAGCGAGCAGGCTGAAACGAAGAAAGGCCCCTCCTGCCGTGTGGCTGGAGGGGCCTTTTTCGTGTCTGCGGCCGACTGGATCAGTCGACCATTTGCCGGACGAGCTTGCGCAGTTCCTGCGTGGTCAGCACGGGCGAAGTGCGCCGGATCGGAACTGCCTTGCGGTCTATCCGCGAGGTCCGGTGGCTGGGCAGGAAGCTGTGGCTGATCGAGTAGGCATGCGTCGTGTTCAAAATCGGTGTCATGGATATCCCTGGCGCGCAGGGCGCGCCGATGTGTTGAGTGTATGTAAGGCCATCGCGCGCTAGGGTGCCGCATCGGCCGCGAGTCCGGAGCGGAGCGTCAGCGCCGCTTCTTGAATGCGCCGCCGCCGCTGCTGGCGACCTTTTCGCGAAAGACGATCCGGCCCTTGGTCAGGTCGTAGGGCGTCATTTCGACTTTCACGCGGTCACCCACGATCGAGCGGATCCGGAACTTGCGCATCTTGCCCGCCGTATAGGCGATGATGCGGTGTTCGTTCTCCAGCATGACGCCGAAGCGGCCATCGGGCAGAATTTCGTCGATCTGGCCGTCGAGGGTGATCACATCTTCCTTCGCCATGGCTCAGCCCACCTTGTGATGGGCAGGAGCGGCGGGAGAAAGGCGAGGACTGGTTGCGGGCATGGAGGCCCCTTTCACGAAAACAGGGTACGCGGCTGCAAACGTTGCAACCGGTGCTGGTGGCGTGAGAGGGGACAATTCGGCCCGGCTGCGAGATCCGGTGCGTGATAATCCGTCGCAGGCGACGATAGCGAGGCTCATATGGGCGCACCGCGCCGGGATGTCAATGACGTCCCGGTGCCGTGCCTGCCAAGGTCTTCTAAAGGCTGGAAATCTTGTAGGAGCCCTGGCCGCCCGGCACGAGCACGTAGGGCGCCTTGAGCTTTGCGCGCAAGTTCGAGGCCAGCACCTTGAGATAATTGTACGAGAGCTCGTCGTTGCCCTGGCTCAGCTCCGTGCGCAGCTTGTAGTGCGAAACCGGCTCGCCCAGCCGATTGGCGAGGAGCGTGAGCAGCTGGCGTTCGCGCTTGCCGAGGAGGTGCAGGTGCGCGATGCGTTCCAGCGAGCTGGCCAGTTCCTGCTCGGCGCGCGCCTGGCTGGCTGCGGCCCGGTAGCGCGAGAGGATCGCGGTGCAGCGCGCAGCGGCTTCTTCGGGGCTCATCCTCGCACTGTCGAACACATCGTCGAAGCCGGCGTTGAGTGCCTTTGCGCGCTTGCTGGCGAGGCTTCCGTGCATCAGCGCAAACTTGACCTTGCGCGCAAGGATCGGGCGGTTGATCCGCAGGAACCGCGCCGCGCGCACCGGATCGTTGCCGCCGATGATCAGCGTTTCGTAGTCCTGCTCCGCGATCGAGAGGAAGCGGGTTTCGAGATCGACGAAGGTATGCTGCTCGACCATATAGAACGCGCTCTGCAGCCACGCATCGCGGACGTCGCGGTGCAGATCGTTCATGGTCAGGTAGCGGATATGGCAGGGGGCAAGCTGCATGAAAGGCCGATCATCGGAGACGGAGGCAAGAGTGGGCAATGAGGCCTCCAGCTGCGTAAGGGTGGCGACCGGCAGACCAGCTGAGAACGCTGACCCCTGTCCTCTCGAACTATGGGGTAGCATACCTGTCCATAGTTGATGGGTTGATCGATGTTGCTTGTGCGGGATGGCTGTGTCAGCGGATTGCGATCCGACCGCCAGCTCCTCATCTTCAACGTAAGATAGGCATTACAAGGTTGCAGCTGCAGGCGGGTAACCCGTTAACGTCGCGACTCGGGTTCGTGACGGAAAAGCAGGGATTTTCGGGCAGAAATCGGGTGACCGGTAAAGTCTTGGCTTCGGCGAGGTGAAGAGACTCGGTTTCAATCACACCAGATTGAATGTATCAGGCTATAACTTTAATTATAAGTCCAATTGCCTGGCTTCCGGCGGTTGCTTATGGCGAGCCCGCACGGTTAGGCCCTGCTCATCGACAATCAGTTCGTTGAAGCCGGGCGGCGTTGCGCGCAGTCGCTGCGACAGGGTGCCGGCGCCGATCATGCGCACCGGGCCATGCGCGGTGGTGTGCAGGATATCGAAGGCATCGTGTACATGGCCCGATATCACCGCGAGCACGCCGCGCTGCGCCAGTGCCGCAAGCGCGCGGGTGCCGCCGCGGGTCAGCGCCTTGCCGCGGGTTCCGGTCTCGACCAGCGGGTGGTGGCACGCGACCAGTGCGCGGGTGCCTGCGGGCAGGGCGTCGATCGCGCCGAGGCACGCATCGAGGCTGCGCCTGCCGACGCAGCCCTTGGACCAGTTGAGCCGCATCTGGGCGCGCGCGGTTGTCTTGAGCGGGACGATGGCGAGGCCGGGCAGCGCAATGCCATGGTTCACCGCGCCCTGCAGCGCGCGAAAGCGGCGGTAGGGATCGAGGAATCGCTCGGCGAGGTTGAAATAGGGCAAGTCGTGATTGCCGACTTCGACGGTGACCGGCACGCCCAGCGCGCGAATCCACTCTGCCGCAGCGGCGAATTCGCGGCGGCGCGCGCGCATCGTGAGATCGCCGGTGATGGCGACAGCATCGGGCCGCTCGCGCGCCACGCAATCCGCCACCCACGCAAGCGCGGCGGTATCTTCCAGCCCGAAATGCACGTCGCTGATGTGGAACAACCGGATCATGACGCGCGGTCTAAACCTTTCCGGACAGGATCAGCCAAGCCGAAATCGCGTTGAGCAGGCTGTAGGCGAGATAGCCGAGCGCGCCCCAGACATGCCCCTCTGCGGCGAGCAGCAGTCCGCCCAGCAGCATCAGAAACTCCACGAAGAGCGAGAAGCGGGTGCTGAGCGCGTGATAGAACCACGGCAGCTGATCGAGCAGGGGGTGGCCGCTTTCCATGATCGCCCGGTGCAACGCGAAATTGCCGATGCCGAGCAGGAAGATAATCAGAATCGCCATGCGTGGCCCACGATAGGGCCCCGGCACCGTCCTGTCACGCGGCAGGGCGCCGGACTTGTCGCTCGTGGACCCGGATCAGTCGTTTGTCGGGCGCGCTGGCGGTTTGTCGGCATGATGGAAGGCTCGGTCGACCTCGGCGCGCGGCGATCACCGGAATCACCTAGCAGAATAGTCATGCGGCGGTGGCGAGGCTCCCAGAACGGACCGGCCAGCCCAACCACCGCTCCCCGCCGAACCGCCCGCAGCGGCAAGGTGTCCAGTGCAACCCAAGCTAAGGAAACCGCCATGTTCAAGAACGCTCTGATCGCAACTGGCCTTGTTGGCCTGGTGTTCGCCGCCCAGCCTGCTCTGGCCCAGTCCGCAGCCAACCCCGAGATGGTGGTCAAGCACCAGACGGTGCGTTTCGCCGATCTCGATCTCTCGACCGCAGCCGGCCAGTCCAAGCTCGATGCGCGTTTGCGCCGCGCCGCTGCGGCTGTCTGCGAGAGCAACTCCGGTCCGCACCCGCTCTCCGAAGCGATGGAAGCGCGCCGTTGCTATCGCAATGCGGTGCAGTCCGCGCAGCGCGCCATGGCGGAACGCGGCGCGAACTTCAGCGCCGTGCAGGTCGCCGCCCGCTGATCGATACCGGTTTCGGAAACGTGTGACGCAGCCGGCATCCAGTCCCAGCCGCTGCCGACATGATGGGTCGCTGCCAGATCGACGGTTCCTGCCCCCGGGACCGATCCGGCGGCGGCCCGCTTTTTCGGATCAGGTCGCCGCGCGCAGGCGCGATTCCGATTCCTTGCGCGCGGCCTCGACATCCGACCATTCGCGCCACATCAGATCGGCGCCTTCCAGCACGCGATCATCGTGTGCGCGGATGGTGATCGGCAGGATCGGCATCCCGTCGCGGCAATCGCACAGCACGGGATTGGCGGGCACGTTCATCTCCCACTTCTCGCCCCACTGGCGCAATGCCAGCATGGCGGGGAGCAGGTCCAAGCCCTTTGGCGTCAGGCGGTATTCGATGCGGCGGCGATCATCCGCGCAATGCTCACGCTTGAGGATGCCCGCCTCGACCAGCCGGGAGAGCCGGTTGGACAGGATGTTGCGGGCGATCCCAAGGGAGTCGAGGAACTCCTCGAAATGGTAGATGCCGTTGAAGGCCGCCCTGAGGATCATGAACGACCATCGCTCACCCATCGCTTCCAAAGCGCAGGGGAGGCCGCAAGCGGCGAGATCGGCGAGGGATTCGCGAAGTTTTCCCATGACGCTTTGTGACATACCTTATTCTGCAGGGCAATGTAAGTTTCTAGTTGCAACTCGAAACCTATTGAAGTAGGTATCGATTCGCAACGGAAATCGCATCCTCTCCACCCGGCGGTCCGGCCCGACCCTGAAATCAGCAGGAAAACCGGACCGCCAACCCCGCAGTTTCCGAGCAGGCCCCTGCCAAACGGGGGCACCAACCAGACTCTGACAAGACCAAGGGGAAGTATCATGATCGCCATTCGCAACAGCGCCATTCGTCAGCTGCTTCCGGCCGTTCTCGCGCTCTTCGGAACCGCCGCCACTTTCGCGGTGACCGCGACGCCGGTCCGCGCGGCCGACAGCAATGCCTATTATTCGGTGACGCTCGCCGCGCCGGTCGCCAAGCCTGCCAAGCTCATGCTGGGCGATGTGCTGTGGAACTGCGCGGGTGACACCTGCTCGGCCGGCCAGGACGCCGCCCGCCCGGTTGTGGTGTGCACCAAGCTTGCCGCCAAGGTCGGCACGATCAGCAAGTTCGCTACCCCCAAGGGCGAGCTCGCGGCCGAAGACATGGCCCGCTGCAATACGCCCAAGGCCTGAACCAACCCGATTGACCCTCTCTTCAGCGCGCGCTTTCCACCCACACCCTGATGCGCGCCCCTGACACGGCTGCGGCCCAGTCTCCCTGGACTGACCGCAGCCGTTTTTTTGTGCAGACGTCACCCGGGCGCGGGCCTATGATTGCGCCGATGCTGCGTTTCCTTCCCGCCGCCGCGCTGATCCTGGCGCTTGTGACCACGCCGGTGACGGCCGCTCCGGAAACTCCCGCTGTTCCCGATGCCGCGCTGCAGGCCGATCTGCATTGCGCCGCCGCCTTTGCGATTGCCGCCTCCGAACAGGCGCGGGGTAGTGCCGCTGCCCTTGCGCTGCCGCCGCTGGCGGTGCGGGGCAAGCGCTTCTTCGCCGATGTCGGCGCGCGCGCGGTGGAGCAGGGCGGGATGACGCAGGAAGCCGTGCGCAACCTGCTGGTGGCCGAAGTAACCGCGATGCAGCGCCGCGCGGCGACGGATCCGAACCGCGAACTCGTGGCGGAAGTCAGGCCCTGTCTGGCCCGGCTCGATGCCGCAGTGCCGCCCTTGCAAACCCCCGATCTGGCGCAATGCGCCGCGATCCTGACGCTGGCGTGGGAAGAGGAGCGGGCCAAGGGGCCCGAGGGGGCCGCCGCGCGCGATCTCCGGACGCTGGCGCAAGTGCTGACCGCGCGGGCCCGCGATGGCTTCATCGCCAGCGGGAAGAGTGGCGACGGTGCCGATGCCGCGGTCGAGTCCGCGCGCGAGGCCATGCGCAGCGAAGCCGCAAACCGACCCGGCGGCGTCAACAACTACGACATCGCGCATTGCTACGATCTCGCCGCGCCGGATGCGAAATCACACTACTAAAGCGCTGCGATTGCGGTAGGTTGAGCGGCATAGGCAAGCTTGGGGGTATGGCGTGGAAGCGGTGCTGATCCTGATCGTCGGGCTGGCGGTCGTCTATCTGGCCACCGGCATCCGGGTGGTCCGCCAGGGCCATGTCTACACGATCGAGCGGCTGGGCCGCTATTCGCTCGCCGCGCAGCCGGGGCTCCATTTCATCGTGCCGTTCATCGACCGGGTCGGTCACAAGGTGAACATGATGGAGCAGGTGCTCGATATCCCGGGGCAGGAAATCATCACCCGCGACAACGCGATGGTCGGCGTGGATGCGATCGTGTTCTTCCAGGTGCTCGATGCGGGCAAGGCGGCCTACGAGGTCTCGAACCTCTATGTCGCGATCATGCAGCTGACCACGACGAACCTGCGCACCGTGATGGGCTCGATGGACCTCGACGAGACGCTGTCGAAGCGCGACGAGATCAATGCGCGGCTGCTCAATGTGGTGGATCACGCCACCTCGCCGTGGGGCCTCAAGATCACCCGCGTCGAGATCAAGGACATCCGCCCGCCGGCCGACATTTCCAACGCGATGGCCCGCCAGATGAAGGCCGAGCGCGAGAAGCGTGCGCAGATCCTCGAGGCGGAAGGCTCACGCGCTTCGGAGATCCTGAAGGCCGAGGGCCAGAAGCAGGCGCAGATCCTCGAGGCAGAGGGCCGCAAGGAAGCCGCATTCCGCGATGCAGAGGCGCGCGAACGCTCGGCCGAGGCCGAAGCACGCGCAACCGCAGTGGTCTCCGAAGCCATCGCCACGTCCGGCACGCAGGCGCTCAACTACTTCGTCGCGCAGAAATACGTCGAGGCGGTGAAGGAGTTCGCCACCTCGCCCAATGCCAAGACGATTCTGTTCCCGATCGAGGCGACGCAGCTGGTCGGCGCGCTGGGCGGGATTGGCGATCTGATCAACGAGGCGGTGGGCAAGCCGGGCGCGCCGCCCACGCCGCCGGCGAGCCCGCGGGTCCCGCGTGTGGTGCCGCCCCCGCCCCCGCCACCTCCGGTGCAGGGCTGAGGTCGTGGCGATGCTGACGGACCTGTTCGGCCTCCACTGGGGCTGGATGGCGCTGGGCGTGGCGCTCGCCATCGCCGAGATCCTCGCGCCGGGCTATTTCCTGATCTGGCTGGCGGCAGCAGCGCTGCTCACCGGGCTGGTCGCGGCCACCATGCCGGTGGGGCTCGAGGGCGAGATCATGCTCTTCGTCGTGCTCTGCGCATTGGCGCTCGCGGCGGGGCGGCGCTGGGTGCTGCGCCATCCGGTGCAAAGCGCCGATCCGATGCTCAATGATCGCGGCGGCCAGATTGTCGGCCAGAGCGTCGTCGTCACCCACGTGATCGAAGGCGGCAACGGACGGGTGCGGCACGGCGATACCGAATGGCTGGCGCGCGGGCCCGATGCGCAACCGGGAACGCGCATGCGGGTGACGGGTGCCGATGGAACCGTGCTGCTCGTCGAACATCTGCACTGAAGCCTGCTTGCAGGGCGCATGGGCCTTTCCCATATTCGCACCAGCGGCCGAATCTCAGCTCCGTTTCAGAGGAAATCCGACCCATGCCCGACAAGATGAACCTGACCGATGCCGAATGGCGCGCGCGGCTCTCGCCCGAGCAATACCAGGTCCTGCGCCAGGGCGGCACCGAACGGGCCTTCACCGGCAAGTATGAGAGGAACAAGCTCACCGGGCAGTATCACTGCGCCGGCTGCGGCGCGCCGCTGTTCGAAAGCGGCACCAAGTACGACAGCGGCTCGGGCTGGCCCAGCTTCACCGCGCCGGTCGATCCAGAAGCGGTCGACGAGCACCGCGATGTGAGCCACGGCATGATCCGCACCGAAGTTCGCTGCGCGCGCTGCGACGGGCACCTTGGCCACGTGTTCCCCGATGGCCCGGGGCCGACGGGTCTGCGCTATTGCATGAACAGCGCTGCGCTCGAATTCACGCCGGAAGACTGAACGAGCAGCGCCTCCGGTTTTTCGAGCCCAAGCTTGTCCCCGGTGCAATCGTATCCTGCGGGTTAACCCTGTGTTCGGAATCGCCTATGCATCAGGCGCCGCGAGGAGGCGCGCCCGCATCGGCACAGGGGCGGGCTGCATGAGGGAGCTGACGCGAAGCTGATGGCCAGACGGGATTTGCCCCGACGCTCCGAACCGGAGCGCTCGTCTTCGCGGCGCCAGCGCGACCCGCAGGAGCCCTCGTTCCTTCGCCGCTGGCTGCGCCGCCTGCTCATCTGGGGCGCGGCAGTAACCCTGCTGGGCGCGATGGCGCTGGCGGTGGCGGTCTTCGTCACCGAGCGTTCGCTGCCGAGCTATGAGCGGATGAAATCGACCCAGACCGGGCAAACCATCGTGGTCCGCGCGAGCGACGGGTCCGAGATCGTCACGCTCGGGCCGAGCTACGGGCGCTGGGTGCCCTATGAACGCATTCCGCAGACGCTCAAGGACGCGATGATCTCGGTCGAAGACCGGCGCTTCCGCGATCACTGGGGTGTCGATCCCATCGGTATCGTGCGCTCGGTCATGGTGCGCATCCAGACCGGGCACTGGCGGCAGGGCGGCTCGACGATCACGCAGCAGCTGGCGCGCAACATCTTCCTCAACAACAGCCGCACCTTCGATCGCAAGATCCGCGAGGCGCTGCTGGCGATGGCGATCGA
>NZ_JAIEPN010000187.1 GCF_019748365.1 Novosphingobium sp.
GCCTTCCCGCCTCAGGAATGCGCAAACTACTTCAGAAACTCCGGATATGCTTCAACCTAAGTGAAAACGAGTCTAGTCCGCCATCCACTTTTCCAGATTCTCGTGGAAGTACCGCACGCGGCGCTCCTGCCACGCGAGGTAGTCGCGCTTGTAGCCGCGCGAATGCAGCCCGCGCTGCTGCGCTTCCCACACCGAGACATCCTGATCGATGCCGGGCCCGGCGGAAACCTCGCCCCACTTGCCCTGCACATGCGGCGCGGGCACCGAAACGTCGACCCATTCGGACATCGACTGCGAGTAGTAGCGCGTCGTCCCTGCCGGGAAGAGTGTCATGTACCACATGTCGAAGTAGCACTTCTCAGGGTCCGTCTCGTGCGGCCGGGCGCGCAGCCAGATGTTGCCATCGGGCTTGAGGCTGAACGAAAGGTTCGGGAAGATCGTGTAGTGCCAGTGATCGGTCAGCTGGTCGTCGTGATAGGTCGAGAAATCGAAGCCCTTCGACGCGCCCTTTTCGCGCTTCGCCTTCTGCAGCGCCTTGCGGATCTCGCCGGTCTTGCCGCCGCGGAACTGTTCAGGGTCGAGGTCCCAGAACTCCAGCTCTTCGCGTAGCATTTCCAGCGTCTCGGCCTCACCGCCGCGCAGCTGCTTGGTCGGCCCGGCGCCGGGCATGAACATGCGCGCGTGGCCTTCGGGATAGAGATCGAACTGGCAGTGGCTGTAGCCGTATTCCATCACGAACTTCGTCTGCGGATGGACGAAGGGCACGTGATAGCTCTCGTTGAAGTTGTCCTGCACCAGCTTCCAGTTGAAGTTGCCCTCGATCGTCACCCAGTGCGTGCGGACCATCGCGTCCATCGGGTAGGTATCGATCTGATCGGCAATCGGACCCATGAACTGGCGCAGCGGGGCGGCATTCAGGTCCATATTGATCCACACGAACCCGGCCCACGTCTCGCACTTTACCTCGACAAGGTTGAGCTTGCCGCAGGGCGAGCCCTGCACAAAGTCGGCCTCATCCGGCACGACCTTGAGCTTGCCGGTGAGATCGTAGGACCAGCCGTGGTAGGGGCAGACAAGCCGCTTGGAATGGCCCTGCTCGCCCGAGACAACCGGCATCGCGCGGTGCTGGCAGACGTTGTAGAACGCGCGCACCTGGCCATCATCGCCGCGCACGCAGACGATGGTTTCAGGGCCGAAATCAGCGGTGAGCCAATCACCTGCCTTGGGGATCTGCGCCTGCGTACCGGCGATCTGCCAGGTCCGCGTCCAGATCTTGTCCCACTCGCGGTCCGCCCATTCCTTCGAGAAGTAGCGATCCGGCGTGATCGGGGCATTGCCCAGCGGTGGATCAGCGAGCGGCGAGATATCTGCCAGCGATGTGGCGCGGGCGCGGGCGAGTTCAGCTTGCGTGGTCATGGGATGGTCTCCTGTCTCAGGCACCAGTGAAGTGGGTATAGGATGGATCGGCGTGGCCGCGCTGCCCGAAAGCGTAGCCCGGCATGTTCGCGCGGTCCCACATGTCGGTGGAGGCAGCCACCGTGCTCCAATCGTAGACGGCATTGCGGTGCGAAATCTTCCACTCGCCGTCCCGACGTTCGAAGCGGTCGAGGTAGCGCCCGGCCGCGACCATGAAGGTATCGCCGCTCCCGCCCGGGATATGATGGTGCGCGATGAAATAGGCCTCGCCCTTGGCCTTGTCGCCGTCGACTTCGACGAGGACGTTGCCGATGACGTGCTGGGTGCGGCGCATCCCGGCGAGCACTTCCATCACCCACGGCACGAAATCCGCCGCTGTGCCCTGGTACATGCCGTGATCGTCAGTCGCATCGGGGTGGAACACCGCGCGCACGAGGTCCGCATCGCAGCGATCGATTCCGCGCGCGAGGCGGTGGACCAGTTCGGTGCAGGCCATCTTGTCGAGCAGCAGCGCCACGCGGGGATCAAGGTCGGCGGCCATCAGGTCAGTCTCCGGTGTAGAGAGGGTCGTCGGGCAGGCGCTTGCCGTGCCGGGTCAGCGTGCCATAGAGCGGCCCATCCCACTGCGCGGTCGAGGGGCCGTTGCGGCTCCAATCGAGCACATAGCGGCGGTGCAGCAGCCGCCAGTCGTCGCCGCGCCGCTCGAGCCGGTCGAGATAGCGCCCGCCGACTTCCATCTCGTAAGGACCATCGGGCCCATCTACTTCATGCCAGGCGCGGCAATAGGTTTCGGCAGTCGCATGTGCACCGTCGATATCGATCACCATATTTCCCAAGAAATGCTGCGTGCGGCGCATCGCAGCAAGCGCCGGCACAACGCCGTCAGACCATTCCAGCGCATTGATCTCGCCCGTGCCGTAATCGGCGACCGCTTCCGGCCACCAAACCTCGCGCAGCACAGCCAGATCGCAGCGATCGATGCCGCGCGCATAGCGGCTGAGCACGTCCATGATCGCCAGCCGGTCGGCGAGCTCTTCGGGGCGGACCTTGCTCATCGCAGCCTCATCTCCTCGCGGCGGCAGCTCAAGTCGTGGGGCGCCCTTGCCCCCCACGGAAACATCGTCTCGCCCCCCGGCAGATCGGCAGCGGGCTCGTCGCGAACCCAATCGACAAGCTCGCTGCGGTGCGCGATTTTCCAGACCCCTGCGCGCCGCTCGTAGCGATCGACGTAGCGGCCCGCGACGAACATGTCCCGCTCGCCGCCTTCTGCCACGATCCGGTGGTGCGCCTGAAAGTAGACCTCGCCAAAGGCCAGATCGCCACTCTCGAAATCGATACGGACCTGCCCGATCATGTGGTGATTGGCCTTGTGCGGCGTCAGCACTTTCTGCGCGAAGTCCACGAACCCCGGCGCATCGCCCTTCCAGCCGGCGCCGTAATCGGTCGTCGCATCCTCGTGGAAAACCGATATGTGGAGCGCGGGATCAAGCCGGTCCTGCGCGCGCATGTAATCGCAGCAAAGGTCATAAATGGCCTGCCACGAAGTGAGGCGATCAAGCGCGTCCATCAGTCCCTCGCCAGATAGGCATCAAGCGTCTGGTGAAACTGCCGGATGCGCGCTTCCTGATAGTTCCCCAGCGTCTGCCCGCGCTTGGCCGAACCGAGAAAGCCCTGATACTGCAGCGCCAGATTGTCGGTATCCTGATCATAGACCCCGCCCAGCCCCGGGTTCATCCCCGGCGCCTCGGCATAGGATTGCTCGACCGAAAGCCGCACCGGCTCTGGCGGATGCTCGATGGGCGTGCCCGGCGGCACCAGCTTGAGGAACATCAGATCGAACAGCGAGCGCGAGGGATCGTTGCCGATGGGCCGGAACCGGTAAATCATCGGCAGCGAGACGCCCGGGAACAGGCACATGTTAGGAAACAGGTGATATTCGATGGAATCGAGCATCTCGCTATCCGAATACTGATCGAGCGGCACGCCCAGATCAGCCGACATCTGCTCGCGCAGCAATTGTGCAGCATAAGATCGCGCCGTGCGTCCCTCCGGCAGCGGCCCGCCGCCCACGCGCAGCTTGTCGAACAGCTCGGCCTCGGTCTGCGTCCCGGTGTAGTGCGGGCTCGCCACGCCGATGGTGTGCACGAAGCGGGTCACATGATCGCTGAACAGGTCATACTGCGCATTGGCATCCGCCGCCGTCGGCAGCGCCTGCGCGTGCGTCTCGTAGACATGATAGGCCTCGAGGAACGCCTCCTGCGCCGCCTTCCAGTTGGTCGGCAGCTCCTTCTGCAAGTGCAGCGAAATCCGCCGGTCGGCGAGATCCCAGCGCCCCGAGAAATGCTCGGCGAGCGGGCCAAGCTGCTCCTTGAGCGACCGCGCATTGTCATCGAGGTTGATGAACACGAAGCCGCCCCAGGTCTCCATCCGCACTTGCGGCAGCTGGAATTCCTCGTCCTTCACATGCGGGAAATCCCACCGGCAGGGGAGGTGCACCAGTTCGCCCTCCAAGGACCAGCGCCAGCCGTGGAAGGGGCAGCGGATTTCCACCGCATTGCCATTGGTGTCAGACCGCTTGAGCTGCGTGCCGCGGTGCAGGCAGACATTGCGATAGGCGCGGATCTGCATGTCATCACCGCGCACGATCAGGATCGACCACGGCCCGATGTCATAGGTGATGTAGTCGCCCGCCTCGGGAATATGCTCCTCGCGCGCGGCCCATTGCCAGGTGTGCGCCCACATATGGGTAAACTCGCGCGCCATGAAATCGGGCGAAGTGTAACGCTCGTAATCTATGTCCGCATCGCCTGCGAAGGCATAAGCCTCGGCGATCAATGCGGGCGGCACGTCCTGACCATCGGCAAGGATGATGTCGCGCGTGCTTGGGCCGGGGCAACGGGCTGCGCCGGGCTCGGCGGGGAGGGGCAGGCTGGTCTCAAGGTTCATGCCGACAAAGCTCCTTCCCGCCCTTCTCCACAGCGCATCAATACTTTATCGTGACTTGCATCCGCACCGTGCGCGGCATCGCACCATAGCCGATGATATCGCCCAGCGTCGCATTGTTCGTGCCGGTTCCGGCGCCCGTCAGTGGCGCGGTGCCTGCGCCGATGAAGTAGAACTTGTTGCCGAGGTTCTTGCCGATCACGGCCAGCTGCCAGCGATCGTTCTGCGCGCCGATCCGGATGCCCGCATCGACTACGGCGTAGGCCCCCTGGCGCGTGAAGGGATCGCCGAAACTCGAACCGAGGTACGAGCTCGAGGTGCGCGTATCGATGTTGCCGCCGATCTTGAGGCTCGAGCCGATATCGGTCTCATACGAGACACCCGCGGTGGACGTCCATTCCGGCGCGGCCGAGGTCGGCGCGCCCGAAAGATCCTGCCGCTCGATGCCATTCACCCGCAGCGAACAGCCCGCCGCAATGCTCTGGCCCGACCAGCACGGCGCGATGAAATCGATGTAGCGCGCCCGGTTGTAGTTGAGCGAGCCATGGATCGAGAGGCCAGGGACTGCGCGCGGTGCATATTCCAGCTCGAGTTCCACACCCTTCGACCGCGCCGCACCGGCGTTGTAGGTGACGTAGGCAAAGACCTGCGAGTTGAAGAAGTCGATCTGCAGATCGGTATACTTGTAGCTGTAGAGCGTCAGGTTGGCGCGCAGCTGGCGGTCGAACAGGGTCGTCTTGATGCCCGCCTCGAAGCCTCGGCCCCGCTCGGGATTGAAAGCGAGGTCGGCGCTGGGGTTATTGGTGACAAGCGAGGAGTTGATCGCGCTGTTGGAGAAACCGCCCGACTTGTAGGCGGTCTTGTAGGCGCCGTAGACCATGATGTCCGACGTCGGCTTCCAGCTCAGCGTGACGTCCGGCGACCAGTCGTTGAAGGTCTGATCCCCCAGCAGCGTGCCGTCCTTTGCCGCGCTCTGCGGGCGGAACAGGAACGTCAGGCCCGGATTGACGTAAGGCTGGGTGAAGAAGCTCTTCTTGGTTTCGTGCGTGTAGCGCACACCGCCGGTGGCCTCGAGCGTGGGCGCGATTTTCCAGATGAGCTGACCATAGGCCGACCAGGTCTCGCCATCGGTGGCCGAATCCTTGGCATAGGAGACATAGCGCATGCCGGTGGGCGCCGCCGAGTTCTCGCTGCCGGCAAACAGCACCGTCTGGAAGAAGGTGCGCTTGGTCTTCTGATAAAGCCCGCCGAACATCACGTTGACCGGCGTATCGAACTTGGTCAGCGCGCGCAGTTCCTGGCTGAAGGCGTGGTAGCTGGCGTTCTCCGTCGCCCAGACTGGGCCGCCGAGGAAGTCGCAGTCGCAGCCGAACTTGTTGTTGTTCCAGTTGTAGTTGGTGACCGAGTTGAGGGTCAGGTTCTGCATGTCGTAGTTGAGCGTGCCCGTCACCTGCCACGACTTGTAGGTGTTGTAGAGATCGCCGTTTTGACGCGCGAAGGGCGTCACCTTGGCGATCTCCAGCGGGAAATTGTTCTGGTAGATCTTGAAGCCGCCATCGCACTTGTAGGCGGGGTTGATCGCGGTCACGCCGGTCGGGCAGCGCACCGCCGAATAGTTCCAGCCGTTGCCGATCGTGTCGTTCCACGAGCCCGAAGCCTTGAGCGTGGCAGTGAGGCCGCCGCCGCCATCATACTTCAGCGTGGCGCGGCCGATCAGTTCGCGTTCCTGCGGCTGGTTCGCCGCAGATGCGGCGGCCGTCAGCGTGGAGGGTGCAAAACCGTTGGCCGTGTCGAAAGTGGTGTAGGTCTGCGAGGCAGCCGCATTGCGATACCAGCCGCCGAACATTCTTGAACCGCGCACGGCAAGGCGCAGGCCCCAATCGTCGGAGAGCGGTGTCGAATAGACCACTTCGCCGTAGAGCTGGCGGGCATTGGCCTCATAGCCGACGCGGGCCATGATCTCGCGGTCCTTGCCCGGATCGGCGGTGGTCAGGCTGATCACGCCGGCCGTCGCGTTCTTGCCATAGAACAGCGCCTGCGGCCCCTTCAGGATCTCGACGCGGGCCAGATCGAAGAAGCCCTCGTTGATGACGCGGCCTTGCCCGTAATAGACGCTGTCGACCACGATCGCGACCGACTGCTCGATACCGATCGAGGTCGCGTTCGAACCGATACCGCGCAGTGTAAGCTGGGCGCCGGCGCCGTTCGAGGCACGTGCGACGGTGAACTGCGGGGTGGCCGCTGCAATTTTCTCAAGGCTCGTAAGGTCGCGCGCCTGCACCGTGGCGGCGCTGATCGCCTGGACCGAAACCGGGATGCTCTGGACACTTTCCGAGCGGCGACGGGCGGTCACGATGATGTCCTCGACGCCGCTCGCGGCAGGCGTTTCGGCCGAGGCACCAGACTGCGGCGGAGCGGCCGCTTCATCGGCGGCCATTGCCGGGCTTGCCGCCAGCAGAGCGCCAGGCACAAGCATCGCAACAACGGCGACGCGCGCCGTGCCCGAAAGAAATTCCCGTCGCACCCAATCAGTCTGGCGCATCTTCCCTCTCCCGCTTCATGGCTTCGCCGCCCGGATTCTTCTGGGGGTCGGCAGATGGGAAGCAGGGTACCAATTCCGTCCTCCGGCTCAACTCTTTATCCCGGATTTCAGCACTTTTGATAGGTAAACAGGCAGATGTGCCGGAACTGTGAAGGAGGCGTGACCAAGGCCATCAGGACACGGTTATCCGGACGGAGACCATGCTGCCGAAGCCCACGCCCGCGTCCTTCTGCACCGTTTTCCTGACCGGCAGAACGTAGCCCTTGCTGCGCGGAAAAAGCGAGGTCGTGTAGGCGATCCCATCGACCATCGCGGTGACGGGCACAACGCCCCAGCCATAGCTCGCAAGACGCGCCGCATGGCGCAGATCATCCACCAGGCCGTCCGGCACGGCGATGAAGAGATAGGGAGCCGGGCCGCGCCATTCGATCACGCAGCCTTCAAACTGCGCGTCGAACAGCGGCTCCGGCTCTGGCGGCGAATTCACCAGTCGTGGACTTCGCCGTTCCACTTGAGAAATGCGCCAGTATCGTCAAGCGTCCATTCCGCGCCCAGCTTGCGGATGCCGGTGGCGCTTTCCTCGGGCGTGATTTGCGCATGCGGCCCGCCCATGTCGGTCTGGACCCAGCCCGGATGGATGAGGCCAATGACGATCCCCCTGGGCTTGAGATCGATCGCGACCGACCGCATCAGGCGGTTGAGCGCCGCCTTGGCGGAGGCATAGGCATACATGCCGCCCATCGGCCAGGCCATCGCGCCGAGCTGGCTGGTGATGTTGATCACCCGAGCGCCCTCGCCAAGCCGCGGCAGAAACGCCTGCAGCACGCGCAGCGGGCCTTGCACCATGATCGCGAAGGCCTCGTTCCACGCGTCCCAGTCGGCGCCTTCCAGCTCGTTCGCCATCGGGCCGGTCACGCCGGCCACGTTGTAGAGCACGTCGATCGGGCCAGATCCGCTGGAAGCCGCAGCCGCGCGCACCGAGGCATCGCTTGCCACATCGCACAAGTGGATCGAAAGCTTACCGCCCGAGGAGGCCGCGAGTTCTTCCAGCGCCGCACTGGCCTTGCGCGGCAGGGCAATCACGGTATCGCCTGCTGCAACATGCTGCACAGCAAGCTCAAGACCAATACCCCGGGCAGCACCGGTAATCGCAACAGTCGCCATGGTCTTATCTCCTGATCGTCACAGCTTGAGCAGCTGCTTGCCCTTGTTGGAACCCGAGAACAGCCGCTGCAAGGTGGCCGGTGCATTTTCGAAGCCGTGCTGCACGTCCTCGCGGTAGGCGAGGCGGCCTTCATTGACCCATTTGACCAGCCGGCGACGGATGTCCGGGAACTCGCTGGCCCAGTCGAGCACGATGAAGCCCTGCATCCGCGCGCGGCGGAACACGAGGTTGAAGTAGTTTTCAGGCCCCGCCGGAAGGTTGCCGGTCTCGTAGCGGCTGATCCCGCCGCAGATAACCACGCGCGCATTGGTGGCGATCAGGGCCAGCATGTCGTTGAGAATCTTGCCGCCGACATTGTCGAAGATCACGTTGATGCCGTGCGGCGCGAGTTCCTTGAGCTGAGCGCGGATCGGCCCGGCCTTGTAGTCGATGGCATGGTCATAGCCCGCTTCCTTGACGAGCCACTCGCACTTTTCCGGCCCGCCGGCGATGCCGATCACCGTGCAGCCGGCGATCTTGGCGAGCTGGCCGACAATCGAACCCGTCGCGCCTGCCGCGCCCGAGACGACGACGACATCGCCCGCCACCGGCTCCCCCACCTTGAACAGGCCGCAGTACGCTGTCACGCCCGTGGTGCCGAGGATCGAGAGCATCGCCGTCGGCGGCAGATCGGGCATGCAGGGAATAAGTCCCTCGCCGTCGTGGATCAGGTACTCGCTCCACACGATCGAGCCCGAGAGCATGGTGCCGACCGGGAACTTGCCGCCGTTGCTCGCGACGACTTCGGTGATGCCCGAGCCGCGCATGACATCGCCAATCGCCATCGGCGCGACATAATCCGCGATGTTTTCCATCCAGCCCTTCTGCGCCGGATCGAAGCCCAGATAATGCGTCTTCAGCAGCATCTGCCCCGGCCCCGGCTCGGGCAGCAAGGTCGTCACCAGCTTCAGGTCGTCATCGTTGATCGGACGGCCGCGCGGGTGTCCATTGAGCAGCCATTGGCGGGTATCGGTCACGTCGGAATCTCCCGGAGAAGTTGTCTTGGGGGCGAGACTAGCGGCACCGCCGCACATCCGGACCTACCGAATTGAATGAGCCCCAAAGGGCAGGGCCTAACGCGCCATCCCCGCCATCCGGGTTGCTAGCGCCGGATCGCGCGGATCGTTCCAGTCCTGCCGCGCGGCCCATGTCGCAAGGCTCGCGGGCTTGTGCCGGAAAGCCTGCGCCATTTCCTCAGGCGCAACCACCAGCGGAGAGACCGGCTGCGCATTGTACCAGCGGTAGAACTGCGCCATCCCGTCATAGATCGAGAGCGGCTTCACATCGGGCGAACCCGTCACCAGCAGGCTCATCGCCGAGGCAAAGTCGTCCGGCGTCAGGCTCTTGAACGCGATTGCCTTGCCTGAAACCTTGCTCAGGATCGCCGCTACTTCGTCGCCCACCAGCGCCTCGGGCCCGCCCACCTTGTAGCGCCCGCTGCGCAGATCGGGATTGGTCAGCGCCTCGACCATGAAGGCCGCCACATCATCGAGGCAGATCCACGAAATCCTGAGGTCGGGCTTGGCTGGGTAGGCGAATATCCCCTTGTTGACGATGCCGGGCTTGTTCCAGCTCCGGATCATGTTGTCCATGAACACGCGCGATTCGATGATGGCCCATTCGCAGCCGCTACCCGCAATCGCCGCGATGATATCGCGCCGCCCATCCATCGCCGGGCTGCCGATATCCTCCTCGGCGATATGGCAGCTGGTGTGGAAGACAATGCGCTTCACGCCGTTCGCCTTGCCGGCCGCCGCAATATTCGCCCCCATTTTCTGCGCCAGATCGCGGTCGAACACGAAGGGCAGGTGCGCGGCAATCGCGTCCATGCCCCTCGCCGCCCCGATCATCGAGGCCTCGTCATAGATATCCGCGGCCACGGTTTCGACATCGGCGAACTCGGTGCCCGCAAGCGCCTTGGGATTGCGCAGTGCGGCGACCGGAGTGAGCCCCGCCGCGATAAGGCGCGTCAGCAGCGGATGCCCCTGGTCGCCCGTCGCGCCCAGCACCAGAATGCGTTTCATATCGATGTCCTTATTGATTGGCCAAACGCGCCGCGGTCCGCCCCGCGATGCAACCGAACGTCAGCGCCGGCCCGAGCGTGCCCCCCGCGCCCGCATAGACGCTGCCCGTGGGGCAGGCGATCACATTGCCCGCGCCATAGAGCCCGGGGATGGGTTCGCCGCTCACATCGAGCACTTGCGCCGCCGCATTGGTACGCGCGCCGCCATTGGTCCCGAGCGCGCCAAGCTTCAGCTGCACGCCATGGAACGGTCCCTGCACCAGCGGACCAAGCGTGGCCGCAGCACCGGGCCGTGAGCGGTCTCCATAGAAGTGATCATACTTGCTGAGACCGCGCCCGAAATCAGGGTCCTCGGCACTTGCAGCATGGGCATTGAAGCACTCCACCGTCTGCAGCAATTGTGCAGCATCAACACCGATCTTCGCGGCCAGTTCCTCGAGCGTATCGCCCGTAAAGACCCATTCCGGCAGGGCATCGAAGGGCATCACCGGCCCGATCGGATAGCGCGCGCGGTACTGCGCATCGAACACGAGCCATGCCGGATTGTTGGGATAATCGTAAGTCGCGGGATCGAACAGGTGGAAGGCCCCGGCCAGCGAGGAATAGTTGATCGCCTCGTTGCAAAAGCGTTTGCCCGCGCGGTTCACCAGCAGGCTGTGAGGCAGAGTGCGTTCGATCAGCACCGGGCTGGCGCGCTGCTCGCCGCCCGGCCAGTGCGCGCCGCCGATGGACAGTGTCGGCACCCACCACGCCGAAGTCATGTTGCCCAGCCCTGCCCCGACGGACATGGCAAGCTTCAGCCCGTCACCGGTATTGCCAGGAGGCGAGGCAGGCATATCGAGCGGACCGCGCAGGAAGGTCTTCTTGAGCGCCTCGTCCCACTCGAACCCGCCGGTCGCCAGAATGACACCGCGTGCTGCGGTTATGCTGCGCCCTCCCGCAAAGGCGACGCCGACCACGCGGCCCGCTTCCATGATCAGCCGCTCGGCCTTCATGCCGAGCTGCGGCTCGATCCCGCGCGCAAGGCAGGCGGCGAGCAGCCGCCCGACCATCGCCTGCCCGAACCCGCGCAAGTCCGCATCCGCGCGGCGCTTCAGCTCTGCCGGATCGACAAACCCGCTGCTGCCGCCAAGCGGCGTTTCGCGCAGCATCATGCGCTGGATCACGCCGTCGCTGAACACTCTCTCCGCCCACGGCCCCAGCGTGGTGAAATCGAACAGTTCGTTATCAAGCGCGCGTCCGCCTTCGGGCTTTGCGCCGGGCCGGTCGAGATAATAGTCGGGATAACCCGGCAGGATGCTGACGGCGAGTGCGCCCGCCTCCTCCAGAAACGCCAGCGCGCCCGGCGCCTCGCGCACGAAGGCGCCCAGCACTTCGGGCTCCATCTCGCCGTGATCGAGGCTGCCGAAATAGGCGAGCGCGTCTTCCTCGCTGTCGGCCAGTCCGGCGGCCTGCATCCGCGGATTGTTCGCCGCCCAGATGATCCCGCCTGAAACCGCCGCGGTGCCGCCGAGCCGATCACCTTTCTCGACAAGCATGACCTCAGCGCCTGCAGCATGCGCGGAAAGCGCCGCCGCCATCCCGGCAGCACCGGCGCCGATGATGAGGACGTCGGTGCTCTCGCTCACCTCACAGCCCCCCGTCGACAAAGAGGCACTGGCCCGTGACCCAGCCCGAGGCCGGCGAGCAGAGATAGACCGCTGCCGCCGCGATATCTTCTTCGCGGCCATAGCGCTGGAGCGGGATGCGGATCATCTCGCGCAGCGCCTCGCGCGAAGCCTCGTCGCCGGTGCGCATGCACTCGTTAAAGTTCTGCGTGGGGATCGGACCCGGTGCAACCGCGTTCACCCGGATCTTCGGCGCGAGTTCGCGCGCGAGGGTCTGCGTCAGGCTGTTCACCCCGGCCTTGGCCGCCGCATAGGGTCCGTTCTTAGCCTGCGGACCATGGGCCGCGCGCGACGACGTGCTGAGGATCACCCCGCCCGCCTCACCCATCGCCTTGGCCGCGACAACCGCGCCCATCCACACGGCCTTGAGATTGAGATCGACCTGCGCGTCCCAGCTCGCTTCGGTGGTCCTGGTGAGATAGCGCGGATTGCCATCGGGAATGCCGCCCGCGTTGTTCACCCAGATGCCGATAGGGCCAAGCGCCTCCGCCGCCCGTGCGGCGAGGTTTTCCAGCGCAGCCATCGATGTGGCGTCGGTCGGCACGGCCAGCGCCCGCCGTCCGCGCGCGCGGATTTCCTCGGCCACGGCTTCGATATCCGCCGCGGTGCGCGCGCCGAGCGCCACATCCGCCCCCGCCTCGGCCAGCGCAATCGCAATGGCGCGGCCGATCCCCTTGCCCGCACCGGTGACGACCGCGACTTGCCCGTCGATGCGGAACCCGTCCAGAATGCTCATGCGGTTTCGACCTGCCGTTCCATTTGTGCGACGCGCGGATCGTTCGGCCAGACCCATTCCTTGCCGATCACCTGCTTCACGGCGAGGTGCGCCGGAACGCGGTCGAGCCCGATCATCTTGTCGCAATTCTGGTGGAAGCTGTAGATGCGCGCTTCCTGATAGCTCAGCGGCACCGACTTGAAGCCGTCGCTTTCCATCGACTTCTGGATCGCTTCGCCGAACTGGGTGTCTTCCTGGATGATCGCGTTCATTCGGCGCCCGCCCTTGCCGTCGGGCTCGGTCCACAGGTCGGGCACCGGCCCGTCACCCCAGTCGAGCGCCATGGTGATCAGTTCGAGCCGGGTGGTATTAAGCGAGGTTGGCCAGAAGATCAGCGGCGGAATGAAGAAGTTGGAGAGCGGGGAGACCCAGTTGGGAAACACCGTGTAGCTCTGTGTGGTCGTCCGCCCGAGCTCACCGACCGTCTCCACCGATTGCCATTCGGGGGGATTATCGATTGCACGAACGGTTTCTCGGTTGGTGTTCTTCGGCGGCGGCGCGATCATCCGCGCGTGACCGCCCGGGAACATCGTGTTCACATTGCGCTTGTGATCGACCAGCGGCGCCACCGTCTGGGCATGGATGAAGGGCACATGGTAGACTTCCATGTTGGCCTCCATCGCCACCTTCCAGTTGCACTTGAGATCGAACGACTGGCGCGAGGCGAGCCGCATCCGGTCGAAGCCGAACTCCTCCCACTCGTCCCAGATCGGCCCCATCCACTCGCGCAAGCTGACGGCATTGTCGTCGAGGTTCACGTAGATCAGCTTGCCGTACATCTCGCAGCGCACGCCGATCAGGCTGCGGCACGATCTATCGAAATCGCTCCCGAAATCCTGCGATTCCGGAATGCCGACGAGCTCGCCGTCGGTCTTGTAGGTCCAGTTGTGATAGCCGCACATCAGGCGGGGGCTGCGCCCGCGCAGCGCGGTGACGACCGGCGCACCGCGGTGGCGGCAGGTGTTGTAGAAGGCGCGGACCACGCCATCCATGCCGTGGACGATAATCAGCGGCTGGCCGGCATTATCCCATTGCAGGAAGCATCCCGGCTCGGGCACTTCATCGAGATGCGCGGCAAACAGCCAGCTCTTCTTCCAGATGTGCTGCTGCTCGAGGTCGTAGTACTCTTGGCTGGTGTAGCGCCCGGCGGGCATGTCTGGCAGATGCGGGAAGCCTTCGGGCGGTGCCGTCCGGGCCGCTTCCCATTCCATCAGCCGCTTGATCGTATCGACCGTCTGCTGATCCATCATATGCCGATCCTTCCCTGCCCGCGTGATCAGGCGTTACCTGCGATCACCGATTTTGCGTCATCCACGCGGATCGCCGCGCCGTTGATGAACTTGCTCTCGTCCGAGGCGAGGAACACCACCGTGTAGGCAATGTCGTCAGGCTCGCCGAGCTTCGTTGCAGCCCCGCCATTGAGCGCCTCTTCCGCACCGCGCATCAGCGCCGCCTGCCGGCCGACCTCGATCACCATCGGCGTGAGGATGCCCGCCGGGTGGATCGAGTTGCAGCGGATGTTGTAGCCCTGACGCGCACAATGCACCGCGACCGCGCGCGTGAGCCCCTCCACCGCGCCTTTTGCTGCGCAATATGCTGCAACCGCGCTTTCGCCCTGTACCGAGGCGATCGAGGCCATGTTGACGATCGAGCCGCCCCCCGTCTCCTTCATCACGCGCACCGCGTGCTGGCAGCCGAACCAGGTGCCGTCCGCGCTCACCGCCATGATGAAGCGGTAGTCCTTCTCGGTCTGCGTCTCGATATCGCCCAGCTCGACCACGCCGGCATTGTTCACCAGCACATCAAGCTTGCCGTGCCGCGCGACGACATCGTCGACCAGCGCCTTCCACTCGGCGTCGTGGCGCACATCAAGGTACTGGAACTCGGCCATTGCGCCGAGCTCGGCAGCGACCCGCTCGCCGTTCTCGCGGTCGACATCGGTCAGGATCACCCGCGCACCCTCGCGCACGAACATCCGCGCATCCGCCTCGCCGAGGCCCTTGGCCGCGCCGGTGATGATCGCCACTTTTCCAGCTAATCTGCCCATTTTCCGGCTTCCTCTCATTATTGCCAAGTTCCCACCAATTCACCCCGGATGCTAGGCAGACGTTACTAGCAAAAGAGAGGGGTGGGGCCGTGGCAGTGACCGTCGAAGAGCTGCTGGCGCGCGAGGAGATCCGCGATCTGCTCCACCGCTATTGCAAGGGAATCGACCGGAAAGACTGGGCGCTGGTGCGCTCGTGCTTCGCCGACGACCATGTCCACCGCCATTCCACCTTCGTCGGATCGCCGGACGCGTTTATCGGTTTTGCCAGTGCCGTGCTGGGCACGATCCCCGCGACGCACCACACCATCGGCAATGTGCACTTCGCCTTCGCCGAGGATGGCCTGAGCGTGGAGACCGAGGCCAACTTCGTTGCCTACCACTTCATCGAGGCCGGCCACATGGAGGGCACCCCCGTGCCGACGGGGGGCAAGGCCACCGACTGGATCGTTGCAGGGCGCTACTGCGACCGCATGGAAAGGCGCAATGGCCAATGGATCATCGTCGCACGGCAGGCCTACCATGACTGGGAACGGGTCGATCCGGCAAGCTGACCCGCCCCCGTTCGTGTCGAGCGAAGTCGAGACACCGCACGCCGCGCCAGGTGTCTCGACTTCGCTCGATACGAACGGGATGTATTTGGAATTAAGAGAAAATAGAGATGGGAGAGAACTTGATGCGACTGAACGGCAAGACCGCCCTTATCACCGGCGGCTCATCGGGCCTCGGCGCCGCAATGGCAAAGCGCTTTGTCGCCGAAGGGGCCAGCGTCGTGATCGCCGATATCGATGACGCCGGGGGCGAGGCACTTGCCGCCGAACTGGGCGACAAGGCCCGCTACATCCACCTCGATGTGACGCAGGAAGCCGATTGGGCCGCCACCTTCGATGGCATCGAGACGCTCGATTGCGTGATCAACAACGCCGGGATCACCACTGCGGGCAATATCGAGCAGGTCACGCTCGAACAGTTCCGCCACGAGTTCGAGATCGACGTCGTCGGCGTGTTCCTCGGCTGCAAGTATGCCGTCGCCAAGATGAAGGCGAACGGCGGCTCGATCATCAACATGTCCTCGCTCGCAGGCATCCGCGCCAATGCCGATCTCGTCGCCTACAACGGCGCCAAGGCGGCGGTCGCGCACATGACCAAATCCATCGCCGCGCACTGCGGCAAGAGCGGCTACGGCATCCGCTGCAACTCGATCCACCCCGGCGTGATCCGCACCCCGATCCTCGACAAGGTGCTGGCGCAGGTGCCGAACCCGGATGAAGTCTACGCCGGCTGGGTCGCCGTCCACCCCATCGGCCGCATCGGCACGCCGGAGGAAATCGCTGCCATCGCGGTCTATCTCGCGTCCGACGAATCCACCTTCACCACAGGCGCCGAATTCCGCATCGACGGCGGCAGCTCGATCTGATGAACCCGATCAGCCTCGCCTCGGGCGTCGTCCCCGAATTCGGCCCGGTCGAGACCATCCGTGCGGCTGAGGTCGGCGGTTTCGATCAGGTCGGGCTCTGGGTCGATCCCGCGACCTGGACGGACACGCAGACCCGCGAGGCCCGCGCCGCGCTGGCGGATACCGGCCTGCCGCTGCTCGATGTCGAGGTGATCTGGATCCAGCCGGGCAGCGATATGGGCCTGCACAAGAAGGTGATCGACGTCGGCGCGGAACTGGGCGCAAAGAACGTACTGTGCGTCTCGTCAGAGCCGGACATGGCCGCAACCGCCGCGCGTCTGCATGAGCTTTGCGTCCATGCCGAAGGCACCGGCATGCGGGTCGCGCTGGAGTTCGGCATCTTCACCGAGGTGAAGACGCTCGCAATGGCGCTCGGCGTGCTCGATCAGGTCGGCCACCCGCTGCGCGCGCTGCTGATCGATCCGATCCATGTCGACCGCTCGCTGAGCCCGGTCGCCGATCTGGCGAAGATTCCGCGCGAACTGCTGCCCTATGCGCAGTTCTGCGATGCGCCTGCGAAGCGCCCCGATCCGGCCAATTTCGGCGCCATCATCACCGACGCCATCGACCTCCGCGAACAATGCGGCGAAGGCGCGCTGCCGCTGGCGGACATGTACAGGGGCCTTCCGCCCGGCATCCCGCTCAGCATCGAGCTGCGCTCGAAAGCGCTGCGTGACGGCCTCCCCGATCCGGGCGAACGCGCGAAGGCGGTGGCGGAGGCGACGCGCCGCTGGCTGGCGGCGCGCGCCTGAGCGCTTACCCCGCCGAAGGCCGGTGCGCGGTATCAGACCAGTCCTGCCGCGCCACCCATTGCGCCAGCGTTTCCAGCTCGACCCCCGGCAGGCGTTCCATCATCGCCTCGGTGTTGACTTCGAAGGGCTTGGTCGGCGCGTTGTTGTTGTAGTTGTAGAACGCCGCGATGCCGGCCGAGAACGGTTTGCGTTCGGCTTCAGGCATGGAATCGCCCAGCGCAGCGACCAGCAGATCGCCGAACTCTTCCGGCGTGCAGGGATCGTACTTGATCGTGTGGCCGAAGTGGTCCGAAAGGATCTGCGCGACCTGCGGCGGCAGCAGGCGCTCCGGCCCGCCGATGTTCATCCAGGTGCCTTCCATGTCCGGCCGGTCCATCGCGTGGATCATGATCTTGGCGACATCATCCAGGCTGATCCAGTTCGCGCCCAGCGTCGGCTTGTGCGGATATACGTAGCGCTTTTCGTGAACGATGAACGGGCGCGCCCAGTTGGTCAGCAGGTTGTCCATGAACAGCACCGAGCCGAACACCGTGGCCGGGACGCCCGAGCGGAACAGCGCGTTGATGCCCGCGGTGTTGCCGGCATAGGTAAAGGCATCGCCGGGCTTGTCCGGGATCCAGCTCGACGTATTCCAGACGAAGCGCTTGGCATCGACTTCCTTCGCCGCCTCGCCGATCCAGCCCGCGAGTTCGGCGCGGGAATCGCGCAGCTGCAGCGGGTGGTTGTAGAACACCGCGTCCGAGCCTTCGAGCGCCTTGGTGTAGGTCGACCGGTCATAGAGATCGATCACGCGGGTTTCGATATCGGCGTTGGTCGGCCCGAGATCGGGCTTCTCGTTGCGCGAAAGCGCGCGCACCTGATGCCCTGCAGCGACAAGCTGGCGCACTTGTGCCAGCCCCTGCCGGCCGGTTGCGCCCACGACGGATACCAGTGCCATTTCGCCTCTCTCCTCTTGGGTGGAAGCTGCCCGGCTCTGCGGCCGGTGCAGCGAGTAATCTCGTGTTAGCTGCGGATCGCGCTGGCTCCATCGACATTCAGGTCGGTGCCGCTGGTGAAGCTCGAATCCTCGCAGCTCAGAAACAGGATCGCGCGCGCCACTTCATCGGGCTCGCCCACGCGGCCCATCGGGTGGGCGGAGGCCATGACCGCCTCGATCTGCTCCGGCGTCGCGCCGCCCGCGTTGAGATAGCGGTTGTACATCGGCGTGCGGATCGCGCCGGGATGCACGGTGTTCGCGCGGATCTTGAGGCCGCGCTCGGCGCAATCGAGCGCCACCGTCTTGGTGAGGTGCGTCACGCCCGCCTTGGAGGCGCAATAGGCCGCCATATTGCCCGAAGCGCGGTGCGCCAGCATCGAGCCGATGTTGACGATCGTGGCGTTTTCGCCCGAAGCCGCCAGTGCCGGGATCGCGGCGCGGCAGCCATAGAAGCTACCGGTAAGATTGATATCGATATGCCGGTGCCAGCTATCGAGATCGACGTCGACGGTGTTCCCCGGTTCGGAAATGCCCGCGATGTTGCACAGCGTCGTCAGCTTGCCGAAGCGCGCCAGGGTCGCCGCAACCGCCGCTTCCCACTGCTCCAGACTGCGCACATCAAGCTGCACCGCATCGGCATTGGGGCCCAGCGTCGCTGCATGGGCCTTGGCCTTGTCGAGCTGCAAGTCGCCCAGCATCACGCTGCCGCCTTCCGCCACGAACAGCGCCGCGACCGTGCCGCCAATACCTTCCGCGCCGCCCGAAATCAGGGCGACCTTGCCGGTCATCTTCCCCATTGATCAGCGCTCCAGGATGCACACGCCGGAAAGGCCCGGTGCGCCGTAGACGTGGCTGTAGGCCGCCTTGGGGCTCCCGGGCACCTGCCGCCCGCCGCCGCGTCCGCGCAGCTGCACGGTGTTTTCGTAAACCTGCCGCAGGCCCGACGCGCCGATCGGTTCGCCGCAGGCAAGGCAGCCGCCATCGGTGTTGACGGGCAGCTTGCCGGTGATCTCGGTACGGCCCTCGCGAAGCCATTGCTCCTGATCGCCATCCTTGCAGAAGCCGTTTTCGGCCATGTGCATGATCTCGGCGCCGGATTCGGTATCCTGCAGCTGGGCGACCGAAATATCCTCCGGCCCGATGCCCGCCTGCTCGAACGCGGCCTTGGAGGCGAGGATCGTCGGCTTGCCGCCGTTCTCGATATCGACCGAAGGCGCGAAGACTTCGAACGAGCCGGGCGGGCGGGTGCGAACGGCCACGCTGGCGATCTTGACCGCATCAGCGCCCAGTTCGCGCACCTTCTTGCCGCTGGCGAGGATCAGCGCGACGGCGCCTTCGGCAGGCGCGCAGAACATGTATTTCGTAAGAGGATCGTTCACCATTGGCGAGTTCAGGATGGTTTCCAGATCGACCGGCGAGCGGCGCCAGGCGTGTTCGGCATGGACGCCGTTGCGGAAAGCCTTCTCGGCCACGCGGCCCAGCGTTTCGCGGCTGATTCCATAGAGCTGCATGTAGCGCTGGATCTTCAGCGCGAAGAACTGCGTCGTCAGCATCATGCCGGTCTGGCCATACCATTCGGGCAGACCATATTCGCGCGGCTTGGCATTGAACGCACCACGCGGGTGCTTGTCGAAACCGACCGCGAGCGCCACGTCGAATTCGCCCGCCGCGATGGCATTGCGCGCCGAAGCCAGCGCGCTGCCGCCCGTCGCGCAGCCGTTGGCAACGTTGATGAACGGCAGGCCGGTAAGCCCCAGCTCATTGACCATGATATCCGCGCTGCCCGCCGCGGCCGAGCCGCCATAGGCGCAGCCGACGTCGGTCCATTCGATGCCCGCATCGGCCATCGCCTGCCGCACCGCATAGACGCCCTGATCGCGGCCCGAGCGCCCGTCAGTGCGGCCGAAGGGGTGGATGCCCGCCCCGATGATATAGACGTCTTCCATCACGCTTTCTCCGGACGAAACGCATAAGTCGAACGGGTCGCATCGAACGGCGCGACCACGAATTCCAT
>NZ_JAIEPN010000073.1 GCF_019748365.1 Novosphingobium sp.
TGGGGTGGGGCATGCCCCACCCCATGCGATCACCTCAATCTACACCAGAAATTACACCACGAGCGCGGACGCTAACCTGTCGATTTCTCGAAACGGGCAATCCCTGACGATTTGACTGGGAATGGTGATCCAGATTTTTTGAAATCACGTATTCCAGAAAACGATGCCCACTCTCATCTAAATGACCACCGCCAAAGCAGCGTTGGACCTTGGATCGTGATCTTGGTTTCCATCGGTTTCATCGCGCTCGGCTTGCTTAGCTGGTAGCTGGTCGATCCCATATTGGGCGCCGCTCCAACTTCCAATCTGCTCTATCGCTGATCGCGATCATAGAACCGTTCATTGAAGCGATCCTCAGCATCGCCTGAAGCGGAACGCCCCTCGTCAAATTCCTGACGCCGCTCACCAAAGCGGGTGCCATTGGCTTCGTAGCGCTCCTTCAGGCTCCCCTGCCCTTCGCTTATCCGAGCACCAATCGAGCCATCGGTCGATCCCTCCCCAAGCTTCCGCGGGGATCCGCCAGATCGCTGCGGCGTCCGAGCCCTAAGGTCAGATTCAGTGAAGCTACCCGGCCCAGCGACGTTGCCGGTAAGTGTTCCCTTGTCCGGGATGATATCATTGAAAGGTGCCACCCGCTGATCGTAGTAATCCGAGATGATCTCGCGCGCGACAAGCTCATAGGCGGCCTGCTCTTGCGGACTGTAGTCGGTGCGAGCAAGGCTGGGGGCAGTGATCCCGAGTTCGGCTGCTTTTTCCTGATAGCGGCTTGCCACAATCTGGCTCATGTCGAAGGCGAGATTGGCGCCATATCCCTCCCGTGTTGAGGTGCTGTCGGTGAGTGACGTCGCCAGCTCATCAATTTGGGCAATCCGCTGATCGATGCGCCGGATCTCCTCAAGTGCGCGCTCGCGTGAGTAGGCGTTCTCGGAATAGCCCTCGCTCCGGCTGAAGCTTCCGCTCTGAGCATAGCTGCCACTGTCTTGCGTGGCATTTGAACCATTCGAACGATTGTCCGATGTCGAGGAGTCGAAGCCCTGCGTTTCGTTCCGATCATTTCCTCGGGAGACAACGTCCGTACGTTGGCGACTGCCGCTGATGCCCGCCTGGACACCTCCATTTGCACCCACACTACCCTTGCCTCCAAGTCCGCCATCGCCACCTCGAGAGCCGGAAACGCTGCCGGACAGCCCGATGCTACCGCTGCGGCTTGTCTCGAGACGATCAATGTTGGTTTGCTGATCTCCCCTCGAGCGCGTGACACGATCGCTTTCGCTGACGGTGTCCCTGGCATCCAGCGACTGATTGTCGAACCGCTGCAGGTTCTCGCCCGAGCGATACCCGGACGAGCTCTCGCTTCCGCTGGAGTTGCGCACCCCGCTTGTTTGCCGCGTCGACGCGCGGTCAAGGAAGGCAACCGCACGCGACCGTTCCTCCGAAAGCGTATTCCGCGCCGTCTCGAGTTCAGAGAGGGTCTGCTGCCGCTCGGCATTGGCGAACTGGCTCAGCGATGCGCCGAACGCCAGGCGACTCATGCCCGGCGACGTGTCAAAGACGCTGGCGCCATCCGTCATGGTTTTCGTCGTCGTCCCGTTCGCATTGACCGTGGAGACAACCGGTGCCCCGCCAGTAAAGGATGGCGCGGCATTCCATTGTTCGGACTGCCGATTAAAGCTCGACAGGTTCATGAAGCTCTCATTCCCGTAGGAATAGTTGCCGGTCGTACGCTCGACTGCGGCAGCTTCGGCTGCCGCCTGCGCCGGTGCCAACATCGAGGTCGCTTGCGACGACACCGCCATCGCCCCTTTCGCCATTCCAGCAGCAAGGAAGGGGATCGACATCATCAGAAAGCCCGCGATCGTCGCGGTATCGGCGTTGACTGCATCGACCCCCGCCATGCCGGCCATCGTAATGCCGCCAGGCGCGGTCGCGTTCAGGGAGTCGGATGCACGGTCCATGATGAACATGTGCAGGACCACATAGAGGGGGCCCCACGCCGCAAGATAGAAGAAGCCCGTGAAGTAGCCCTTGAGCGCCATCGTCCCGGTCCGCGGCATGAGAAACAACGGAAAGATAACCGGAAACATCGCGTAGAAGACTACCGTCAGGACGATGTTGAGCAGCGGCACCCATGTCATCGCCTGCTGTGCGATCGAGGTATAGGTGTTGCGTGCCTGCTCCTCAGCCCGAAGCATTGCAAAGGTATCGCCATCGGCCGCTCCAAGGTTGGCACGCGCCTCAAGAAAGGCGTTCACCAGCGAACGCTGCTGAAAGATCTGCTGGGCAGTCTGCGAGCTGCCGTGGAACTGGTTTGCTATGACGGGCAAGTCAGAGACGAGCTTCGCCCTTGCCAGCGCCGGCGTAAGACCCGGAAACAGCTTACGCCCCTCCTGTTGCAGACCCAGCTCTGTGTAGGCCGCAATGCCCGTCTGAAGCTCGTTATAGGCATTCTGGCATGTGACGATGGTGGGCGGCCCGCCCGCCGGCAGAAACTTCATAGCGCGCGCAGGAGACCCCGGCCCCATGTCCGCAAGAATGTTGTTCGAGTTGGCGATGGTGTCGAACGAGGTGTGCCCCAGCAGAATGTCGTAGAACAGGCACTGTTTGAAATACTCGCCGAGGTTTGCGCTGATGCGCGGATCCCGGATGTGGAAGTCGCGGGTGCGGTCCCAAAGCCGGGCCCCGTAGATCATCCCGTTGGTCGACATCTGCAAGGCACCAGGCATCACGAAGACCGTCTCGGCCGTGCGTGTTAGCCAGTCACCGGCCTGGCTACTGACCGAGGCAATCATGGCCAGACCGATGGGCACGTTCGCAACGGTCGCGGGTGCAAGCGAAGGGTTGAGGCGATCGGTGATCCGGACCGAAGTCACGGGTACGACCAGCACGCCATAGATCAGCGTCGCGCCGAGGAACCAGTTGAACCAGGCACGCCAGTCGAGACTGAAGGCCACGATCAGAAGAGTGTAGATGAGCCCGATCACCATCACGACGCGCAGCAGGGCGCGAAAGCCCCCTCCCCCGGTCCAGGCGCTGACCGCGTTGAAGACATTGACGAGATACTCGCCCCCGCCGATCGTGAAGATCTCCATCATCGCTCGTCCCTCCTGCCGCGGGGTCGGACCTATTGCAGGCCCTGGTTGGAGAGGGACGTACTGAACCGCAGCGCAGCCGACATCTGAGGCGAAAGGTTGTTGCGGAGCGTACCCTCAAGGAAGACGGCGCGCTGGACGACGTGCTGGGTCCGCTCAAGGCGGAGGTTCATGCCTTGCGAATAGGTATCGAGCACCTGACGAACCGAGACGATCTGCGCCCGCCACTGTGTTAGCGCTTCCTCATTGGCGTTCTGGAACGAGCCGACACCGCGCGAGGCGTAGCCATAGTATTGCTGCGCCAACGCATCGAGCAGGTCCATCGCGACGATTTCGGCAAGATCATTCATGTCGTTGGCGGTCATGCCGCCAAGCGTTGCGGCCGCGTTGACGGAGATGATCTTGTAGAGCGGAATGGTGGTCGCCCCGAGCAAACCGATTTCGTCAGGCGTGAGAGCAGCGTTGCTGCGCACCTTGCCGTTCATGCTCTCGATCATTGCCCGCACTCGCGGCTTGAGGGCCTGCGAGGCAGATACAGACATGCTCTGCGTGGTGGGGTTGAGGCACTGGTCGCTCGTGTCGCACTTCAGCATCGTGACCGAGCCCCCGCCATCGAGCAGCGCGGTCAGCAGAGCCCGGTCTCCCTGCCCGACGAATTGGTAGCCGCGTTTGCCGCTGGCATCGCCGTCCTGGTAGAAGATGACCGTGCCCACAAAGGTCATCAGGTACTCGCGGAAGTTCACCGAGAAACTGGGGTAGCTCTGCTTCAACATTTCCCAGGTGAAATTGTAACTGGCCGCCGGAATGGCGGGATCCTTGTTCGCCTTCAGGGTCGCCTCGCGCTGACCGCCCGTCCCGCATTCATGGCGCCCCTTGGCCCAATCCGAGAACAAGCCCTGGCTGTTCCCGATCGACTTGCAGATCTCCGAGGACATGCGATCGGACTTGCCCGACAGGCCGCCGACGAGGTTTTGCGCGGTCTCGCAGCTGTTCATGTTGAACTGGTTCATCTGCTGCGCCTTCTGGGCCATTTCCTCGATCGTGGCGGAGATCTGCGGACTTATCGACTTGATCGCGAGCTGGAACGCGAACCCCAGCGCATTGTTGGCTGTCGCCTTGAGCATCGCCACAATCTCGTCCGAGTTGATGAACGAGAAGGAGCCCGAGAAGACATCGATGCCGCCACAGCCAGCCTTGACCGAGGGCAACTGGAGATTGACCGGGTTGACGCTTCTTTGCGGGAAGCGGGTCCAGATGTTACCGCCCGAATAATAGCCAGCAGACTGACCCTGGTAGGCTACCGGCCCGGTAGCGTTTGCAGCAGCGCCCATGTCATTGAAGAAGCTGTTAAGCTCAGAGCCGACATTCGCGTGAACGGGGCCACCGGCCATGCTGGCAACGGCCAGCGCCGACAGGGCAATGCCTGAGCGCCTCAGGATCGGCGCGAGCAAACGGCTCCCTAAGGCTTTCATGGGCTTGTGTGCCATCAGTAGTCGCTCCCCGGTTCGATCTTGGTCAGATAGAAGATGCGCTGCATGACCTCGTCGGCCGCCATCACGCCGTAACCGATCGGAATGGGCTGCTTTGTCTGGGTGTCGAACAGAACGAGCGCGGGGACGGTGCCGCCCTGCAAGCCCATGCGCTGGTACTGGCCGCTGTCGACCACGAAGTTGGGGAATGCCTCATTGGGGCCGCCGTCCATCGAGACTGCCAGAACCTCGAGGCCGTAGCTGTCGGACAGGGCCCGCATAACCGGTGAGAATGTCCGGCAGGCAGAGCACGACGAGGAGTAGAAATAGAAAACGCCATAACGCTCGGTGAGCGCGGCCATCGAGCCCTCGCGCTGCTGGCGCCGATCGGTCAGCCATGTCTGTTTGGCGAGGGTCGAGACCGGGCGCTCGAGGGTGTAATCGAGCTCGGGGTTCTGCCAGATTGCCCGGCTCCAGACGTCGGCGAAGGTGGAAGCACGATCGAGCTGCTCGCGCTGGAAGCGGATATAATTGACGATGTTCTCCGAGGTCGGCTCGAGGATCGCGCGCGCCTTGAGCTCGTCGAGCCGGCGGGTAATCGCCGCCATACGATCAACCGCAGGCGGGCTCTGTGCAGGCTGCTGCTGCGCGCGTTCGCGCGCCTTTCGTTTGGCCTCTTCCGAATTGCAGTAGAACCAGGTGCCAAGTTTGCGCTCGTCGCAATAGAACGCATCGCGCGCCGCTGGAGGGGCACTCTGCGCCAGCAAGGGAGCGCCCGCCGCTACGCCGAGGGCGGTCAGGGCCAGGAAGAAGGGCTTTGTCATGGGCATTGTCCTTTCCCAAAGTCGAACATCTGGAGGAGGAAGGCGGTCTTGAAGAGACCGCGGCCGCGGTCGATCATGCGGATCATTCCCCCCGAAAGGGTCGTCGTCGCTGCGATCCCAACTTCTGTCAGGCAAAGGGCGCATTCGCCCGCGTCCGAACGGCGCGCCCAATCCTTTTCGAGCAGCCGCGCAATCGAGCCAGCGATCTCGCTCCGCGTTGCCGGGCACAGAAACCAGTCTTCGATCCGCGCAAGAAGATCAGCCTCGGTGCGTGCAAGATCGCGGCCGATTGCCACCGCCACGGCCAGATCGAGGACCTGAGCGGATGGGAAAGGACGCGCCTTCCCGAAGGGCAGGACGGTGGCTCCTGTCATGATCAGTTTCCTCCATGAGAGGTGTAGTAGCTCTCGATCTTCTGCTGGATCTGGAGCGACAGCTCGATCTCGCTCGGCAACTTGGCGGCGTCGACGAACTCGGCGTAGACCTCCCGGAAATCCATTCGGCTGAGATCAAGCTTCTGGAACTGGGCAATCAGGAAGCCCTCGCAGTCAGGCTCCTTGGGTGTACCCCACTGCATTCCGAGCTGGGCTTTGCCCTGCTGATTAAGGATGCGGACAAGCTTGCTGCCATAGCAGCAGTAGGACTGCTTGCGGGTCACGCAGACGCCGAGCACGCGAGCCGAGCAATAGGTGCCGACAAAGTGGCACAGACCAGCATCATCGCGCTTGTCGACCTCACGGTCTTCGCGGTCGCAGAGGAAAGGCGTCAGGAGCGGAATGCCCTTGCCACTGCAGCAGTTCGAAAGACCGAAGATCTTTCGTGTGCAGCGCAGATGCTCGCCGCTGAAAATCTTTAGCCTGTCGGGGTCAAAGCCGTCGCGAAGGTTCCCCATGACGTTCATGGCGACCATCGCATCCTTGAACTCTGTCGAGGCCTCACGCGTCACCTGCGTGCATTCGCCGTCGATGCAGTAGAGGTCCCCCGCACAGACATAGGCCGCGGAGGCGGGGGTGCCCGCTTTAGGAAGCGTGCACTGATACCAGCGGTCGTGGACATTACAGGTCACGCCGTCGGGATCGAAGCTCAGGCATTCATCATGGCTGAACCTGCAATCGGTGCGTGCTTCCAGCGCAGCGCAATCATTGGCCGGCGCCACGCCCTGACACTGATAGGTGCGCTGCCACTCCCAGCAGCTTCGCGTGACCGAAAGACCGCCCACCACCCGCGTCTCACCGGGGGCCGTGCAGACCTCACTGGCAAGGGTGCAGGTGGCGCCATTGGTGGCACTGCGGCAAGCCGCTTCGTCAACTGTTTCGCTGACGACCCGAGCACTGTTTCGTTCGACTCCGCCCGGCACGCCGCTCAGCTGCGAAGGGCATTGCCAGACCTGGCGGTAAATCGGCTCACCGGGCTCTGAACACCATTTGCGGCCGTTATCCTCTGCTACCCACTGGAGGCACCTCTGGCCGATGCGCACGCTGCGCTCGAGGCTGCAGGAACCCGAACCTGGCGCATTGGCAAGCACCGGACACATCTCGTTGCGCCCGGCGAACTCCTCGGTTTCGCAAGCATATTCCCAAGAGCGCCGCCCTTCGGTTTGAACGCTGAGCGCGGCGGTGCAGGTCCGCGGCGCATCAAAGGGCTGCGACCCGCTGTTGCAGCTTTCAAGATAGCTTGTTGCGCCATCGCCGCCCGGCGGAAGCGGCGAACAGGTGTTAGCTTCCCCTCCGATGCCAGGGCTCGCACCCAGAAAACGGTCGGGATCGCCTTCAATCGCCGAGGCTGAGGACAAATCGATCGTCGCTGGATCGAACACTCTGCGGCGAGGATCCACGACCGTCCGATATTGCTCCTGATAGCGCTGGGCCTCGCCAGCTGTAGTCAGGCCTATTGGATCATCAACATAGCGCTTGGCCGGAATCTCCGTTCCGCCAAAGCCCGGAACCTTGGCTTCACTGCCGGCGCTCAGGATCGTCGAGGATTTACCATCGCGAAGGCTGCGTGCCATCGCCTCGCCGTCTTCGCGCGCATCACCGGACGTCATCTGCGCGTGGGCGAGATGGCCGGACGCGGCCAACACCAGCAGGATCGGCAAAATCCAGGTTAGACCTGAGCGCAGAGATCCGCGAGCTGGGTTCACCGCACCTTCCTTATGTTGGCGAGCGCAATGCGCGACACCGCAGCGCCCGGGCCATTGGCCTCGGCGAAAGTCTCAAGCACGTAGGACACACTGACATTTCCGGAGATCCGGTCATGCGGAGGCGGGGTGGTGACACAGTCGAGCTGATCGCAAGGCTCGAAATCGGTGGAGACAGCCACAAATGTCGGGACCCTGTCGACGCCGAACGAGCGGAACAGCCGCGGATCGATCGCGACATTTGTCGCCCCGGCCTGATCGACAACCTTGCGAATACCAGTGATGAAAGCCTGAGGATTGCCGGAGGAAAACCCCCGGAAAACCACAACGCCGCCGGCCTTCGTCGTGTCGGCGATGAGCTGCGAGAGCGCGTCTTCAGGCATCGACAGGCTGGCAAAGGCGATGAAGAGCGGCGCGCCCTTGGGCTGCACATGGCCAACCTTGGCGCCGTTCACGATGGCATCGAAATCGATGGGACCCTTTGCCTCACCAGCACCGGAAACCCCAAGATCCCGGACCGCACCGTTCGCTGCATCGACAACGCTTTGTGCTTCGCCGCGGTGCGCCTCGCTCCTCGCGGTAGCGAACTCGAACAGCGCCTGAGCATCTGCTTGCGCTGCATTTCCTCGCGCTTCGATCGCCTGAATATCAAGGCCCTCGACGGTCTGCGCGAAGACTGCCACCGCGCAGCCTGTCAGACCGAAACCTGCAAGAGCGACAGCAAGTGTACGGTTCACTATCTCCCTCCCTCTCTACAGGACGCAGCAGTTTCGTTTGCGCCAGACGAGGAAACCCACATCCTCCCCCTTGACCGGGTAGACTTGGCCCGCCTTTGGCAGGAGCGTCGTGGCGCCGATGGGCGAACAGGCCTCACGTCCGCTCACCATGGCCGTGGGGTTCACCTGCTGCAGCCGGTACTGGCTCTTCTTGAGGATCGGCATGAGGTACTTGGAGCACAGCGCCTTTGGACCGCTGGTGCCCCAAGCCAGACCCTGCCGGTGCATTTTGTAGATCATCCGCTCAGCGGCGAGCCGGGCCGATTGCTTCATGCCAACATTCGCGCCGATGTTGCCGTTCATCGGGTACATCGGTCCCTGGCAACCCGAGCACCAGAAGAGCTCATCCATCGGCAACTTTGCGCTCGCTGAAATACAATCGGCTGAACACGCAGCCTGTGCGAGCGGCGAGGTGAAAAGGGCTGCTTCGGGATTGAGCAACGTCGTGAGCTCATCGTCCTGCCAGAGCGGATCGATCTCGCTCAGATAGGCCACATCAAAGGAACTCGCCTCGAGGCAAAGGAAGTCCGTGACCACCTCCAGCCAGTAGAGCAGCGGGTAGATGTAGTAATGGACGTGGTACTTGGCGCTGTTCTGGGCCTGACCGCCGACCTGCGAAGAATCCGAGGCATAGCCGTTGCCAATCGAGAAGCCCGGATTGAGTTTGATCCCCCCGAGATTGGGGAAGCACCAGGGCTTGGTCGTGACGTCGACAAGCCGCACCGGCTCCCAGAAACCCATCGCGAGACCAATGCGCGGAACAGGTGTGCCGCACGCGCAGATCGGGAGATCGGGATTCTTGGTGTCGGCGCGGGAGGATGGCCAGATCTTGAGAGAGCCGAGCGAAAGCGGGAACATGCATCCCCAGCACACATCGGTGACAGGATTGACGAAGCTGCCCGAGCATCGGCCTGGCCCGGTTGGAAGACCTTGAGCCGTTGCCGGCGTTGCCAGCGCGGCTACCAGCAGAGCCACGATGGGAGCCAGGAGCCTAAGCAGCATCTTGGTCCTCCCTGCCCTGCATCAGCCAGGCATCGTCGGCCGCATTCTTGGCCTTCAACCAGAGCCAGCCCTGAACGAAGACAAAGGTGAAGGTGGCGCCCAGCCAGGGAAACGCCAGGGGTCGTGCCAGGGTGCGAAGCTCGCCAAAAAAGAGCACTGTTGCGGCGAGCACTGCGCAGCCCATGATCACCCGAACGCGAGCGCCAAGCAGCGTCGGGGTTTCGGGGGCCGCGAGCGGCACAGGCAAAAGATCGCGCCACCCGGTCATGTCGGCTGACCCTTGCGGCGGATCACATGCTCGGTGACAAGAAGCAAATCGCCCTTGCGCTCGACAACGGCGGGCGTGTGGCGGATCCCGAAATGAGTCGTCAGACGCCCGTCTTGGTCGAAATAGAAGCGCCGGCGATGCGTTTGCATCTGGGTGAACGGCGAGCCGTCGACGAAGATTATCTTGGCCGCTTCTTCGCCTCCCCGCTGCATGGCCCATGCGAGCTCTGCAGAATCGTTGCCGTTGATGAAGACGAGCTTCTTCGAAAGGCCCGACAGGGCCAGCGGATTGACGCGCTGACCTGCAACCGCAATGAGATTGCCCCTGTGGTCACGAATGTCGTTCTCCACCACGATGGCTGGATCAAATTCCCAACTGCGAACTTCGGTTGCAGCTGCAATGCCGGCAACCGGCACAGGCTGCATCACCCGCTGCTTGACCTTGTCCGCGAACTGCCGGTTGAGCGCGTCGAGCTTGCCACTCGCCTGCGCGGCATCGAGGCGGGTCTTGATCACGGCCAGGAGGTCAGGCTCGATAACGGGCCAGGTCTGACCCATCTGACCGTGATCGACGCCCGCGCGAATGGGCGACATGGGCGTGCCTGCACCGATCGCGAACGGCGCCAGCAGCGCAAGAAGGATCCCACGCTTCACAGGATTGCCCTTCCGGTGCCGACGAGACGGTCGCGGCAGACAAAGCCGATATGCGCGTAGCGGCTGTCGAACCCGTCCTTGTGCGAGGTCGCGGCAAAAATGCACCCCTCTGGCACTATCCCCAGCGGCCCTTCCTCGAGCGGGTCACCGCGCTTGGTTGCAGGCTTCAGCGATGCGATCCGCTGACCATTGACGAGGACGTCTGCGCCGCGCCGCGTCACGACATCTCCCGGAAGACCGACCGCGATCTTCGCAAAGGGAGGAGGGTTGGTGCCGAAGTACTTGGCTGTCATCCGGTCATGGCCCGGATGGAAGATCACGTAGTCACCGCGCTTCGGGAAGCTGCCGCTTTCGACGAGGAAGGCCCAGTTCGGAAGTGAGTCCGAAGCATTGATCATCAGGGCGTGCGTTCCGCTCCACCCGGCAAGTGCGCTGAACCCCATCGCTAGGGCGCTCAGCGCCGCGATGGCTGCGAGCTTCTGCGCCAACGACAGGCGCTTGGACTCAGTGCGCTCCACCGCCCTGCCCTCCGCCATTCGCGGCCATGAAGGCCTGCATCTCGGATTCGACCCGGGCGGCATTCGCTGCGGAGCCCTTTGGTCTCACTCCCGATCCCATGCCTTGCATCGCTTGGGCAGGCGTCGGCCGCGGGACCTTGGCATAGACGGCAGCCTTCACGCTTTGCGTCACGTCCGGCACGTTGCCGCCAACGATGGCCTCGTGAACCAGCACGACCTTGCCGCTTTTGGAGAGGCTGGCGACCGTTTCATCAAGTGCCGCCATGAAGACGGCCGTCTCACGTGCAGCCGTGGTTTCGTCCGCACTCGAACGGGACTGCGCCTGAAGATATTCGCCGATGATCCCCTGAAGCTGCAGCTGGACAAACTCCTGCCTCGAGTCCGGCGACGATGCGATGTTCCGTGTCACCCAGGCGCCCCAGATGAACATGGCAATGCCGGCTGCAAGCAAGACCAGTTCCCGGGGCGACATGCCAGCGAACCGGCGTTGCAGGAGCGATCCGGTCGGCTTTCGTGCCGGGGCCGCCGCTGGAGGCAGCTCATCGAATAGGTCTCTCATTGATCTTCTCCCGTGAGCTCCGTGAAGGGGATGAAGGCAGCGCGAAGGCTCGCGCGGCGAAAGAAGGCGGTCAGCGCAAGAACGACGACGAAGATCGCCAGCACGATGGCTTCGAACTCACCCCGGCGGGCGGCGTCCGCAGCGGAAAACCGGGATGCAAGATTGCCGAGTTGCAACACCAATCCAGCGAAGGTGAAGCCGCCGAGGGCAAAGAACACGAGCAGCCCTGCACCGATCGCCGCAAGCAGGGTCGTTGCGCCCCACCCCGCAAGGCGTAAGGCCACAAACAGCGCATCCTGGCCGCGCTGGACAAACTCGGCCCTTTGTTGGGAACGAGACAACGCGATCATTCCGCCGCCTCCGCCTGCTGGTATCCTTCGGGAAATGCGACGGCCTCGATCGCGTCGTGCATCGGCAGCCCGCGCTCGATGTAAGCCTCGATCCGCGCGAAAACGTCAGGGCTCGATGAGTAGAGTGCTGCTGAATAGCGGTCGAGGACGAGCCGTCCGATGCTTTCGGTATCGGGTCCGCGGATGAAGATATCCGAATAATCGGTGCCATTGCGCTTCAGCGAGCGCAGCAGCGCCTCGGTGAGGTTGTCCATCTCGAAGCGATCCGAGTTGCGGAAGTCCGAGATGGTCTCGCCCTTCTGTTGGAGGATCAGGAACCAGTCAGAGTTTTCGAGCGCGGCCCGCGAGCCTTCCGACTTGTAGTAATCGTGGATCGACTGGGTGGCCGTAATCAGCGCGCCGCCGTACTTGCGGCACGTGCGCGAATAGGTCTCGACGAAGTCGGCCATCGCACCGCCCTTGAGCATCTGCCAAGCCTCATCGATGATCAAAGGCTTCGGTGTGGCGCGATCCATCCGGCGCATGACCTGCGAGGCGATGAACATGATCGACGTGAGAACAACGCCGCGCAGCTCCTCGCGGGTCGCAAGATCAGAGAGCTCGAAAACCGTCAGATCAGCGGACAGGTCAAGGTTGGCATCGCCCAGAAAGAAGCGGCCGAAAGTGCCCTTGGCCGCGAACGGCAGGAGCGAGGTAGCCAGATCATAAGCACAAGGGTGCTGGGCCTCCCCGAGCGCCGCGATAACATGGTCGACTGTCCCGTCACGGCCATGCTCCTCCCAGACGAGGTTGACCGCCTGGTCGATAAGCCCCCGCTCGGTGTCGTTCAGCCGGTTCTCGTTACGCGCCATCTGGGCGATGATCGATTTGAGCATCGCGAGGCAGTCGACCAGATAGTCATCGTCCTCGCGCGCAAGATGCTCATCGATCATCCGGAACGGGTTGATCGAGATGCCCGAGGACAGCTTGAACTCGGTGAACGTGCCGCCAAGAGCCTTAGCCATATGCTCGAAGCTGCGGCCATCGTCGATCACGATGGTCTTGGCTCCAACCCCTGCAAAGCTCGCGGTCAGATCCTGGAGGAGAACCGATTTGCCCGAACCGGACTTGCCAGCAATCGCAACATTGTGATTGCCGGCAGTATTCTGGAACGGCGACCAGAACTGTGGCTGACCGCGCCTGCCAATGAACAGCAGATGCGGAATATTCCCCCCGACATACTCCCCCTGGATCGGCGCGATCGCTGCAACATTGGCCGAGCGCATCGTCCGCAGGCGCTTCATGCGCTTCAGATCATGGTCGAGCCCGTCGGCAAGCAGCAGCGGGAAGTGCGCCATAAAGGCGGGCAACTGGATATGGGTCTCGTCGATCAGGTCCCATCCCGTGGCCTTGTAGAGCGCTTTCAGCGTGCGCTCACAGGGCTCGCCCCGGCCCTTGGGCGCAATGATCGAGACGGCATAGTAGCAGGAGACCAGCTTCTCGCCCTGCTTGACCCTGTCGGCCACGAATTGCCATTCGGCGGCCTCGGTGCGCAGCTTGGGGACGAGCTTGACGCCCTTGCCATCTGCCAGCGACGTCGTTCGTGCGAACTTGTACCCTGCCCTTGCCTCCGAGGATTCCGGGCCCGGGATGATCCCGCAGACCGTCTGAAGCACCGGGCAGGGAAGACTGAGCTTGGGATTGAAGATATCGCCAATGATCTTCTGGGTATCCCAGGGTGCCCAGCGATCAGGGAATCCTCGCACGGCCATGGTACGGACGTCGAACCGCTCGGGCACAAAGTCCTTCAGTTCGGGGACACCTGATGCGACCGCCCCCGTCGGCCGCAGCGATTGAGCATGGAGGACAAGGCGGTCCTTCTCGACATGCGTCACCAGGTCGCGCCGGACACATTGCTCGTTGATCGGATCGAACCGGTTGTAGTCAGGGACCTCGTCTCCGGCACCGTTTGATGGCGCGAGGATCTCGTCGAACAAGCGGATGAGATCGATCGGCGCGAACTGCCGGACCGGAACGTTGATCGATTCCAGCGCCGAAATGATCCCGTCGCGCATCGTAACGAGGTCATCATTGGTGAGACTGGACCCTTGCCCAATGCCCACCGACATCACGACACGGAAATTGCGCACGAAAAACGGTCCGTCGCTCGCAAGCGTTGACCAGGCACCACCGAGCAGTTTGTCGAGGCGGTGGCGCGCAAGTGTCCTGAAGACGCCCGAAGCCGTGAAGCGGGGCAGCGCCCAGGAATGCAGCATCTCGGCTACCCTGGGACTTGAGAAATTGGTCACGCTGAACCGCGTTCCGGGCTGAAGAATATCGGAGAAGATCGTGCCGATGATCTCACTGACCCGGTCATTCGCGCCCACAAGCGGTGCAAGCTCGAGAATGAAGCCCTTCGAACGGACCTGGTGAAATATGCGCTTCTCCTCGTCGAAAGAGCGATAACCCAGAAAGTGCGACAGCATCGGAACATCGGGCGCGCGGGCGCTGCGCTCCGGCTTGCGGCTATCTCCCACGACGAGATCGACGATCGAGCCGAACATCGCGCCTCACTCCACCACGCCGCTAAAGGCGGCGGGCTTGGACCGAGCGCGGGAACCCTTGGCAGAAAGCTGCTGCGCAACCTCCGCCTGGATCTGGGCGATCGGATTCTCCGCGTCGGCCGCGGCAACCTCAGTCTCAACCGCACCCTTGCCAGGATCGGCCTTTGCCTCGCGCCCTTCCGGCAACACCGCCAGCACGGGTGGAGCGCTTTCGGCTGCGGCAAGAAGGCCGCGACTGCGCGCGGGCTTGGAACCCCGCCGGGCAATCTGCTCCATCGCATCCCCGCGCCCGGGAAGCAGCGCTTCGGTGCTCACGACCCGGCGCGCATGCGCCGTCCCGCTCGCATCGGTGAAACCAGGGAAGACGACAGAGAGCTGATAGCGCGGCGCGCTGCGAGCCACAGGCGCTGTGCTTGCCAGATGCGTGTCATGGACAGGTGCATCGATCCCGTCGTCCATCCGGAAGGGTCCGGCAGGATTGAGAAGGTCGGTCGAGCTGGTTTCCTCGATCCGGGCAAGCGCACTATCGTCGATCACGGACGATGGCGCGCAGAGGCCGTCGGGCGCGTTGCAGCGGAAATTCGCACTGACATTGGTGCCAAGCGTCGAGCAACCCGACAAAAGGCCCCCGAGAACGGCGGCGACCACAGCAGCGTGCGGGCGCAGATTCTTGTGCATCATGATGCTTTTCCTTCGATCCAGCTGAGCAGGAAGTCGCGCGGGCGGTAGCCATGGAGAACCGCGCCATCTTCGCGGACGATGACCGGCGTCCCGCTGAAGCCGTGCTGCCTTGCGAAGGCCTCGTTGGCATCGAGCCCGCTGGTGTCACACGATCCTGCAGATGTGACCGCCCCGCCCTCGTACGCCTGGGTTACTGCCCGGCGCCGGTCGGGTGCGCAGATCACGGCCTCCGAGATTGGCCTTGTGCCGAGCACCGAGATCGGGCGCTCGATCACCTTGACATTGAGGGTCCCCAGCGTCTCGTGAAGCCGCTTGCAGTAGCCGCAGCGAAAGTCGCTGAAGACCGTTATGGTCCTGGTTCCACGGCCCATCACGATGCTGCCGTTCTTCGGCAAGGTCGCAAGGGCTGCCGGATCAATCCGGGCATCGGCTGCTGCAGACGGCGAACCAGTAGCGCCTGCCTGCGGCTTGGCCTCGGGCTCATCGCTTGCGCCGGCACCGCCGACAAGCATGTCCGGGTTCATCTGGAGGAGACGGGCAGCCGTGAGGTCCTGTTTGGTCTCCATGTCGTAGACGCGCCCGATAATCAGGTAGCGCGCGCTATGGTCGATGTAGAACAGGTTCTGGCGGGCCTGGATCTCGCAGACGCCGTCGATGGACTTGCAGTCGATCGCTGTGATCTCGGTCTTGGGCAGGCGCTTGGTCAGTGCTGCCTGGATCGAAGCGGGGTCACTCGCCGCCGAGGCATGAGCAACGGCCGCGATCGCGGCTAAGCCACTGGCTGCCAGTCCTCCGGCTGCCGCGATCTGCCATGTCTTCCATTTACGCTCCATGGTGGTCCCCTCAGTTTCTGATGAAGGTGCCGTCGAGGAAGACGACCTCGACTGCGGCCCCGGTGGGCATCTCGACAACCGGCTGATATTGCTCGGCGCGCTCGATGAGATATTCAGAGACCGTAGTGCCGGCCTGCTGTCCGCCGCCGCCCAGGGCACGCAGCCCGATTTCGCCAGCGCCGGGAGTCCGTCGGCCCTCGCCCGCGATGATCGGCTGATTGAACCCTTCACTGAGCGCGTTACCGACGCCGCTCACGAGACCTGCCAGAAAAGCCTGGGTGGTCAGCGAGCCCTCGCGGCTGACCACGCGGCCGCGGACGCCCACTTTGCCGCCGAACGCGATGAACCCCTTGACCTCCGATACCGCAAAGCGGCCGCCCGGCTGCGCGCAGGTCATGCGCTGGAGCTTCACATAGACCTTCTCCGAGGAGAGGTCCCCGTAGGCTGCGCCGTTGACCATGCACCCCTGCACCCGGGTCGCGAGGAGCTTCCCATCACCGTAGACCGAGCGCGCTGGCCCGGTGATCCGGAGCAGGACGGGGAGCGGATCGCTCTGGCTGCGCGTATTGGTCGTGGCATCGACGCCGACCACCACCGTTGCCTTGGCAATCGAATTCGGGGGCAGATAGTTGGGCGAGTCCGTATAGACGGCGGGCGACTTTGTCGGGTCGATACGCGATGCCGTCCCGCTTGCTGACGTGAACGAGACCATCTGGACGTCGCTACCGCGGCGCACGGGCGGGGCTTCTGCCGCTCCGGCCTCTGGTGACGTCGGCACGCCCATCTCGCGGGCCGCCGCGACAGGTCCTGGCGCTGTGGGTCGCGTGTTGCCCCTCTGGACTTGCTGGCGCAGTTGCTCGTTCTCGCGCTCGTAGGCTTCCAGGACACGCTGGCCATCGCGCGCCATGGCCGCATTTTCGCCGCGCAGCGCCTCGATCTCGGATTGCATCTGGGCGAACTGCGCGCCCTGCGCCTCAAGGCCCTTGAGACGCACGTCGGTCGAGTTCATCTCGCCCTCGTACATCGCGACCCATTCCTGATCGACGCGCTGCCGGTTCAGAAGTGCATCGGTCGAGACAGTTGTCTTGGCCCCCTTCTCCGTCGCCTCTTCGATGGTCTCCTCGGTATCGAGAACATACATGGCCCCAGCCACCGCGATCACGCCGGCAAGACCGAACATCAGCATCTTCTGCCGCTTCTGGACCAGTGAGTTCTCTGCAATGGCACCACTCGCATCGAGGGTGTCATGTTCCTCAGCCTCGCTGGCATCGAGGTCCTTGGGTTTGCGCTTGGGGAAATCCATCTGACTTACCCTCCTGACGGTACGACGACGTAAACGGCGGTGGCCTGGCCGCTGGCGAGGTTGGGATTGGAAATGCTGACCGCGATGGCGCCGTCTCCGGCGATGATCTCTTCCTTGAGCGTCATCGGCTCAGAGCCATTGTTCTCGATGCGCAGGACCTTCCCGGTCATGGTCGGGCTGCGGTATTCGCTGACCAGCTGGACCTTGAGATCGCCGACATTGACCGGGGCACGGGCAGCATCGCTGATCTCGAAACCCGCAACGCGGCGCTGCTCGAACATGGCCCGGACGAGCGAGACCGCACGGTCATCGAGCGTTGCAGAGGCCTCGATCGACTGCGGCGCACCCTGTGGGTTTTCGAGATCCGCATTGGCGACGAAGACCTGCAGCGCCGCTTCACCCGATACCTCGCAATCGAACTTGTAGACGAAGCCACGGCGCGTCGTCCCGAAGAACGAAATCTTGCGCTTGGAATAACCGTCCGGAACGGAAAGATAGATGTCGCCGCGGGTCGGCTCGTGCACGATCGAGAAGTCTTCCTGCGGAACACCCGTCTGGACACGCGAGACCGAGACGAACTGGTCATCCTTCAGCGAAATGCGGGTAAGGTCCGACTTCGACGCCTGGCAGCGCACCTCGCCATTGTCGGCTGCCAGAATATGCTCGTCGGCGAGAGCCGGAACGGCGGTCAGAGCGAGCGCACCGCCGACCAGTACGACCCCGCACAAGCGAAGGAGCTGGCAGTCGATGCGGGAAGCGAGGACGCTGCCGGTCGCAATCAGCAACGAAGGCACAATCGGGTTCATTGTTCCTGCTCCTTCTTGACGACCACGCCAAAGCCCTTGAGGCGGAGCGAGACGCCGGTGTGCTGCCAATGGAATTCGAAGATCTTGTGCTCTCGGCGGACGTCGCGCGATCCGACGATCGTGTGCAGCACGCCGCCGACCTGACTGGTCAGGTTCTCGGGGTCCGTGCGGATCCAGTCGATCGTGATGAACTGGGTGACCTGCGAGTCCTGTTGCTCATCGATGATCTTGAGAAGGTTGGCCTTGAGCGGACCGCGCGCCTCGGGCGCGGCAATCGCAATGAGCCCGTCGAGCCAGTACTGCAGGTTCTCAGGTGACCGATTGAGCGCGAGCTGTGCCGTGTCGCGGGTCACCGCCTCGAGATATTCGGGGCTGACCGCCGCTGAGCTCAGCACCATTTCGCTGGGGAGGATCGGCTGAAGGACAACCTCCCGGTCCCGCGTCGTTGCCGCGACGAACATCACCAGCACCAGGGCGCCCAGAATGATGCAGGCCAGAGCCAGAATGTTGCGCTGCTTGAGGGTCCGCTGCGACGCCTCGTGTGCGAATGAAAGTTCCATGTCAGCCCGCCATCACACGCAAGTGGGAAGGCGGAGCGACCTTCAGACCGAAGAATTCACCCGGCAAATACCAATAGGCGAAATGCAGGACCCAATACATCGAGCGCCCAGCTTTGAGTTTGCGGTACCCAAGCCATGCAGCAACGGCCAGAAGCAGGCCTATGACAACATGCTGCGCCAGAATTCCCCAGGTGAACGGAATCACCAGTACGAGGAATTCATCAAGCGACCAGAACCCGATCAGTTCGGGATCGTCGAGATGCTTTGGAATAGAATACTTGTCCAAAGATCGTCTCCGCCAGAAAGGTTTGCTGCCATTCCCATGCCGGTGATGGAGCAGCGCCCCCGTTCGCGATGACCTGTGCTCTCGCTCAGATCGTCGCTGTGACCGTGGAAGTGACGATCGGCACGCCGGTGCCAGCGCCCACGCCGACGCCGACGGGGATCGCGACCTGGCCGAGCGAGAAACGCCCGCTGGCCATGGCAACGATACCGCCGGCGAGCGAAAGCACCGTGATGATCCGTCCGCCCGACCCCTGAAGGAAGCCGGTGAACCGCGTGAGCGCCGTATTGAACGTGGCGTCCGTGCCGGCCATGGCAGCTTCGATACCGAAGACGCTCATGGCGGCGGCGACAGCAAGGGTGACGGCGAACGTCCCCCCTGCCTGCTTGAGATCGTGGACCTTCATTGTCTTCCCCTTCTGGTTGACCAAATGACGCAGTGCGTCGTCACCAAAGGGGCCGGAGCCGAAAGGTTTTCTCAATCACTGTTGTGTAGAGCGAAGTCGGAGAAGTCGGCGAATCACTGTTTTTGATGCCGGGTGGTCCGATTTTTGATACCGGGTGGCTCGATTTTTAGGACCACGTGGTCATGGATTCAGGACCACGTGGTATCACCAGCACGCCACCCTGGTCCTGAATCCCTGACCACGTGGGTCTGTTTTTCATACCACCGGTCCGAATCGTTGCAGCTGCTCGGGGAGGCGATAAGGAACCGACGCCAAGGGGCCCCGATCAGTAGCGAACAATGGCGGGAGGAAACGCAATGGCCAGCGGAAAAGAGGTCGTCCACGAACTGCTGGTAAGTCGGGATGCTTTTGTGATCATTGCGGACGCCATCAAGTGGCTGACAATAGAACGGTCGAAGTTTCAGCGCCTTAGAGATGTGATCACAGATGTGATCCGCGCTCCAGACCTTTCCAATCAGGAATTGCTTGCCGCATTCAACCGGCACAGGCCCTGCGATGGACGGGTTAGGATCTATCTCAGATTAAGCGGCGCTCTGAATGCCGAATTTGACACCCTCAAGGGCCGCCTCGGAGAAGTCACGGGAGTCCAGTGCGGTGTGCGTGAGACGGTGATCTTCTGCGCCCTCGCCATCAGTCTGCGCCAAATTTCTCTTGCCAAAGCCGCGTTTTAGAATTCACATCATGCAGTTGCATAGGGAGAATTGACGGAGGCAAGGATGGGTCAGGGGGCGAACCCAAACGAGCGCAAGAGCTGTCACAAGCTGCAAGCCGAGTACGCCGATTTGATCAGGTACCAGATGAACCGGCAGGGCGTCAGTCTCCGTAAGCTTGTCGATGAGGGGATCATCAAGAGCAGCCACCGCAGCGGTCTGTTCGAGCGCATCGCCGATGGCAGTGTGTCGACAGCCGAGTTTAACCGGATCAACGAAAGGCTTGGCATCGATCCCGTCAGAGCAGCGATCGCAGTCCACTGCTTTGTCAGCCCAGAGTCCTATGAAGACCCCTGCTGCGAAACCTCTGCCCAACTTGCCATTGCCCTGGCGCTCCAGCTCAGCGAAGAGATGGCCGCGTGCGATGGGACTTTTGAGCCGATCCGCGAAGCCCTTTGCCACGGCATCGCGCAGCGCACCTCGAGCGCTATAGCCAGGCACCATACAGCGCTGGAAGCACGGCGGCACGACCCTGCGCTGTTTGACCGCTCATTCGGCTGAGCAAGCGAACTGCAGCATCAGCCAAGCGCCCACGCTTAGCAGAAGCGTCGCAGATCCATTGGTGATATGGTCAAACAACTTGGAATATGTTCGCCGCCAAGCGCGCGTTGCGGAGCAATCGGCTCGAGGATCAGGGACCAGTCTGCCGGTGAAGCAAGAAGCGCTCATTGCCTGGACATCGCTCTATATTGCGGTCGGCATCATGGCGCTGATCTGCGCCGCACTTTCGACAATCGTGACCCTCGATGACTGGCGAACTGGCCGATGGGCTCCCGCCTGCACAAGCACGCTCGACAAGGCATTGTTTCTCCCGAAGCTCTGGCTGCGCTGGCAAGCGAACTATCTCACCGGCACACCGGTGATCCTGGCTATCAGCCTCTACTATGCCTCCAGCATTGGTTTTTCAGTTTTCTGGGACATCTGACCGTCCAGCGAACGCGAGAAGGCTGACCGACCTGAAGGGGTTCTCCGCTCCAAGTCGGGCAAGCGAAACTGGCGCGGCAGAGCTGCCGCTGAGCGATGCAAGGTAACCCTGCGGTGAGGGCCGCCTTGCGCTGATTTGCTGACGTGCCGAGAAGGCACCGGTGCAAGCGCTGGTGCTT
>NZ_JAIEPN010000106.1 GCF_019748365.1 Novosphingobium sp.
CAGCGAATGAACTCCACGCGGGCGCACTTGTCGCCCTCGAAACTGTAGATCGTGAGCACCTCGAACGGCTCCGCCGCCGCCGAACGCCGCACCAACTCATGCAGCACGACATATTCGCCCAGCTCGTAGGCCTTGACGATCTCGGCGCGGTTCTCGGGGAACTCGGCGAACATCTTTTTCAGACCTTCGCGCGTGCCTTCCTTGCCTTCACGCACCACCGTACCGCGATAGCCCGCCTCGCAGGCATCGTCGGTCATATAGGACACATAAAGGTCCGCATCCTGCGCGTTGTAGGCCTCGATCATGGCCGTGGCGGTGGCGAGCTTGCTCACCGGTCACACTCCCCGAACACCACATCGATCGCGCCCAGAATGGCGGTCGCGTCGGGCAGCATGTGCCCCTTCGACATGAAGTCCATCGCCTGCAGGTGGCTAAAGGCCGTCGGGCGGATCTTGCAGCGGTAGGGCTTGTTCGAGCCGTCCGAAACCAGATAGACGCCGAACTCGCCCTTGGGGCTTTCGGTCGCGACGTAGACTTCGCCCGCCGGCACGTGGAAGCCTTCGGTGTAGAGCTTGAAGTGATGGATCAGCGCTTCCATCGATTGCTTCATCTCGCCGCGCTTGGGCGGCACGACCTTGCGGTCGGTGCTCGAAATCGGCCCTTCCGGCATTTCGGCCAGGCACTGCTTCATGATGCGCGCGGACTGGCGCACTTCCTCGACGCGGACCATGAACCGGTCGTAGCAGTCCGAACGCGTGCCCACCGGGATCTCGAAGTCCATGCGGTCATAGACGTCGTAGGGCTGGCTCTTGCGCAGATCCCACGGAATGCCCGCCGCGCGGATCATCGGGCCGGAAAAGCCCCAGGCAATCGCGTCCTCGCGGCTCACCACCGCGATATCGACATTGCGCTGCTTGAAGATGCGGTTGTCGACCACGAGGCTCATCGCGTCCTCGAACAGTTGCGGCAGGCGCGTATCGAGCCAGTCGGCGATGTCGGTCAGCAGCTTGAGCGGCACGTCCTGATGCACGCCGCCGGGGCGGAACCACGCCGCATGCATGCGCGCGCCCGAAGCGCGTTCGAAGAAGTTGAGGCAATCCTCGCGGATTTCGAACAGCCACAGGTTCGGCGTCATCGCGCCGACATCCATGACGTGGCTGCCGAGGTTCAGCATGTGGTTGCAGATGCGCGTCAGCTCGGCAAACAGCACCCTCAGATACTGCGCCCTGAGCGGCACTTCGATGTTCAGCAGCTTCTCAATCGCCAGCACATAGGAGTGCTCCATCGCCAGCGGCGAGCAGTAGTCCAGCCGGTCGAAATAGGGCAGCGCCTGCAGATAGGTCTTGTGCTCGATCAGCTTCTCGGTGCCGCGGTGGAGCAGGCCGACATGCGGATCGATGCGCTCGATGATCTCGCCGTCGAGCTCCATCACCATGCGCAGCACGCCGTGCGCCGCCGGGTGCTGCGGGCCGAAGTTGATCGTGTAGTTGGTGATGACCTCGTCGCCGGTCGTCGGCGACTGTTCAAGGCTCAGGCTCATGGCTTGCCCCCCTCACCGGCTTTTTCGTCGCCCGGCAGCACGTATTCGGCGCCTTCCCACGGGCTCATGAAATCGAATTGCCGCAGGTCCTGCGCCAGCTCGACCTTCTCGTAGACGACGCGCTTGTCCTCTTCGGAATAGCGCAGCTCGACATAGCCGGTCAGCGGGAAGTCCTTGCGGAACGGATGGCCCTGGAAGCCGTAGTCCGTCAGGATGCGGCGCAAGTCCGGGTGCCCGGCGAAGAGCACGCCGTACATGTCGTAGACCTCGCGCTCGTACCAGCCGGCGTTGGGCCAAAGCACCGTCGCCGTCGGCACCGGAGTCGCCTCGTCGGTCGAGACCTTGACGATCAGGCGGTGGTTCTTCGTCAGCGAAAGCAGGCAGTAGACCACCTCGAAGCGCTCGGGCCGCGAGGGATAGTCCGCGCCCGCGATGTCCATCAGCTGCTGGTATTCATGGGTATCGCGCAGCGCCCGCAGCACCTCGACGATCCGCTCGCGCACGACATGGATGACGATCTCGCCATGCTGCTCGCGCGCCGAAATCACGTCAGCGCCAAGCGCGCCGCTCAGTGTTTCCAGCACGCCGTCAAAGGGAGCGTAGCGGGGGGCGGAATGAAGCACGGTCATTTCGGCAGCCCTCTCAACGCTCGATCGTGCCGACGCGGCGGATCTTCCGCTGCAGCTGCATCACGCCATAAAGCAGCGCCTCGGCAGTCGGCGGACAGCCAGGGACATAGATATCAACCGGCACGATGCGATCACAGCCGCGCACCACCGAATAGCTGTAGTGATAATAGCCGCCGCCATTGGCGCACGACCCCATCGAGATCACATACTTGGGGTCCGACATCTGGTCGTAGACCTTGCGCAGCGCCGGGGCCATCTTGTTGCACAGCGTGCCGGCCACGATCATCACGTCCGACTGGCGCGGCGAAGCGCGCGGGGCAACGCCGAAGCGCTCCATGTCATAACGCGGCATGTTCACGTGGATCATCTCCACCGCGCAGCAGGCAAGCCCGAAGGTCATCCACCACAGCGAGCCGGTGCGCGCCCACTGGAACAGCTCCTCGGTCGAAGTGACGAGGAAGCCCTTGTCGGAAACTTCGGCATTCAGGCTGTCGAAGAAAGCGGCGTCGGGCGCGGACGGCATGTCAGCCGCCGTCGCCGGGATGATCGATGAGGACGTCATATTGCTCATTCCCAATCCAGCGCGCCCTTCTTCCAGGCGTAGATGAAGCCGATGATCAGCTCGAACAGGAACACCATCATCGTGCCCCACCCGGCCCAGCCGCTTTCCTTCAGGCTCACCGCCCAGGGAAACAGGAACGCCGCTTCAAGGTCGAAGATGATGAACAGGATCGCGACGAGGTAGAACCGCACGTCGAACTGGCTCCGCGGGTCCTCGAACGCAGGGAAGCCGCATTCATACTCGCTGAGCTTCTCGGCATTGGGGTTGTGCGCCCCGGTGAGCCGCGAAACGCCCATCGGCAGGAACACGAACACGCACGAAAGCGCGAGCGCGATGCCGAGGAAGATGAGGATCGGCAGATAGTGCGCGAGATAGGGCAGTTGCTCGGCCAAAGGATTGACTCGCCTGTTTCTATGTCGTGGGCGCCCTAGTCCCGGCAGGCCTTGTGCGCAAGTGCGGCATGGCCCGATGAGGCTCAAAATCCAAGCTTTTATCTGTGGAAGGCCCGCAATCTCGCAGTTTTCCGCGCCCTTTGGCACTGCATACGAATGATTGCTGAATGATAGTGATTTGCAGTATCATAGTCCCTGCCACAGAAACACCGACCAGGCCGCCACCGCCAGCAAGGTTCCGAGTGGCAGCATCGTATCGGGTCTCACCTCCCGGCCGGCGCGCCACAACACGGCAGCCACCGCCAGCCCGCCAAGGCTCGCCACCAGCAAAGTGTGGATCACCCCCAGCGGTCCAAGCCACAGCCCGATGGCGCCCAGCAGCGGCGGATCACCTCCGCCCAGCCCCTCCTGCCCGCGCCAGGCGAGATATCCCTGCCCCAGTAGCCACAGCGCCGCGAACCCGAACACGCCGCCGACCATCGACTGGACAAGAATCATCACGTCATCGGCCCAATAGCCCATGACCAGCGCAAACAGCGCGCCAGTGGCGCCCAGCAGCGCCGAAAGCTGGCGCGGCAGCCACATGTGGCGCAAGTCCAGCATGGCCAGCAGCAGCAATTGCCAGCCCAGCAGCATCGCCCAGACCGGGAAGTAGCTCAGCATCACGGCAATCGCGCCGATCGCTGCCCCGCCCAGCTCCGCCGCCAACTGCCAGCGATCGATCGCAGAGCCGCATTCGCGGCACTTGCCGCCCTGGATCACCCACGAAAGCACCGGCACCAGTTCGAGAGGCTCCAGTTCCTTGTCGCAGGTATCGCAAGCCGAACGGGCTGCCACCAGCGGCCGCCCGTCCGGCATCCGGATCAGAACGACACCGAGGAAGCTCCCGATCACCGCGCCGAGCACCATCGCGCCAAGGATGAACACGATCAGCATGCCCACGGACCTTGCATTGCTTTGCGTCTCACCCCGCGAATTGAATTCGTCATTCCCGAGGGCTACATGCAAAGCAGTAACCGGGGCCTGGCGCGGTCCCATAGCACAGGAAAAGTTTCCAATGGCCCAATTCTCTGCTGCCGATCCGGTTGTCATCCTCTCCTTCGCGCGCACCCCGATGGGCGCGATGCAAGGCGCGCTGTCCGATGTCCCTGCCACCCAACTCGGCGCGACCGCCGTCAAGGCCGCAGTCGAGCGCGCCGGCATAGCGGGCGATAAGGTCGACCGCGTCTACATGGGCTGCGTGCTGCCCGCCGGCCTCGGTCAGGCTCCGGCGCGCCAGGCCGCGATCCATGCCGGGCTGCCGACTTCAGTGCAGGCGACCACCGTCAACAAGGTCTGCGGCTCGGGCATGCAGGCCATGATCATGGGCGCCGAGGCGCTCGCTTCGGGCTCCATCGACATGGTCGTCGCGGGCGGCATGGAAAGCATGACGAACGCACCCTACCTCCTCAAGAAGCACCGCTCGGGCGCGCGCATCGGCCATGATACGGCCTATGACCATATGTTCCTCGATGGCCTCGAAGATGCCTATGAGGCAGGCCGCGCGATGGGCACTTTCGCGCAGGATACCGCCAACGAATACCAGCTCACGCGCGAGCAGCAGGACGCCTACGCCATCGAATCCCTCCGCCGTGCGCAGACCGCGATTGCCGAAGGCGCCTTCGTCGCCGAAATCGCGCCGGTAAAGGTCGTCAGCCGCGCCGGTGAGACCGTGATCGATACCGACGAGGCTCCCGGCAAGGGCAAGCCGGACAAGATCCCTGCCCTCAAGCCCGCCTTCGCCAAGGACGGCACGATCACCGCCGCCACTTCGTCCTCGATCTCCGACGGCGCCGCCGCGCTGGTGCTGACGCGTGAGAGTGTCGCCGCCGCCGATGGTCTCACCCCTGTCGCCCGCGTCGTCGCCATGGCCGCCCATGCGCAGGCGCCCAAGGACTTCACCACCGCCCCCGTCGGCGCCATCACCAAGCTGCTGGACCGCGCCGGGTGGAGCGTCGGCGATGTCGATCTGTTCGAAGTGAACGAGGCTTTCGCCTGCGTCGCCATGTTCGCGATGCACGATCTCGGCATCAGCCACGAGAAGATCAACGTCCACGGCGGCGCCACCGCGCTTGGTCACCCCATCGGCGCTTCGGGCGCGCGCATCGTCACCACGCTGATCGGCGCGCTCCAGCGCCACGGCAAGAAGCGCGGCGTCGCCAGCCTCTGCATCGGCGGCGGCGAAGCGACGGCGGTCGCGATCGAACTGGTCTAAGCAAGAATCCGGAGGGGCCTGCGGAAGCGGGCCCCTATTCCGCGCCCCAAACCGCGGTCTTGGCTACAAACCCGCGCCGGCCAGCGATATCGAATTTGCACCAGGCCGGCCCGCATTCGCCAAGCGTGCCCGTCACGCCGGGCTCCGCGCGCCACAGCAACCGTCCGCCGCCATCCGAATTCTCGCGGATTTCCGCCACGGCGCCCTTCACCGTCGCGGTGCGCGTGCGCGTCAGGAACTGTGCCAGCATCCATCCCCGCGCGCCGTCGATATCCTCGACCAGCCGCCAGCCGCCGATCGAGCGCAGCACCTTCATCGGTAGCCCCGCGCGCACATAGACCCAGCTGATGCGGTATTCGCGCCCCGGGCCCACGCGCAGGTTGGCCGGCTGGCCGCGCAGCGAGGCCCAGTAGGGGCCATTCTCGTCATCCGCCGCGCGCGCCGGCGCGGCCACCAGCACCGACAGCAGCATCAGGAACGCAAATCGCTTTCCGGGCAGTCCCACGCTCAAGCTTCCTCCATCATCGCCGCACCGTCTGCGATACAGCATTCGTCGAACCGGGCAACCGGGTGCTTGACCGGGAGCAGCGAGGCGGCATAGCGATAGGCCATGTCCGCGACAGCTCACAGCTCCGACTACCGGCCCACCCGCCGGATCGAAGGCCGCCCCCGCGTCTTCGTCACCCGCCGCCTGCTGCCCGAGACCGAGGCGCGCATGGCCGAGCTGTTCGACGTGACGCTGAACCCGGATGACCGCCCGCTCTCGCAGGAAGAAATCCGTGCCGCGATGCAGGAAGCGCACGTCCTCGTCCCCACCGTCACGGACCGCATCGACGCAGACCTCATCGCTTCCGCCGGCCCGCAGCTCGGCCTCATCGCCAGCTTCGGCGCCGGCACCGATCACATCGACCTGTCGGCGGCTCGTGCGCGGAAAATCCTCGTGACGAACACCCCCGGCGTGTTCACCGACGATACGGCGGACATGACGATGTCGCTCATCATCGCCGTCTCGCGCCGCCTTGCCGAAGGCGGCCGCGTGATCCGCTCGGGCGATTGGGCTGGCTGGGCGCCGTCCACGCTCCTTGGCCACCGTATCAGTGGCAAGCGCCTCGGCATCATCGGCATGGGCCGCATCGGTCAGGCGGTCGCCCACCGCGCCCGCGCCTTCGGGCTGGACATCGTCTACCACAACCGCCAGCGCCTTCCCGAAGCGTTCGAGCGGATGGTCGGCGCACGCTACGAAGCCGACATCGATACCCTCGTGCGCGAGGCGGATATCGTCACGCTGCACTGCCCCTCCACGCCCGAAACGCACCTCCTGATGGACGCGCGACGCATCGCGCTGATGAAGCCCGAGGCCTACCTCGTGAACACCACGCGCGGCGATGTGGTGGACGAGAACGCGCTGATCGAGGCGCTGCAGGCTGGTCGCATCGGCGGGGCCGGGCTCGATGTCTTCGCGCACGAACCGAAGATCGATCCGCGCCTCCTCGCGCTCGGCAATGTCTCGCTCCTCCCGCACATGGGCAGCGCAACTTTCGAGGGGCGCACGGCTTCTGGCGACAAGGTTATTGCCAATATCCGTTTCTGGGCCGATGGGCATCGTCCGCCCGATCAGGTCCTCGAAGGCTGGGCATAAGAACACGAACGAGTCGCGTGGGGGAGAGTTCGGAATGAAGAAGGTCTTGGCGGTGGCGCTTGCCGTCAGCGCGCTTGTGCTGCCCGCGCTTGGCCATGCCCAGGCCGCCGAGGCTGTCGACGCCGCCGATAGCGGCGATACCGCATGGCTGCTGACGTCCTGCGCGCTTGTCCTCCTGATGACGCTGCCCGGCCTGACATTGTTCTATGGCGGCCTCGTCCGCGCCAAGGGCTTCCTCGCCGTCGCCATCCAGATCGGCGCCATTGCCGCGATCACCTCGCTGCTGTGGATCGTGGTCGGCTACACGCTCGCCTTCGGCCCGGTCTCGAGCGGCTGGCTGGGCGGCGGCTCGGTCTGGATGCTCGGCCAGCTCGGCAATGTGCGCGAAGGCACGCTCGTTCCCGAAAGCGCCTACGCTCTGTTCCAGATGATGTTTGCCGCGATCACCCCGGCGCTCATGGTCGGCGCCTGGGTCGATCGCGCCCGTTTCGGCTGGGTCGTCGCGTTCTCGGCACTATGGAGCCTGATCGTCTATGCCCCCGTCGCGCACTGGGTCTGGGGCGGTGGCTGGCTTTCCAGCCGCCTTGGCACGATGGATTTTGCCGGCGGCATTGTTGTCCACGCCACCGCAGGCGTTTCCGCGATGGTCGTGGCGCTGCTGCTCGGCAAGCGCACCGGCTTCCCCAAGACGCAGATGATGCCGCATTCGCCCGCGCTTACGATGATCGGCGCGGCCATGCTGTGGGTCGGCTGGTTCGGCTTCAATGGCGGCTCTGCGCTCACCGCCACGGATGACGCCGCCTCTGCCATCATCAACACCCACGCCGCCGCCTGTGCCGCAGCTCTCGCATGGCTCGCCATCGAAAAGATCAGCATCGGCAAGCCGACTTCGGTGGGCTTTGCCACTGGCGCGGTCGCGGGCCTTGCCACGGTCACCCCCGCCGCAGGATACATCGCCCCCGGCGCGGCCATCCTGTTCGGCCTTGCCGCAGCGCTGGTCTGCTACCCGATGATCCTGCTGGTGAAGCGCCGCATCGAGATCGACGATTCGCTCGATGTCTTCGCCGTTCATGGCGTGGGCGGAATCGTGGGTTCGATCCTGCTCGCGGTTTTCCTCGAACCGTCGCTCGGCGGCACCGGCTATGCCGAAGGCATGGGCCTTTTCCGCCAGATCTTCGCGCAGGCCGCCGGCGTCGGCGCCGTCGCCGCCTGGAGCGCACTCGGCACCGTCATCTGCGCCCTCGCGGTCGCCATGGTGATCCCGATGCGCGTGACCGAGGACGAGGAACGCGAAGGCCTCGACCTCACCAGCCACGGCGAACGCGCGTGGGAGTTCGAATGAAATAAAGGCCGACGCAAAGGCCGACCCGGCAGCGTCAGCCAAAAAGCCGTTCAGCGTCCCGCATTGGATGGCCCAGGACATGAACCAGATGGTGCATTTTCCGGCTCACGAAGTGTCGCTCTCTCGCCGGCATCTCGTGGAGTGTGGTCACGAGAATGCCGCACCACAGCAGCAGCGAAAGTGGTAATGCAAACAAGAGTCCTCGGAACAAGCGTGAGGTATTCATGGCAGCCTCGCAGGTGAAGTCCCTTCTCTAGCATGGCAAACTTGCCAGCACCTGAACCCGCCGGACGGCCCCGCAAACCTGCTGCAGAAAAGTCGCAAGGGATCAGGCTGCAACGATCCCGCTCCGGAACGCCCGCCCCGATCAACGCGTCGCTTCGAATGCAACGCGGCCGGAGCCTCGAACCGAGCCTCGGAAAGGCTTTGACAGCAAAGCTGCGCCGACTGTCGCTTTGCCAGGGTCTTTGATGGTCTCCTGATTGAGGCAGGAGGTTACCCCAATTCCTCGCGCAGCAAGCCCAGTACCGCCGCCACTGCACCGCGCACGCTGGCCATTTCGAAGTGCTTGAACGGCACCTCGATCACCCGGTCCGCCTGCCCCGCCTCACCCGCGGCGCAAGCCGGAGCGACGATTCCGTCGCGCCTTGACCAGACCGCAATCGTCCGCACCGGCGGCTTCACTCCAGGGTCCTCGGGAAAGGGCGGTTCATCAACCGTATGATCGTTGAGCGCCTCGTAAACGCGCCAGGCATTGTTTGCCCGTCGGTCTCCGGAAAAGGGCGAACCCAGCGTTATCACCAGCCGGCAGGCATCCGGGTGCCGCTGCGCCAGCACCCGCGCAAACAGGCCGCCAAGGCTCCAGCCGATCAGCACAACCGGTTTGCCCGTGCGCGCGGCAAGATCGCACAGCTGCGCTTCAAGACGGGCGATCTGCGCGGGCCGGGCACCGGTGTTGAGGCCCTGCCCCCATCCCTCGACAACGAACCCGGCCGTACGCAGCGAATTGCGCAGCAGGGCAGTCGAGCGGTCGTTGGAAAGCAGCCCCGGCACCACGATGACCGGCTGCCCGCGCCCGAACGGCGGCACCACGACCGGGCGGCGGAAAGGCGCGGTCTGTATCTGCGGCAGGGCAAGGAATTCCAGCGCCCAGCGCCAGCGTGGCGGCGCCCCGGTGCGGGGCGGGCCAGGATGAGCCCGCACTGCCTCAGTCCCCCGTCAGGATGCGGTCCACCAGTTGCTTCACGGTGGGCGTGAAGTTGTTGGAATAGAACGGGTCCTGCTTGAACCGATAGGCGGCGCGGCCGGCAAACATCAGGTTCTGGTCAACCGGTCCGCCGTGCGCAATGTCCTGCAATGTCTTCTGGATGCAGAAGCTGCGCGGATCGGCGAGGCGCCCGGTGGTGTAGTCGTCGTGGTCCTTCCACGAGGAGAACCCGCAGTGCGAGAGGCAGCCCATGCAGTCCTTCTGGTCCTGCTGGATTTCCTCGCGCTCCGTCGTTGTCACGAACACGATGGTATCGTCGGGCGTGCGCAGCGCATGGGTAAAGCCCGCCCCGAACCATGTCCGCGCGCGGTCGCGGTCTGCCGGGGTCACCCAGAAGTTCTTGCCCTTGACGCCCACGTCGAGCTGCACGGTGTGCTCGCCTGCCGCAACCTTGGAATAGGGAATCTGCCGTTCGGAGCGGGCAACGAGCGTCTGCAGGAACGGGTTGAGCACGGCAGAGGAATAGAACCCTGTCGGCGAGAAGCGGTGCAGCAGCACATCACCCGGATCAAGCGTGCGCAGGTGGTCCTTCCACCCTTGCGGGATCGGGCTTTCCTGAGTCAGCAGCGGCCGGGTGCCGAACTGGAAGGCAATGCTGCCAAGCTCGTCATTGTCGATCCAGTTGTCCCACTCGCGCAGGAACCACACGCCGCCGGCCATCACGATCGGCACACTGTCTGGCACGCCTTCGGTGCGCATCACTTCGCGCAGCACTTTCACGCGCGGGTACGGGTCTTCGGGCTTCTTCGGGTCTTCGGCGTTGGAAAGGCCGTTGTGCCCGCCTGCCAGCCAAGGATCTTCATAGACCACCGCGCCGAGCAGTTCGGGGACCTTGTGGTAAGCCCGCTTCCACAGCGCGCGGAAGGCGCGGCCCGAGGACACGATGGGCAGATAGTTCACCGCATGGCGCGCGGCGATTTCGGCCAGCTTGTAGGGCATGCCCGCGCCGCAAGTGACGCCCGCCACGAGGCCGCGGGTCTTCTCCAGCACGCCTTCGAGGATCGGCTGCGCACCGCCCATTTCCCACAGGACGTTGATATTGATCGCGCCCTTGCCGCTCGCCAGATCATAGGCGCGCTTTACCTGCTCGACCGCGCCGTCGATGCCGTAGCGGATCAGCTGCTCGTGACGTTCCCTGCGCGTGAGCTGCTCGTAGACCTGCGGAATGATCTTGCCAGTCGCGTCATAGCTGTCGGCATTCACCGCGCTGACCGTGCCGATCCCGCCCGCAGCGGCCCATGCGCCCGAGCTCATGTGATTGGTCGCCGCCACACCCTTGCCGCCCTCGACCAGAGGCCACACTTCGCGGCCGCCATACAGGATCGGCTTCAAACCTTTGAACGCAGACATCGTCTTCCCTTAGAGACCCCCAACCTTGCCAGCGGAGCCATTGGCACCGGCGTGGCACGATCGCATCTTGCTCGGCTCAGGCGGCCCGCTGCCCGCAGGTACGAACTGAGCATAATAGCCTGACAGATCCGGCTTACGGCGAAACGCGGTCAAGCGAAAGCCCGCTGTCTCGAATTCGCAAAAAAGCAGCGCGGGCGGCGTTCCGTGCTGGTCGGTCGACCGGTCCGCATCGACGACGACGACCGACCCGCCGGGCTTGAGCGCCGGCCAGAGCCGCCACAGGAACGGATAGGGCTCGGCAATCTCGTGGTACATGTGGATCATGAACACGCGGTCGAAGCTCTTTGGCGGCAGACCAGGATCATCGGTTGCGCCCTGCTTGATCGATACCGAGGTGAGTTGTTCGCGCTCGATCCGCGCGCCGAGCCGGCCCAGCGCGCCCTCGTCGATATCCTGCGCCAGCACGCGCCCCTTCGCGCCCACCCGCGCGGCCAGCCGCACCGTGTAGTACCCCTCGCCCGCGCCGATATCGGCAACGGTCATGCCCGGGGCCACCCCTGCCTCGTCCATCACGCTCGTCGCCTCGCCCTTCCTGTCGCGCAGTTCCTCGTTCGACCACTGCGTCGAGACGACTTTGGCCACCGGTCGGTCGGCCCGGGGAAACGCGCGGTTCTGCGGTGCACGGTCGGTGTCTCCCGCATCGGCGCGGCAGGCCGCCAAAGACAGCAGTCCCGCCCAAACGACGAAGCGCGTGCTCAATCGTCGTCTTCCACGGTGACCTTCTCGCCCGTCACCCGCTGCGCCAGCGCCGCAGCCATGAATGGATCGAGCGCGCCATCGAGCACATCGGTCGGATTGGTGCTGACCACGCCCGTGCGCAGGTCCTTCACCTGCTGATAGGGCTGCAGCACATAGGAGCGGATCTGGTGCCCCCAGCCGATCTCGGTCTTGGCGGCATATTCGCCGCTCGCCGCAGCCTCGCGCTTGGCGAGTTCGGCCTCATAGAGCCGCGCCTTCAGCATCCCCATCGCGGTCGCGCGGTTCTTGTGCTGGCTGCGGTCGATCTGGCTCGCCACGATGATGCCCGAAGGCACGTGCGTGATGCGCACCGCCGAGTCGGTGGTATTCACGTGCTGCCCGCCTGCTCCGGACGCGCGGTAGGTATCGATCTTGAGGTCGGCCGGATTGATCTCGATCTCGATATTGTCGTCGATCTCGGGATAGACCCAGACCGAACTGAACGAGGTGTGCCGCCGCGCCGAGCTGTCATAGGGGCTGATCCGCACCAGCCGATGCACGCCGCTCTCGGTCTTGGCATAGCCGTAGGCGTTCTCGCCCTTGATCAGCAGCGTCGCCGACTTGATCCCCGCCGCTTCGCCCGCGTGATAATCGAGCAGATCGACCTTGAACCCATGCCGCTCCGCCCAGCGCGTATACATCCGCTGCAGCATTTCGGCCCAGTCCTGGCTTTCGGTGCCGCCGGCGCCTGCATGAACTTCGAGGAACGCGTTGGACCCGTCCGCCTCGCCCGCCAGCAGCGCCTGGACCTTGTCGGCATCCGCGCGCTCGGCCAGCGCCGCCAGCGTGGCGAGCCCTTCGGCCACCGTCGCGTCATCGCCTTCCATCTCGCCCAGCTCGACGAATTCGATCGCATCGGCCATTTCGGCGCCGATCTCGTTCACCGCGCCGATCGAGGCTTCCAGCCGCCGCCGCTCGCGCATCACCGCTTCGGCCTGCTTGGGATCATCCCACAGCTTCGGATCTTCAACCCGCGCGTTGAGTTCATCGAGCCGGCGGACAGCGCGGTCCCAGTCAAGGAACTTGCGCACCAGCCGCAGCGCGGCCTCGATGCGGTCGATATGGGCCTGCCCTTCGGCACGCATGACGTGTCTCACTCCAGATTGCGGGAGCCCTACCGCTGAACGCAGCGGCATGGCTTACGAACCGAGCCGCTTAGCGAAGCAGCGCGCCTTGTAAAGAGGCGCCGGTGGCCCGGCTACGCCGTCAACCCTTCTTGAGCTTCTTCACGGCCTCAAGCGTGAGCTTCACGTGGTCCTTGTAGTCCATATCCGAATGGACCATCACGATCCTGCCGTTCTTCGCGATCACATAGCTCGTGCGCTTGGTCAGACCGCTGGAGACGCCCGCCACCTTGAGCGACACATCATAGGCCTTGATCACGTCCTTGGTGGCGGCTGCCACAGCGAACTTGTCGCGGCATTCGGCGGTGGAAAACTTCTGCAAGGTCGGCAGATCGTCGTTCGACATGCCCAGTACGGTTGCACCCGCCTTCGCGAAATCGCCCGTCGCTTCGGCAAAGGCATGCGCCTCCATCGTGCAGCCCGAGGTGAACGCCTTGGGGTAGAAATAGAGCACGACCGGCCCCTTCGCCAGCATCGCCTTGAGGCTCACCTTCATCGGCTTGCCGGCAAGGGCGCCCATCGTCGTGAAATCGGGCGCAACCGCGCCTTGCGCAAGTTCCGCGTTGGCCGAAGCGGGGACAAGAAGGGCGAGCGCCGCAGCAGCGGCAAGAGCATGCTTGATCATGGGCAGGAGCCTATCAGCAAGAATGCGGAGCGGGAACCGGCAAATGGTGCAGGAAAATGGGGACTGTCCCCCTTTTTCTCGGGGACTGTCCCCATTTTCCTGCGAGCCTGGCGCAGCCTCAGTAGATCCCGCCCTTGTCCTCGACAAAGTCGCCCTCTTCCACCGGCACATCCTCGCCTGCAGCCTCGCCCTTTGCCGCCCGCGCCTTGCGGATCGCCTCGAGCACCGCTTCCTTGAGCGTCTGGTCCTCGGGCCGGAAAGTGCGCGTCGGCTCGCTGTTGGGCTTGAACGCTTCCCAGATCACCGAGGCTTGGCGCACATAATCCTCGGGCGTCCCGCCGAATACCTGCCGTCCGGTCACCCGGTCGATCTTCACCATGCGGATGCCTTCGGGGACGGTAAACGGCGTATCGCTCCAGCGTTTGCGCGTCAGCTGCACGAAGTCCTTGAAGATCGGCGCCGCAATCCGGCCGCCCTGGGCATAGCCGCCAAGGCTGCGCGGCTGGTCATAACCAAGATAAAGTGCGCTCACGATATCGGTCGAGCCGCCGGCAAACCACACGTTGGTCGGGCCGCTGGTCGTGCCCGTCTTGCCGAACAGAGGCAGCTTGAGATCAGCCAGCGTCAGCGCCGTGCCGCGCACCACCACGCCTTCCAGCATATGCACCACCTGATAGGCGGTGCGCGGGTCGATCACCTGCTTGCCGGTCGGCTTCATCCGCGGCATCGGCTTGCCATCCCATTGCGCCATGTTGCAGCCCGAGCAATCGCGGTTGTCCGCCTTCCAGATCACTTTGCCGTCGCGGTTCTGCACATAGTCGATCAGCGTCTGTTCGTGCTGGCGGCCATGATTGGCAAGCGCGGCATAGGCATTGGCTATCTTCGCCGCGGTCGTATCGCCCGCACCCAGCGCCATCGAAAGGTAAGGCTGGTAGTCCCCGATCCCGACACCCTTGATCGTGCGGACCACCTTGTCCATGCCCACATCGTTGGCAATGCGCACCGTCATCAGGTTGCGCGATTGCTCAAGGCCCCAGCGCATCGTGTGGCTGCCCGATCCGCCTTCATTGCCGAAGTTGCGGAAGCATTTCTGCCCCAGCGCCGCACCCTGATAGACGCAGAACGTGCCATCGAGGATCATCGAGGCCGGCGTCATCCCGTTGTCGAGCGCGGTCGCATAGACGAACGGCTTGATTGTCGATCCGGGCTGACGCACTGCCTGCGTCGCGCGGTTGAACGAGCCGAGGCGCGCATCAAACCCGCCCTGCATGGCGAGCACGCGCCCGCTCTGCGGATCTTCCACCACCATGCCGCCGGAAACCTCAGGGATCACCCGCACCGCCCAGCCGCCGCCCGAAGGCGCCGCCGCGATCACATCGCCCGCCTTCATCGCCTGCGGCATCGCCCATAGCGGCCCGGTGCTGCCATCGGCAAAGCCGATCCGCCCGTCATTCCCCCGCCGGGACAGCACCACGCCGATGCGCCAGTCCTGATAGCGGATCGAAAGATTGCTGGTGATCAGTTCGGCTTGCCAGTTCCCCGATACGTCGAGCTTGGCGATCGGTCCGCTCCACGCCCGCCCGCCGCTGAACCGCAGCAGGCCGTTGCGCAGTGCCGCCTGCGCCGCCGTCTGAAGCTCGGCATCGAGCGACGTGCGCACCCACAGGCCGCCCGCGTAGACGCTGTTGGGGCCGTTGTCGGCATTCTCGCCAAACTTGTCGATCAACTGGCGCCGCACTTCCTCGAGGAAATAGCCCGCATCCGCCGTAAAGTTTTCAGACCGCCGTGGCACGAGGCCGAGCGGCTGCGCCTTGGCTTCGGCCGCCTCGGCAGAGGTCGCCCAGCCGTTCTTGACCATCTGGTCGAGCACATAAGCCCGCCGTTCGAGCGCCTTTCCGGCAAACTTGGCGCGGCCATAAGTTTCCGGTGCCTTGGGCAGAATCGCCAGGAAGGCGACTTCATGCAGCTTGAGGTCGCCTACGTCCTTGTCGAAATAGGCCCGCGCCGCCGCCTGCACGCCGAAGCTCTGCCGCCCAAGCGGGATCTCGTTGAGATAGAGTTCCAGGATCTGCTGCTTGGTCAGCACGCTCTCGATGCGCCGCGCGAGGATCATTTCCTTGAGCTTGCGCGTCACTGAATATTCGTTGCCGATCAGGATGTTCTTGGCAACCTGCTGGGTAATGGTCGAGCCGCCGCGCGCGCGCTCGCCCGATCCAAACTTCAGCGTGTAGTCCACCATCGCGCCGATCAGGCCGGTAATGTCGACTCCGCCGTGGCTGAAGAACGACTTGTCTTCCGCCGAAAGAAACGCGTGGATCAGCGGCTCGGGAAAGTCGACATAGCGCAATTGCACCCGCCGCTCGCGCGCATAGCTGGAGACGATCTCGCCGTCATTGCCGCGCACCATCGTCGGCAGTGGCGGCTGATAGGTCAGGAGCTTGTCTGCCGAGGGCAGCGTGCGGATCACCGTGACCCACAGGATCGCATACAGCACCGCCAGCACGCCCAGCGCATAGCCAGCGCGACGCACCCAGACTTGCGAGCGCCAGAGTTCCCGCGCCCGGCCCAGAATGCCGGCTGCATTGCGCTCGATGCGCCAACGCACCGAAGTGCCATCGCTGCCGGGAAGGTTGGGATCATTCGCCATCTGGGGCGGGCCTTAGCATGGCCTTTTGCGGGAATGCCAGTGGCCAGCGTCAGGGAAGGGCCGAGGCGACATTGGTCCGCGCAAGATAGATCTCGATTGCCGAAGCCACCGCCCCGGCAAAGTCCTTGCGCCAGCCCGGATTGGCCAGCGCGCTCGCATCGTCGGGAGAGCTGATGTAGCCCGCCTCGATCAGCGCGGAGGGCAGGTCGAGCGACTTGAGCACCACGAACGCCGCCTCGCGTTCCGGGTCGGTGTGGAAGCGCACCTTGCCCTGACCCTCACGCAGGACAAGCGCGGCAAAGGCCTTGGATCGCTCGCGCATCTCGCGCTGCGAGAGGCTGACCAGAATTGCCGTCACGCTGTCCGACTTGCCGCCAAGTTCGACGCCGTTAACCGTGTCCGCCTTGTTTTCCCGCCGCGCGACCGCATCGGCAATCGCGTCCGAGCCACGGTCGGACAGCGTGTAGACCGTCGCCCCGGTCGCGTCGGGGGATTCCGAGGCATCGGCATGGATCGATAGGAAAAGATCGGCCTTGAGCCGACGGGCAATGCCCGAGCGTTCCTCCAGCGCCAGAAAGCGGTCATTGTCACGCGTCAGTGCCACGCGCACGCGGCCATCCGCCAGCAGCGCATCGCGCAGCGCCAGTGCGAGCGTGAGCGTGATCGCCTTCTCGCGCTGGCCGCGCTGCCCGCTGGCGCCGGGATCGTGTCCGCCATGCCCGGCATCGATCACCACCAGCGGCCGGCTTGCATCGGCAGGCCCGTCGATCCGGGGCAGTCCGATCTGCGCCGCGCCCGATGGCAAGGCGATCCGGATGACGTTGGCAGGAATACCGGCAGGCTTGGCGAAGGACAGAGCTACAAGGATCGCCGCTGCCGTCATGACGGCCAACGCCACACCCAGCACCACCCATATCAGCACACGCCCTCTCATGGCTCGCGGCTATGCAATGCAGACTGCCGGGCGGTCCAGCAGGAATTGTTACGCGTTCCACCGGAGAGCCACCGGACCGCAGCTTTCCTGTCATGGTTTTAATTGCTGGTTGGCAAATCCGGTGCTAGCAGTGCCAATCTGGAACGAGCCCGGATCGGCCTCGGCTCCGCCCCCGCACCGTGTTGCAGTGCCACCGCGCGCATCGCAGATTGACGGGACAAGGCGTTGCCCTGGAACGGTTTTTGCCCGAACCTGAAGTACCAGCGAAGAGGCACCGGGCAAGCCCAGCTTCTTTCGCGCCAGAGGTTGATGTCTTGATGGAAATCCGTGCAACGTTCGAGCCGAGGAGCCCCGCAGGGGCCCGCACAGGCTTGGCGTGCATCGGTCCGTGCCAGTCGCCACGGACCATCCTCGGGGCAGACACGCACCAACCGCCGCCGGGCGGCGAGCGCATCGGGCACGCAAAAGCGGCCTTTCCCGCGCTCCGAACCGGCAAATCCGCATTCGCGAAACGCCTTCATGCCGTCCCGGTCGCAACCGGGCCCGGCCATCATGGCTATCGCGCTTTCACATTGAACCGCGCCCAGAACCCGGGTTCACCCCCGTGGCCGCGCGGCTGGAGACTTTATAATGACCACGCGCATGCTGATCGATGCGCGCCACCAGGAAGAAACCCGGGTGGCGGTGCTCAATGGCAACCGGATTGAAGAGTTCGATTTTGAATCTGCCGATCACAAGCAGATCAAGGGCAACATCTATCTCGCCAAGGTAACCCGCGTCGAACCGTCGCTGCAGGCGGCATTCGTCGATTTTGGCGGCAATCGCCACGGCTTCCTCGCCTTCAGCGAAATCCATCCCGATTACTACCAGATCCCCAAGGAAGACCGCGAGCGTCTCCTTGCTGAGGAAGCCGCCCACGCCGAGGAAGAAGCCGCGCTGCGCGCCGCTGACGAGGCCGAAGGTGACGAACTCGACGAATTTGACGATCAGGGGGATGGCGGCGACGACCGTTACGATTACGACGGCGACGAAGGCGTCACCGAAGTCGATACCTCGGAGAAGGATGAAGTTGCCACGATCGAGGGCGGCGTTGTCGAAAATGGCTTTGAAGACAATGAATTAGCCGAAGACGCTGAAGGCGATACGCGCGAAGATGGCGAAGAAGACGAAGGCGGCCGCTCGCGCCGTCCCCGTCGCCAGCGCGCTCCGCGTGCCCAGGCGCGTGAGGCCGACGATCTGCGCGCCCGCCGCATGGCGCTGCGCCGCCGCTACAAGATCCAGGACGTGATCCAGCGCCGCCAGGTGCTCCTCGTCCAGGTCGTCAAGGAAGAGCGCGGCAACAAGGGCGCCGCCCTCACCACCTACCTCAGCCTCGCCGGCCGCTACTGCGTGCTGATGCCGAACTCGAGCCATGGCGGCGGCATCAGCCGCAAGATCAACTCGGCCGCTGACCGCAAGCGCGTCAAGTCGATCATGGCCGAGCTCGAGCTGCCCCGCACGATGAGCTGCATCGTGCGCACCGCCGGTCTCCAGCGCACCAAGCCCGAGATCAAGCGCGACTTCGACTACCTTGCCCGCCTGTGGGACGAGATCCGCGAACGCACCCTGAAGTCCTCCGCGCCCGCGCTGATCCATTCGGATAGCGACCTCATCAAGCGCGCGATCCGCGACATCTACAACCGCGACATCGAGGAAGTCGTTGTCGAGGGCGAGCATGGCTACCGCGCGGCCAAGGACTTCATGAAGCTGCTGATGCCCAGCCACGCCAAGCGGGTAAAGCAGTACGCCGATCCGGTGCCGCTGTTCCAGCGCTATGGCGCCGAGGACCAGCTCACCGCAATGTACGATCCGGTCGTCCAGCTGAAGAGCGGCGGCTACCTGGTAATCAACCCGACCGAGGCGCTCGTCTCGATCGACATCAACTCGGGCCGCTCGACCAAGGAGCACGGGATCGAGGCGACCGCGGTCAGCACCAACCTTGAAGCTGCACGCGAAATCGCCCGCCAGCTGCGCCTGCGCGACATGGCCGGGCTGGTGGTGATCGACTTCATCGACATGGAGTACGGCTCCAACGTCCGCAAGGTCGAGAAGGCCATGAAGGACGCGCTGCGCAACGACCGCGCGCGCATTCAGGTCGGCCGCATCTCAGGCTTCGGTCTGATGGAAATGAGCCGCCAGCGCCTGCGCACCGGCGTGCTTGAAGCCACGACCCGCGCCTGCCCGCACTGCGACGGCTCGGGCCTCGTGCGCACGGCCTCCTCGGCAGGCCTTTCGGCGCTGCGCATGATCGAGGACGAGGCAGCCAAGGGCAAGGGCACGATCATCACGCTCTATGCCAGCCAGGAAGCCGCAATCTACGTGCTCAATGCCAAGCGCGCCGATCTTGCAGAGATCGAGATGCGCTATGGCGTGACGGTCGAGGTGATCCCCGAAGGCGAGAACGAAGGCGCCAAGATGCGCGTCGCCTCGCGCGGGCCCAAGCCCTCGTTCGTGCCGCGCTTCGAACCGATCATCGAACCGGAAACGGACACCGATGAGGACGAAGATTACGGCGACGACGAAGACGCCGAGGCTCAGGACGAGCCGCGGAGCGAACGCCGCGAGCGTGATGAGGGCGATGGCGAAGGCGGTCGGCGCAAGCGCCGCAAGCGCCGTCGGGGCCGTGGCCGTGATCGCGATGGCAACGAAATCGCCCCGTCGGCCGCCAACGAAGGCGAAGGCGGTGAAGCTGAAGGTGACGACGAAGGCGATGAGGACGGCGAGCGCAGCGAAGGCGGCGAGCGCACCGAGGATCGCAATGACGAGCGCGGCCCACGCAAGCGCCGCCGCCGTGGTCGTCGTCGGCGTGGTGGCCGTGGTGACGGCGAAGCGCAAGGCGGTGAGACGCAGGGCAACGAAGCGGACGGTGACGAGGCTCAGGCCGGCGATGCCCCCGGCGACGAAGCTGCCGAACCTGTCGAGGCACCCGCTCCGGCCGAGGCCGCCGAGGAAGCTCCTGCCAAGCCGCGCCGCTCGCGTCGCCGCAAGGTGGATGCCGAGCCGGTTGAAGCTGACGCAGAGGCCCCGGCCTCCGAGCCTGCTGCCGAGCCGGTAGCGGTCGAGGTCGAGGTCGTGGCCGAAGCCGAGGCCCCCGCCAAGCCCAAGCGCTCGCGCCGCAAGAAGGCCGATGCCGCCGAAGCGGAAACGCCGGTCGCGGAGGCCGTCGCCGAGGCGCCTGCGGCTGAGCCAGCGGCGGAAGTCGAAGCGGAAACCCCCGCCAAGCCCAAGCGCTCGCGCCGCAAGAAGAGCGATTCGCCCGAGGCTGAGGCCCCCGCTGCGCCTGCAGAGGAAGCGCTTGCCCCGGAGCCCGCACCGGAAGCGGCAGTTGAAGCGCCGTCGCCCGATGCAGTGCCGGCAAACGAGACTGCTCCGGCTGACGACAAGCCGAGCGAGCCGCGTCGCGGCTGGTGGCAGCGTACTTTCGGCGCCTGAACCAGACCAGTCAGGCACGGAAACACGAAGGCCCTCCCCGGTACCGCACCGGGGAGGGCCTTTCGTTTGGGGCCGGGCGCCGTTTCAGGCGAGGCGCGTTGCGGTGCCCCATTCCATCCACGCTGCCCAGCGAGGATTGCCGGGCAGATAGCCTTTGCCGATCGGCTCAACTTCAAAGCCGGCATGCCGCACGGCTGCCGTCACTGGCCGCGTCAGATGGCAGCCACCGGCAATCGGTTTCCAGAATGGCTCGATCCGCTGCTGCCAGCGCTGGACGTCCTCATCAGGTGCGCTGCCGTGCTCGAGGAACAGGAATTGCCCGCCCGGCTTCAGGATACGGCGCATTTCAGAGAGTACGCGCTGCGGATCGCTCACCGAGCACAGGGTGTAAGTGCATACCACTGTGTCGAAACTCTCGCTGGCAAAGGGAATCGCCTCGCCCACGCCGTGGCGGATATCCGCCGCCCAGCCCTTCTTCGCCGCTTCCGCACGCGCGAAATCGAGCAATTTGTCCGATGGATCGATCCCCGCGAACGACGTCACCGCGCCTTTGTCATAGAACTGCTGGTTGTAGCCGCCGCCGCAGCCGATCTCGAACACCGCGCCGCGTGCCTTGGGCACGACCTGCCCGCGCAACTCCATGATCCCGTCCGCGCCGCAGCACGTGCGGATCAGCCGGGGCACCATGTGCCGATCCCAGAATGCCTTGAAACCCATCGCCACTCACCCTCTCCTGCCGTCTGGCGCTGTTGTTGCACGCCCCGGCGCAAGGCGACAAGCGCTTCGACATGGCGTTTCACCGAGTGTCAACACCGGGATAAAAACGGGCCAGGCACCGGTTTAAAAAGGGGCCAGTTGGGTTGAATAAAAAGCCCCATG
>NZ_JAIEPN010000109.1 GCF_019748365.1 Novosphingobium sp.
TCCCTCTCCGCCCCCGCTGCCCGCCCGGGGGGGGGGGGGGGGGGCGCGGCCCCCCCCCCCTGGCGGAGGTGGTGCCTGCGGCCCCCTCTCCCAACCCTCTCCCCTGAAGGGGAGAGGGCTTTACGATGCCCTCTTCCACCAGCCATCGGGCGAGCTTTGCCACCCGCTCGACCTTGTCGGCAACGGTGCCCAGCTTCTCGTGGAAGGTAATCCGCGCCAGCTTCTCCGCCTGCACCGAAAGCGGCGTCTTCCTGTCCTGCTCCCAGAAGAAGCGGGCGTCCGAAAGGCGCGCGGCGAGGACCTTGCGGTTGCCGGCGACGATCATCGCGCCGCCATCGTGCGCCGCGATATTGGCGGTGCAGACGAAAGCATTGGCGAGTTTGCCCGCAGCGTCGCGGCAGATGAAGTACTTCTGGTTCACCCGCGCGGTGAGCTGGATCACTTCGGGCGGCACTTCAAGGAAAGCCTCGTCAAAGCGGCCGAGCAGCGGCACCGGCCATTCGGTGAGGCCGGCGTTCTCGATGACGAGCCCTTCGTCCTCGACCAGCAAAAGGTCTGCGTCCGCCGCCGCCTGCTTGGCGCCTTCGCGGACGATAGCTTCGCGTTCCGCGTGATCAACGATCACATGGGCCTCGCGCAGCTTGGCCGCGTAGTCATCCACGCCATCGATCACGATTTCGCCGCTGTGGTGGAAGCGGTGGCCCATCGTGGTGCGGCCCGAGCGAATGCCGCCGATCTCGCAATCGATCACTTCGCCGCCCAGCAGCGCGATAATGCCCGAAAGTGGGCGCACCCAGCGCAAGCTGTCAGGCGCAAGGCTCGCCGCGCCCCAGCGCTGCGACTTGGGCCAGGGGAAGGCGCGGATGATGGCGGGGATCGCGGCGGCCAGCACCTCGGCAGCGGCGCGGCCGGGCTTTTCGACGACGGCAAACCATACGCCATCGCGCTCGGCCAGTTGGTCCTTCGTCAGCCCCGTCTTGCGCAGAAAGCCTTCCAGCGCCTGTTCGGGGGCGGAGGTGCGCGGGCCCTTGGTTTCCTCGGCTTGCGCCTGCGTGGCGAGCGGCAAGCCCTTCGCAATCAGCGTCAGGCGGCGCGGGGTGGACCACACGGTCAGCGCGCCGACGGCGAGCCCAGCGGCCTCCATCTCGCGGCGGAACAGCTTTTCGAGATCGGCGCGCGCGCCGGCCTGCATCCGCGCGGGGATTTCTTCCGAGCGCAGTTCGAGCAAGAAATCGGCGCCAGGTGTCTCGACTTCGCTCGACACGAACGGGGTGGGGTTGGTGCTCATGCCGTCCACCCCGGGAACTTCGCTTCCCATTCGGGGCGGTACTTTTCCATGTAGCCCTCGCAAGAGCCGCGCGCGAGATCGCGCACCCGGCCCATGTAGCTGGCGCGTTCCTGCACCGAAATCACGCCGCGCGCCTGCAGGAGGTTGAACAAGTGGCTCGCCTCGATCGCCTGTTCATAGGCTGCGATGGGGACCTTGGCGTCGAGCGCCTTGCGGCATTCGGCCTCGGCGCGGCGGAAGCCTTCGAACAGCGTTTCGGTGTCCGCCACCTCGAAGTTCCACGTCGACATCTGGCGTTCGTTCTCGAGGAACACGTCGCCATAGCTCACGCCGTGATTGTTGAACTTGAGGTCGTAAACGTTGTCGACGCCCTGGATGTACATCGCGAGGCGTTCGAGGCCGTAGGTCAGCTCGCCCGAGACGGGCTTGCAATCGAAGCCGCCCATCTGCTGGAAATAAGTGAACTGGGTGACTTCCATGCCGTCGCACCAGACTTCCCAGCCCAGCCCCCAGGCGCCGAGCGTGGGCGATTCCCAGTCGTCCTCCACGAAGCGGATATCGTGCAGCAGCGGATCGATGCCGATGGCAGCGAGGCTGCCGAGATAGAGCGCCTGCAAGTCCGGCGGGCTCGGCTTCATGATGACCTGATACTGGTAATAGTGCTGCAGCCGGTTCGGGTTCTCGCCATAGCGCCCGTCGGTCGGCCGGCGGCTCGGCTGGACATAAGCGGCATTCCACGGCTGCGGGCCGAGCGCGCGCAGGGTTGTGGCGGGGTGGAACGTGCCCGCGCCCATGCGCATGTCATAGGGCTGGAGGATCAGGCACCCGCGCGCGCCCCAATAGGCGTGGAGCGTGAGGATCATGTCCTGCACGCTGAGGGGGGCGGAAGCGGGGTTCGCAGTGTCAGCCATGGCCCGCGCGCTTTGGCGGATTGGCCCGTTCAAATCAACCGTGCGGCGCGCGGTTCTTGCTTCGCCTCCGCGCTTGGTCCATCCCGATGGGGCAATGACGCGCCAGACCTCCCCCCTCGCCCGGCTGCTGCAGCTGATGGCCGGCTGCCTGCTGATCACGCTCGCGGCCTGCGGGGCGGCCAAGCCGCCGCCGGACGATCCTGCGAAAGTGGCGCTCTGGGCGATTTCGGACAGCACCGGGGTGCATGGTTGGCTGCTCGGCACCGTCCATTCGCTGCCCCCGGGCACGCAGTGGCGGCGACCGGCCATCGACAGTGCGATTTCCGGCGCGGACCGGCTGGTGCTCGAAATCGGCGAACCGCTCAATCAGCAAGTGGCGGGCGAAGCGCTGGGGCGCCTTGCCTTCACCCCCGGCCTGCCGCCGCCGAGCGAGCGGGTCGGCCCCAAGTTCCGCGCGGACTTGTCCAAGGTCTACAAGGATCTCTCGCTGAACGACACGCAGTTCAAGGATCAGGAAAGCTGGGCTGTCGCGCTGCAAATTGCCGCGATCGGCGGGCTCAAGCAGGGGATGGAGCCCGACAGCGGGGTCGAACCCGAGCTGCGCAAGGTGATCGGCAACAAGCCGGTGACCGGGCTCGAGACGATCGACAGCCAGTTCGGCATTTTCGACACGCTGCCGCCGCGCGCGCAGACGGTGCTGCTGGAGCAAGTGGCGCACGAGGCCGCCGACAACCGCGACGACGACAAGGACATGCTTACGCTTTGGATGCGCGGCGATGAACTCGGCATCGCGCGCGAGGCACAGACCGGCTTTCTGGCCGATCCGACCCTGCGTTCCGCGCTGCTGACCCGGCGCAATCTGGCCTGGGCAGACCAGATCAATGCCATGCTGAAAGCGGGCGCGAAGCCGTTCATCGCGGTGGGCGCTGCGCATGTGGCCGGGATCGACGGCCTCCCCCGCCTCCTCGAGGCGCGCGGGTGGCTGGTGAAGCGGGTTTATTGAAGGACAGGGAGTTTCTCGCAGAGGCGCAGAGGCAAAGAGGGACGCGAAGAGGGAGCAGCACGCCGCAGGCGCCGGTTTTTGATCGACCAGCGACATGAATGCGGCTTCGCCGCGCAGAACGCCATCTCTGCGCTCTTCCTTTCCCTTCCCGATCTCTGCGAGAAACCGGCGACATGCCCGGCTTCTGCTTGCTTTTTCGCGCCAACACGCTAAGGGCCGCCGCTTCCTTGCGCGCATGGTCATCCCTGGAGGCGTGGCGCGGGGAGTCGTTTGAACACATATAACGTGAAGGTACGGACACATGAGCGATACGCTGCATCTGCCGGCCGAGACGCGTGAACGGGCTGGCAAGGGAGCCTCCCGTGCACTTCGTCGCGAAGGCCGCACCCCCGCCGTGATCTACGGCGGCAATCAGGATCCGGTTGCGATCCACGTCGAAGAAAAGGAACTGCGCCGCCAGCTTGGCACCGGTCACTTCTTCAACTCGATCGTCGAGCTCACTGTCGGCGGCGAAACCGTTCGCACGCTGCCCAAGGACGTTGCCTTCCACCCGGTTTCGGAGCGTCCGCTCCACGCCGATTTCCTCCGCATTTCGGCCGATGCTCCGGTCGAAGTCTCGGTTCCGGTGATCTTCATCAACGAAGCCAAGTCGCCTGGCCTCAAGAAGGGCGGCGTGCTGAACATCGTCCGTCATGAGCTTGAGCTGATCTGTGAAGCCGACAAGATCCCGGACGACATCGCTGTGGACGTCGCTGGCGTCGATGTGGGCGATTCGATCCACATCAGCAGCGTCACGCTGCCGGCCGGTTCGCGCTCCGCGATCACCGACCGTGACTTCACGATTGCCACGATCGTGGCCCCCTCCGCGCTGAAGAGCGCCGAGGGCGACAACGAGACCCCGGCGGCCTGATCGCTGCCCGCGTCTGGATGCCCGGTCCCTTCCCCCATGCGGAAGGGACCGGCACCAACGCCCCTCCCCCCGCCTGAACTAGGGAGACCCTCGCCATGCAGCTCTGGGTCGGCCTCGGCAATCCCGGACCCCAATACGCGCTCCACCGGCACAATGTCGGTTTCATGGCGCTCGATACGATCGCCGAGGTGCACGCCTTCGGCCCCGTCCAGAAGAAGTTTCAGGGCTGGGTGCAGGACGGCCGCATCGCCGCGCAGCGCGTGATCCTCCTCAAACCCGCGACCTTCATGAACGAAAGCGGCCGCGCGGTGAGCGAGGCCCTGCGATTCTACAAGCTCGGCCCGGACGCGCTTACCGTGTTCCATGACGAGCTCGATCTCGCGCCGTTCAAGGTCAAGGTGAAGCAGGGCGGCGGCCATGCCGGGCACAATGGCCTGCGCTCGATCGATCAGCATATCGGGCCGGACTTCCGCCGCGTGCGGCTCGGCATCGGCCATCCGGGACACAAGGACCGGGTGACGGGTTACGTGCTGGGCAACTTCGCCAAGGCCGAGCAGGACGACCTCGTCGACATGCTCGGCGCCGTGGCCGGAGAGGCCGGATGGCTCGCTTCCGGCGATGATGTGCGCTTCATGAACGACGTGGCGCTACGCCAGAATTAACCCAATCTGGCGTCGGGCTGCCTTACAGTGACGTAACGTACGAATAGCCGTTAACCAATAGAAACGGCAAAAATGCGTAACTGGCATCATGTTTGCTTTGTCAGCGTTTAACCACGGTTTACTGGCAAGGGGACTCAACCATGAAACGCATTCTGCTTACCTCGGCGGCGCTGCTCGGCACTGCCATGATCTCGACTCCGGCTTCGGCCTGGGTCAAGCACACCCACTACTGCAACTGCGGCCACAAGGGCGTGTGCACTGGCACCAGCACAAGCTCGAGCACCACTGGCGGCACGACCACTACTGGTGGCACGACCACTTCCTCGACAACCGGCGGCACGACGACCTCGTCGACAACCGGCGGCACGACCACCACGGGTGGCACCACGACCACGGGCGGAACGACGACAGGCGGCACCACGACCACTTCGACCACTGGCGGCACCAGCACGTCGGGTGGCTCGACCGGCGGCACCGCCGTTCCGGAACCGGGCATGCTCGGCATGATGGGCCTCGGCTTCGTCGGCCTTGCCCTGGCGCGCCGCCGCCGCCGCTGATCTGATACCCCTTGCCCCACCGAAGTCCTTCACGGGGCCGCACCGCGACCCGTGAAGGACCGGCACCTTTGCCGAGAGTGGCGGCAAGAGACTTTGGCTGCGATCCTGCAGCCCTGCGGCGTCAGCCGTTCGTGGCCACCGCTCGCGCCAGATCAACGCGGAACAGACGGTTCGCCGGATCGAGTTGGCTGGCTTGCTTCATCAAACGAAGCATCTGATCCCGGTCGCGGCCCGCTTCGAGGCGTACGAGCGCAGCCGTATGCATCATGTCGGCATTGCGCGGTGCAAGTTCCAGCGCCCTGTCAGCATAGCCGAACGCCAGATCGACCTGCCCTAGACGCGATGCCGCAATCGCCATCAGGCGCAGCGCTTCTGCATCATTCTCATGCCCGGGAATCTTGCCGAACGCGGCCAGCGCCGCCGACCAGTCCTGCCGGACAAGCGCAGATTGTCCGGCACTAACCAACTGCTGGTTCAGCTTCAGCGCGGGCGACTGCAGCCTGGCAGTCAGTGCACCGACCGACGGATCCCTTGCGGCCGTGGCCGCCCTTACCGCCAGATCGAGTTCGCGCTCTCCGGCCAGCACGCTGCTTGAAAGCGGCTGCACCGTGCGCAGGGCTGAACGCGCGTCGCCAACCGCCAACTGGGCCTCGGCCAGCATGATCCGCGCGTAAGGGTTCTGCGGTGAAAGCAGCAGCGCCTGCGCGAACATGGCGCGCGCCTGTTCGGGATGGCCGAGCCGCAGCAAGGCCTCGGCATAGCTCATCGCGTTGGCCGAACGCGGATCGAGCGAGGTTTCGCGCCCGACCAGCGTCTTGCGGACGGTTTCCCAATCTCCCTTTTCCGATGCCAGCAGCACGGTAAGGTCGATCACTTCCGGATGGCCGGGCCCAATCTTCGCGGCTTGCGCCACAAACGACCCGGCCGCATCGATCCGGCCCTGCATCTCGGCCAGGCTGGCAAGCGCGGTGAGCGGTTCGATCCGCGAAGGGAACGCTTTGGCTGCGGCCTTGTAGCTGCTTTCTGCCCCATCGAACTGGCCCTGCTCGGCCGCCAGCGTTCCGGTCATCATCAGCGTATCGAGCCGTGCCGGACCGATCTGGCGCAAGGTTTCGACCGCCTTGCCGGCAGCGGGATAGTCCTGCGCGGCGATCAGGAACCGGGCGTAGTCATGCACCAGCGCATAGTGGCGCGGATTGGCGGCAAGGCCGCGGCGCAGCGCCTCAAGCGCGGCGGGGGCATTGTCGAGCGCGCTTTCGGCCGCGGCGCGCAGGCGCCACGCCTCTGCCCCGTTATCCTGCCCGAGGAGGTTCAGCGCGGCCTGCGGCTGTCCGCGCAGAATCGCTGCTTTCGCCTTCATATGGACGAGTTCAGGACCGCTGAAGCCCGCTTCCTCCAGATGCGTGAGCGCTGCCTGAGCGCCATCACCATCACCGAGCCTGAGTTGGGTGCGCGCATAGAGCAGCAGCATGTCGCGATTGCTGCCATCGCCTTCGAGTGCGCCGAGCACTTGCGCCCGCGCGGCCGCATAATCTTCCGCCGCAAAGGCCTTTTGTGCCGCGGCGAACTGCGCCGCCGGATCGGTGCGAGAGCAGGCCGAGGCGAGCAGGAGGAGGGCAAGGAGCGCGGTGCGTTTCATCACGCTGACCAATACTACCTCAGCCCTGAAGTTTCGGTGAAAACGCGCCGAAGACCTGCTGGGGGCCAAAACGTCGGAACGGTTTGCAAGCCGGTCACGGTTAATCTTCCGAAACGGAGGATTTCCGCCGCTGGCATAGTGTTTGCGCAAGGGTGGGGGATCACACTTTATCCCGTCAAGGGCTGGGCCATGACCACGTTTCTGAGTTAGGTTCACCCGCCTTTATGGCCTCCGTCACGACCGCAACTCCTGCGCCAGCGAACTAGATGGTGTTCACGGCGGCCGATATCGGCCCTGACACTGAGCGACTTCTACGTGCGCTACCAGTCCATCGTCGGCGTCGACGGCGTCACCTCGGCGAGCAAGCGCAGGCAAGATCACCAGCAGCACCAGCACTTCGACGGGCGGCACGCCGGTTCCCGAGCCGGGCATGCTCGGCCTGCTCGGTGCGGGTATTGTCGGCCTCGCGCTGGCCCGCCGTCGCCGTTCGGTGGCACAGGTGCGCTTCGCCGCAGCCTGATCCGGCGATTTCCTGAGCCCCACACAAGCGGAAGGGCTCCGACCGCAAGGTCGGGGCCCTTTCCGTATGCGGCTCAGCCGCGCTGTGCTTCGGCGAGATGCTGCGCGATGATCTGATTCTGCGGTGCCTTCTGCGCCGCGCGGCGGAGCAGATCGAGCGCGCGGTCACGGTTGCCGCCGGTCTGGTGCAGCAGCCAGCCCATCGTATCCATGATCGAGGGATCTTCAGGCGCGACCTGAATGGCGCGCTGGGCGAACTGCAGCGCCTTGTCCTTGTTGCCGACTTGCGCCTGCGCCCAGGCCATGTTGTTGAGCACCAGCGCGCTGCGGCCATCGGTGAGCGCGAGGATCTGCTCGTAGGCAGTGATCGCATTGCCCCAGTTGCTCGCCCTCATGGCCGTATCGGCAGCGCTGAGCGCCTGCCCCAGCGATTGCGGCGAAGGGTAGCGCGCCCGTGCTGCAAAGAACGCCGCGTTGGGATCGCCCGCCGCTTCCGCCGCCGTTGCAAGCAGACGCAGATCCTCGACATTGGCGGTCTTGCTCCGCGCAAAAGGCGTCAGCGTCTGCACCGCGCCGGCCGCGTCGTTGCCCGCAAGCTGCGCCTTGCCGAGTTCGCGCCGCAGCACAACGCTTTCGGGGTGACGCGCCAGCATCGGGGCGAGCCGGGCACGGGCCTGTTCGGGCTGGCCGATCTGGGTGAGCGCCTGCGCATAGAGCACGCTGGCGTCGTCGCGGTCCTTGAGCTTGTCCTCGTTGGCCTGGAGAATATCGCGTGCAGTGTTCCAATCGCCCTTCGCCGAGGCAAGGCGCGCCTTGAGGTAGGCGAGCGTGCCGTCGGTGGTCTTGCCCTGGAAGCCCGCAAGCAGCGCCGCCAGCTCATCGGTGCGGCCAAGATCGCCCAGAATGCCGGCCTGCCCGGTGAGCGCGGGGAGATTGCCGGGGTATTCCTTGCCGGCCTTGGCATAGGCAGCGAGGGCTTTGCCCAGTTGCCCTTCCGCTGTCGCGACCTGGCCATTGACAAGCATGGCATCAAGGAGGCTGCCATCGGCCGCGAGCGCCTGATCGGCAAGGCTGCGCGCGGCTGGCGTATCGCCGTTCAGCAGCTTCAGGCGTGCAAGGCTGGCGAGCGTCGGCGCGTGCTTCGGCTCCACCGCGAGCGCGGCCTGAAACGCCTCCTCCGCCCCTGCCTTGTTATCCTGCGAGAGCAGCGCAAGGCCGCGCAGCCGCAGCCCGGCGGCGGACCTGTCGTCGCCCAGCGCCGCAAGCGCATCCTGCGCCTGCCCGCGCAGAAGCGCAGCTTCGGCAAGGAGGCGATTGAAATCGGCTGGTTTGCCAAGGCTCGCCAGCTTGTCGAGGTTGGCCCCCGCCGCAATGCCGTCGCCCAGAGCCAGCGCATTGCGCGCCTGCAGTTCGATCAGCGCGGCGTCGCCCGGATTGGCGGCCAGCGCGGCGGCAATGTCAGTCTGCGCCGCGAGGTAGTTGTGCGCCGCGTACTCGGCGCGCGCCTTGGCCGCCAGCGCCTTGGGATCGGAACCGCAGCCTCCCACCACAAGCGCAAGCGCAAGCGCCGAGAACGCGAGAGGCGAGGAGGCAATCCGGCTCATGAAGTCCGTTCCTTCTGCGTGTGCACACTGGCCACGCCGCATTACATTCGGAACGGACCTAAGCCCTGATCGCTGAAATATTGGTGAAGGACGTGCGGACCTAACCGACCCAGCCAGCAATCTCGCCCGCATCGATCCCCTTGCCCAGCGTGAAGCTGGAGCCGACCGCCGCGACCACCGCGGTGCGCCGGTCGAGCCCGAGCAACTCGCGCAGACGGAACGTCGCCTCGACCCCGGTGCAATGCGCTGCAAACAAGTACGAGAGCCCCTTGAGCCGCGCGGCGGTCTCGACCAGAACCGCATCGGGCTTGGCGAACAGGTGAATGCCTCCAATCACGGCGTAGAGGCGCGCATCGCCGGTCATCGCCTTGGCATCGTCGGCGATATTCATGATCCCCGCATGGCCGCAGCCGGTCACGATGACTACCCCTTGCGCCGTGGCGATCACGAGCGAGGTATCTTCGCGCAGGGTATCAGGCACCAGTTCGGCGGCGGATTTGACGAAGAGCCCGGGGCTCCAGTTGGTTTCGGCATGGCCGCGTGGCACCGGCCCGGTCAGCCAGGCGCCCGTCGCAATCTCGGACGGGCCGGAAAGCTGCTGGATGTGCCCGCCTGTCTCGAGATACGCCTTGGCAAGCGCCGGAAAGCCATTCGCGGATTCGGATTTCCCATCCTTCATGTAGCGGGGTGAGAAGATTCCCTCACCCACATAGAGCCGGGAAAGCGCATTCGGATTCTTCTGCATCAGTGCCTTGCGCAGAGTCAGCAGCCCGCCGGTATGATCATCGTGGAAGTGCGAGATCACAACGTCCTCGACCGTCGAGAGGTCGATCTTCAAGGCCTCGGCGTTCCTGAGCACGACATCGGGGCTGCCGCCGGTATCAAACAGAATTCGCCGCCCATCGACTTCTACAAGCGCGGCAAAGCCCCATTCTCCCAGCGTTCCATAGTCGGTCAGCATGGTCGAGAGGATGGTGACCCGGACGTCCTGCGCCTGATGGGTGCCGCCGCTGGCAGCCCACGCGCCGGCCCCGCCAAAGCACGTGAGCAGAAGCACCAGACAGGCCATCAACCGCTTCATATCACCCGCGCCCCCTTGACCTTGTGCCCAAGCGATACCATCGCGCGCTTCACGGCCGCGGGCAAGCCATTCGCCCGCCGCACCAGACAAGGATTGTTTCATGGGTTTTCGCTGCGGGATTGTCGGGCTGCCGAACGTGGGCAAGTCGACGCTGTTCAACGCGCTGACCGAGACGCAGGCAGCGCAGGCGGCGAACTATCCGTTCTGCACGATCGAGCCCAATATCGGGAACGTCGGCGTGCCCGATCCCCGGCTCGACAAGCTGGCGGCCATCGCGGGCAGCCAGAAGATCATCCCTACCCAGCTCGGCTTTGTTGATATCGCGGGCCTGGTGCGCGGGGCATCGAAGGGTGAAGGGCTCGGCAACCAGTTCCTCGGCAATATCCGCGAGGTGGACGCGATTGTTCACGTGCTGCGCTGCTTCGAGAATGCGGACATCCAGCATGTCGACAACAAGGTCGATCCGATTTCGGACGCCGAGACGGTCGAGACCGAGCTGATGCTCTCGGACCTCGAAAGCCTCGAAAAGCGGGTGCCCGCCGCGCAGAAGAAGGCGGCGCAGGGCGACAAGGAAGCGAAGATCACCGCTTCGGTGCTCGGCCAGGCGCTCGATCTGCTGCGCGAGGGCAAGCCCGCGCGGCTCACCGTGCCGAAGGACGACGAGGAAGCGCGCGTCTTTGCGCAGGCGCAGCTGATCACCGCGAAGCCGGTGCTTTATGTCTGCAATGTCGAGGAGGAAGCCGCCGCGACCGGCAACGATTTTTCCGCGCGCGTTATCGAGAAGGCCAAGGCCGAAGGTGCCAATGCGGTGATCGTGTCCGCCGCGATCGAGGCCGATATCGTGACAATGCCGGTGGAAGACCGCGCCGAATTCCTGAGCGCGCTGGGGCTGGAGGAAGCCGGCCTCGCGAAGATCATCCGCTCCGGCTACGAGCTCCTCCACCTCCTCACCTTCTTTACCGTCGGCCCCAAGGAAGCGCGTGCCTGGACCATCCACGCCGGCGCCAAGGCTCCCGAAGCGGCGGGCGAGATCCATTCGGACATGCAGCGCGGCTTCATCCGAGCCGAGACGATCGCCTACGACGATTTCGTCACGCTGGGCGGCGAAGCGGCGGCGCGCGATGCGGGCAAGCTGCGGCAGGAAGGCAAGGAATATGTTGTGCGCGACGGCGACGTGATGCACTTCAAGTTCAACGTGTAAGGTGCTGGGCTGATGCAGTATTACGAGGATCTCGTTGTCGGCAAGGTGACCAAGTTCGGCCACTATGAAGTGACGCGCGAGGAAGTGATGGAGTTCGCGCGGAAATACGATCCGCAGGCCTTCCACCTCGACGACGATGCGGCAGCGGCAACGCATTTCGGGCGGCTTTCGGCCAGCGGCTGGCATACCGCGGCGATGACGATGTCGATGACCGTGGCGAACCTGCTGAACAACAAGCAGGCGGGCCTCGGCTCCCCCGGCGTCGACGAACTGCGCTGGATCAAGCCCGTCTACCCCGGCGACACGCTGCGCTGCGAGAACACGCTGCTGGAGAAGCGCCGCAGCAAGACCAAGCCGGAAATGGGCATCATCAAGGGCGAGACGAAGGTCTACAACCAGAACGACGAACTGGTGATGAGCTTCAAGGCGCTCGGCCTTGTCGCCACACGCGATCAGACGGGCACCGACTAAGCGCACGGCCATGGAAATCCGGCCCTACCAAGCTGCGGATTTTGATGGGCTCGACGCGCTGTGGCGCGAAGCCTTTCCGAACGACCCACCGCGCAACCGCGCCGCGCAGTCTGTCCCCGCCAAACTGGCCCTGAACGACAACCTGCTGTTCGTCGCGGTCGAGGATGATCAGGTCCTCGGCTCGATCATGGCGGGCTATGACGGGCACCGCGGCTGGCTCTATTCCGTCGCTGTGCGCGAGGATGCCAAGCGGCGCGGGATCGGCACCGCGCTGGTGCAGAAGGCGGAAGCGGCCTTGCGGGCGCTGGGCTGCTGCAAGATCAACCTGCAGGTGCGCAGCACCAACGCGGCGGTGATCGACTTTTACAAGGGGCTGGGTTTCAGCGTGGAGGACCACGTCAGCATGGGGCGCCTGCTGTAGACGCAGCAAGGCCGAGCTGACGAGAGATGCCCTGATCCTCGTCATTCCCCGCGAAGGCGGGGGGCCGGGGCGGTGGGCGCGGTGGTTGCTTCTCTGGATTCCCGCCTGCGCGGGAATGACGAGGTTTTTGAACATGTCGGGGTTTGGTCACCACGGGCTTGGCGTGGGGTTCCGCTTGGATGGTCGGCGCGGCGGTTGCGGCGAGAAGCGGGACCCCGGATCAAGTCCGGGGTGATGGGGATGGTTGTTTTCCTCCAACCTTCGTCATTCCCGCGAACGCGGGAATCCAGAGCCCTAAAACGCCGCGCCTGCCGCTCTGGATTCCCGCCTGCGCGAGAATGACGAGGTGGGTGGCGGGGCCCGAGCCTGTTGGATTTGGCGGCGCGGTGGTGGGGTGTTTGGGCAGGGAGGGTGATCGCGCGACCGGTGCGGCGCCTGCACTGGCGCTGCGGGGAGGGCGTCGTGTTCCGCCTTGGTGCGAGTGGCCGGATGGGCAGAAGCGGTCCGGCGCAGCCTTCTCGTCGATCATGGCCCGGGACCGGGGTAGCGGCTCGCGTGCGTACCGGTCTTTGCTCGCATTCGGCCAGATGCCGATGGGAGCCATGATCTGCGTGCTGGCGCGGTAGTGTGCCTGGCCAAGGACTTGGGGGAGACCGCCCCACCTTGAACCCGCAGCCCGCACCGGTCGCGTTGGCGTTTCACGGCCAAAGGAGCGAGGGCGAGGCCGGCCTAGCCTGCTCCCGATCTGGGCGGGGCGTATAACCCATTTGGTTCGTTTTGTCAAGGGTTCTGATGGGAGGAGGCGTTGCTGGCCCACCCCCAGCCCCTCCCGCAAGCGGGAGGGGGATTTATGTGTGGTCGCAATCCCAAGCTTCGTCATTCCCGCGAACGCGGGAATCCAGGGCGGCGGGCGCTGCGTGTGCGGCTCTGGGTTCCCGCCTGCGCGGGAATGACGAGCGGCAATCAGGAACCGATGAATTGGGCTGAAATTACATCGGCTTACACTGCACCACGCCCTTGGCGAAGAACTGGATGCGGCCTTGCGGGTCCATGATCGTGAGGCTGGTGGCGAGGGTCTTGATCACGCCGTTCTCGATCGGCTTGGCATCGGGCAGCGGCGCGATCAGCAGGATGCGCTCCGGCCCGAGATAGCGGGTGCGTGCGGTTTCGGGGAGGATCTGGCTCTTCTTGTCGGCCGGGATACGCTCGATCTTGCCCTTGACCTTGATGATCGCCTCGCCTTCCTGCGCCAGGGCCAGCGCAGACATGCCCCCGCCTTCCGGCGTGAAGTTGCAGCCGCCGCCGTAAAGCTTGTTATCCTTGATATCGGGATAGGTGATCGGCTCGGGCTGGACCGTGGTGGCGGGCGGCGGCGGCGGCGGCGCGCCCGGGCCGCAAGCAGCCAGCAGCAGCGCCAGACCCAAAGCAATTCCCCGCATCATTTCCTCCCGAAGAGCTTTTCAATATCGCCATGGGCCAGTTTGACCCATGTCGGGCGGCCATGGTTGCACTGTCCCGAGCGCGGCGTCACTTCCATTTCGCGCAGCAGGGCATTCATTTCCGCGACGCTCAGTACCCGCCCGGCCCTTACCGAACCATGGCAGGCCATGGTTGCCAAAACGAGATCACGCTTCTCGCCGAGTAGAAGCGCCGCGCCATTCTTGGCCAGATCATCCGCAACATCGCGCACCAGCGCCTGCACATCGCCGCCCTTCAGCACGGCAGGAACGCTGCGCACGAGCATTGCGGCAGGGCCGAAGCGTTCGAGTGCGAGGCCATAGGCGGCAAGCTCGCAAGCCGCTTCCTCGAGCCGGTCGCAAGAGGGTTCGTCGAGTTCGACCACTTCGGGGAGCAGCAGCGCCTGCGCCGGGGCGGCGCCCTCCCCCGCCCCCGCCGCGCGCAGGCGTTCGAGGACGAGGCGTTCGTGCGCGGCATGCTGGTCGACAAGGACGAGTCCATCCTCCGCCTCGGCCACGATGTATGTCGCCGCAATCTGGCCGCGCGCGACGCCGAGCGGATGGCTGGGGACGGCCTCCACCGCCGGTTCGGCGCGGGCGGCAGGCGGAGCCATGATCGCCGCTTCATAGCCGCGCCACGCCTGCCCCGCCTCGGACACGCGGGCGGCGGGCTGCGACGGGAAGAACAGGTTGGTCTGCGGCGCGGCGGCGGGCGCGATAGGCTCGGCCTGCCAGGCGCGCATGGCGGCAGCGTCCGGCGTCTGGGCGGAGCGGCGGTCGCCCGTGGTGAGCGCCTGCCGGAGGCCCGAGACGATCATCCCCCTCACCAGCGCCGGATCGCGGAAGCGCACTTCGGTCTTGGCCGGGTGGACGTTGACGTCGACGTCCTCGGGCGGGACTTCGAGGAACAGCGCAAGGACGGCGTGGCGATCGCGCGCGAGCATATCGGCATAGGCGCCGCGCACCGCGCCAATCAGCAGCTTGTCCTTCACTGGGCGGCCATTGACAAAGAGGTACTGATGGTCCGCCACGCCGCGATTGTAGGTGGGCAGCCCGGCAACGCCCATCAGATGAAAGTCTCCCCGCACCAGATCGACTGCGACGGCGTTGTCATGCAGTTCGCGCGCGACCAGCTGGGCGGTGCGCGCGGCGAGCGTATCGCCCGGCTGGACCGAGAGCGCCCGGCGGCCATCGTGTTCGAGCGTGAAGCCGATATCCGGCCGCGCGAGCGCGAGGCGGCGGACGACATCGAGACTGGCGGCCCATTCGGCGCGCGGGCTACGCAGGAACTTGCGGCGAGCGGGGACTTTGCCGAACAAGTCCTCGACCCGGACGCGGGTGCCCGGCGGCAGGGCAGCCGGGCCATCGGAGACGACCATGCCGTGATCGACCACGCGCGCCCAAGCCTCTCCAGCCGTGCCGGCGCGGCTTTCTATGGTTACCCGTGCGACGGAAGCGATCGAAGGCAGTGCCTCGCCACGGAAGCCGAGCGTGGCGACCATTTCGATGGCTTCATCGGGCAGCTTGGAGGTTGCATGCCGCTCCAGCGCCAGCGCGATCTCGTCCGCGCGCATGCCGCAGCCGTCGTCGGTCACCTCGATCAGCGAGAGGCCGCCGTCGGCCAGCCGCACCGAAATGTGGCTCGCGCCCGCATCGATGGCGTTCTCGACCAGTTCCTTGAGCGCGCTGGCCGGACGCTCGACCACCTCGCCCGCCGCGATGCGATTGACGAGGTTTTCGGGCAGACGCCGGATGGTTCGCAGGGTTTGGGCCATGGGATGAACAAGCCTAGCGACGAAGTCGGGCTTTTTCGAGGCCAGCGCCCGCACTTATCCCGCAAACAAGCACACAAAATATTGGGTTTTGCTCTGCGGCCCTGCTAATGCGCGCACTTCGCAAGCCCCGCCAGTGCCCCACTCGCCCTTCACGCGGGCGGGCCCAACCGCAGTTTTATACGGATTTCCTGATGGCCTCGATGCTTTCCCGATTCTTCAAGTTCGGTTCCCAGAACATCGCAATCGATCTCGGCACCGCCAACACGCTGGTCTACGTTCAGGATCGCGGCATCGTGCTCAACGAACCGTCGGTCGTGGCGATCGAGACCATCAACGGCATCAAGCGGGTCAAGGCCGTGGGTGACGATGCCAAGATGATGATGGGCAAGACCCCGGACAACATCGAGGCGATCCGCCCGCTGCGCGATGGCGTGATTGCCGACATCGAAGTCGCCGAAGAAATGATCAAGCATTTCATCCGCAAGGTGAATGGTTCCAAGAGCCTGCTGCGCTATCCCGAAATCGTGATCTGCGTGCCTTCGGGCTCCACTTCGGTCGAGCGCCGCGCGATCCGCGACGCGGCGAGCAACGCCGGCGCCAGCCAGGTGTTCCTGATCCTCGAGCCGATGGCCGCTGCCATCGGCGCCGACATGCCGGTCACCGAACCGGTCGGCTCGATGGTGGTCGATATCGGCGGCGGCACGACCGAAGTCGCCGTGCTTTCGCTGCGGGGCCTTGCCTACACCACTTCGGTGCGCGTGGGCGGGGACAAGATGGACGAAGCGATCGTTTCCTACGTGCGCCGCCACCACAACCTGCTGATCGGCGAATCAACCGCCGAGCGCATCAAGAAAGACTTCGGCATCGCCACCGTGCCGGCCGACGGCGTGGGTGAGACGATCCACATCAAGGGCCGCGACCTTGTGAACGGCGTACCCAAGGAAATCACCATCACGCAGGCCAACGTCGCCGAAGCGCTGTCCGAACCGATCGGCGCGATCGTCGAAGGCGTGCGCATCGCGCTTGAAAACACCGCGCCCGAACTGGCGGCGGACATCGTCGATCAGGGCATTGTGCTGACCGGCGGCGGCGCGCTGATCCGCGGGCTCGACGATCATCTGCGCGAGGAAACCGGCCTGCCCGTCAGCGTGGCAGAAGATCCGCTTTCCTGCGTGGCGCTGGGTACCGGCCGGGCGATGGAAGATCCGATCTACCGCGGCGTGCTGATGACGGCGTGATGCCGCACCTGACGGCGCACGGAGCACATAAGGAAGGGTAGCATGGCGCGGTCGCCAGACCGGCGCCCGGGCTTTTCGCGCAGGGCGCAATACGGGATCTTCACCGGCTACGTCATCGCCGTGGCCGGTTTCCTTGCGGGCGCGGGACTCCTGATTGTCAGCATCGTCAACCCTTCCGCCTTCAGCTCGGTGCGCGGCGCGGCGAGCGAGATCGCGCGTCCGGCAGGCGAGGCCGGTGCTGAGACCCGTGCGGCGGGCCAGAGCGTGATTGCCGCGATCGGCGCCTATTTCCAGGCGGGCCGCCAGAACGCCGCGCTGACCCGCGAAGTGGCCGCCGCGCGCGCCAACGCGCTCACCATGCAGGCACTGGAGGGCGAGAACCGGCGGCTCAAGGCGCTGCTGGGGATTGTCGATCCGATGGTGAAGCCGGTCGCCGCCGGGCGCCTGATCGGATCGACCGCTTCAAGCGCGCGCCGCTTTGCCGTGCTTTCGGCGGGCTCTTCGCAAGGGGTGCGCCCGGGCCAGCCGGTGCGCTCTGCCGCCGGCCTCATCGGCCGCGTGATCGAAACCGGCCCCGGCACCGCGCGGGTGCTGTTGGTGACCGACCCCGAAAACGTGGTGCCCGTCCGCCGCGCGCGCGACGGCCTGCCTGCGTTTGTCGAGGGCAAGTCTGACGGGCGCATCGCGATTCGCCTGCTCAACATGGGGGTCAATCCGCTGAAGCTTGGCGACGTTTTCGTGACCTCGGGTTCGGGCGGGCTCTATCCGCCTGGTATTCCGGTCGCAGTGGTCACCGAAGTGCTGCATGATGGCGGCGTAGGCCACCTCGCCAGCGATCCTGCCGACGCCGATTTCGTGGTGGTTTTGCCGGTATTCCAGCCTGCCGCCGTCACCGCGCTTGGCGCCAGCCAGCAGGCCGCCGGACCCGCGCCCGAGCCCAGCGAGGCCGGAGGCGGCAACTGATGCCTTTCCCACGCCTGCCCGAATTGCCGAGCCTGCCGATGCGGCCGGAGGACCTCGTCCCCCAGCGGATCAACCGTGCGCCCTCCCCGCTGCTCGCCTCGGGCCTGCCGTGGCTTTCGGTCATGCTGGCCTCGCTTGCCGCGTTCTCGCCGGTCATCGCCTCGGCGCCGGTCGTGCCGCCGCTCGCCTTCATGGTGTTCCTCGCCTGGCGGATGCTGCGCCCCAGCCTTCTGCCGCTCTGGGCAGGGTTGCCGCTCGGCGCGTTTGACGATCTTTTCAGCGGGCAGCCGTTTGGATCGGGGATCGTGCTATGGTCCGCCGCGATGCTGGTGATGGACACGATCGACAACCGCCTGCTGTGGCGCAGCTTTGTGCAGGACTGGGCCGTCGCCGGCCTGCTGATGAGCGCCTATCTGGTCCTCTCGGCAGGCATTGCCGGGCTTGCGGCAGCCTATCCGCTGCCACTGGTGATCGGCCCGCAAGTGCTGGTCACGCTCGCGCTCTATCCGCTGGTCACCCGGTTCGTCGCGCTGCTCGATCGCATCCGCCTGCTCCCCTTGCGCTCGGTTTGATGCGATGCGCAGCACGTGGACATGGCCATGGTCCAAACAGACGAAGCCGCTGCCGGTCACCAGCGCGCAGCTCACCCATTCGTTCGAGCGGCGCACTTTCGTGCTGGGCATGGCGCAGGCGAGCGTTGGCCTGCTGCTCGCCGGGCGCCTGACCTGGCTCGCCGTCGCGGAAAACGCCAAGTACCGCGCGGCCTCTGAAAGCAACCGCGTCAATCTCACGCTGATCCCGCCGCGTCGCGGCTGGGTGATCGATCGCACCGGCGCGCCGCTCGCGGCCAACCGCGCAGACTTTCGCGTCGATCTCGTGCCCGACCGCGTCGTCGATCCCGATGCCACGCTGGCGACGCTGTCCAAGCTGCTCGGACTCACCGCCGACCGGGTCAGCGACATCAAGGACAAGCTGAAGAAAGCGCGAGGCTTCCAGCCGGTCGAAGTCGCCTCCAACCTTGATTGGGACAAGTTCGCCGCGGTGAGCGTGCGCCTGCCTGAACTGCCCGGCGTGATCCCGCAGCGGGGCTTCTCGCGCTATTACCCCACCGGCGCGGCCGTCGGCCATCTCGTCGGCTATGTCGGACCGGCTTCGGCGGAGGACTACGAGAAAGAGCGCAATCCGCTCCTCATCACTCCCGGCTTCAAGATCGGCAAGGACGGCCTTGAAAAGCACTTCGAGGAGCGTCTGCGCGGCGTCCCCGGCGCGCGGCGGGTGGAGGCGACAGCGGGCGGGCGCGTGGTGCGCGATCTCGGCACGCGCGAGGATGTGCCGGGAAAGCCCATCCAGCTCACCATCGATGCCGCCCTGCAGGACTATGCCGCGCGGCGGATCGGGCTCGAATCCGGCTCGGTCGTGGTGATGGACTGCGCAACCGGCGATGTGCTGGCGATGGTATCGATGCCCAGCTTCGATCCCAACAGCTTTGCCGATGGCATCGGCCGCATCGAATGGAAGATGCTCTCGGAAGACGATCACGTGCCCTTGCGCAACAAGGTGCTGCGCGGGCTCTATCCGCCGGGCTCGACGGTGAAGCCGATGGTCGCGCTCTCGTTCCTCGAAGCCGGGCTCGATCCCGAAGCCAGCGTCGGCTGCGGCGGCGGACTGCGTGTGGGCAACCGCGTGTTCCACTGCTGGAACCGGCGCGGTCATGGCACGACCAACATGGCCAAGGGAATCTACCAGTCCTGCGACGTCTATTTCTATCACTTCGCGCAAGCGATCGGGATGGACAGGATTGCCGCGATGGCGCGCCGTCTGGGGCTCGGGCAGGAGTTTCCGATGCCCTATCCCGGCCAGTCTTACGGCACGGTGCCCGATCCTGCCTGGAAGCAGCGCAAGTACGGCAAGGAATGGGCGATCTACGATACGGTGAACGCCACGATCGGTCAGGGCTACATGCTGGTCAATCCGCTGCAGCAGGCGGTCATGGCCGCGCGGATCGCATCGGGGTTGCAACTTGCCCCGCGCCTGCTGGTGGACCGCCGTGCACCGCGCGCGGCTTCGCTCGGCATCCGGCAGGATCACCTTGATCTGGTCCATGCCGCGATGAACGAAGTGGTCAACGGGCGCGGCACTGCGGGCAAGGCGCGGCTGCCGATCGAAGGCGTGCAGATGGCGGGGAAGACCGGCACCGCGCAAGTCGTCGGGCTCAACATCGGCAACGGCAAGGGCGGCCTGTGGAAGCACCGCGACCACGGCCACTTCATCTGCTTCGCCCCCTTCGACAAGCCGCGCTATGCCTGCGCCGTCGCCATCGAGCACGGCGGCGGCTCGGGCGCAGCCTACCCCATCGCCCGCGACGTGATGACCTTCCTTTTCGACCGGGCCAAGGCGATGGAAGTGCTGGAAGGATACGAGAAGGAATGGGGCGGCAACGTGCAGCAGCGCATGGCCGCCAAGTACAACGCCTATGCGGCAAGGTTCGGTGCGAGTGCTCCCGCAGCGCCGGATGAGGCGCAGGCGGCACAAGCGGTCGAGGCAGACAATGCCCCCGCCCCCGAACCGGCCGCCGCGCAGACCGATGCGGCACCGCCTGCGCCCGAACCCGAGGCGTCCCCGGCCCCGGCCGAGACTGCGGCGCCCGCGCCCGCTCCTGCCGCAACGCCCGCACCCGCAGCGCCAGCACCGGGAGCCTAGGTCATGCAGCGCGCCTATATCCCCGCCTTCATTGCGCGGCAGCCCTGGGGCGTGATCCTGCCGCTCTCCGCGCTCGTCACCTTCGGCGGCGCAGTGCTCTATTCGGCGGCGGGCGGGCATCTGATGCCCTGGGCGCTGCTCCATGAGGTGCGCTTCACCGTGTTCCTTTCCATGGCGATGGTCATTTCCAGAGTTCCACAGAACTGGTTCAAGAACGCGGCTCTGCCATCCTACGCTGTGCTCTGTGTACTGCTGGTGCTTGTCGAACTTATCGGGCGGGTGGGTGGCGGCAGCCAGCGCTGGCTCAACCTCGGCTTCATGCAGCTCCAGCCGTCGGAACTCATGAAACCCGGTATCGTGCTGGTGCTCGCTTGGTTCTACAGCGTACTGCCGCCAAGCGAGATCCGCACCTGGCGGGCAATCGCCCCGGCGGTGGTGCTGCTGGGTCTGCCTGCTGGCCTCGTCATGCTCCAGCCTGATCTGGGCACCGGCCTTGCGATCAGCTTTGGCGCGGTGGTGATCATGTTCCTCGCCGGCCTGCCGCTCTGGCTGTTCGTCACCGGCGGCGCGACCGTCGCTGTCGCCGCACCGCTCGCATTCTTCACCGTGCTGCACGATTACCAGCGCAAACGAGTGCTGGTGTTCCTCGATCCGGAAAGCGATCCGCTCGGCTCAGGTTACCACATCACCCAGTCCAAGATCGCGATCGGATCGGGTGGCCTCTTCGGCAAGGGCTTCGGCCAGGGCTCGCAGAGCCACCTCGACTATCTGCCCGAAGCGCACACCGACTTCGTGTTCGCGACGATGGCCGAGGAATGGGGCATGATTGGCGGCTTCTTCGTCCTCATCGTCTTCGCGCTCGTGCTGCGCTGGGGCCTCAGGGTCGCGCTGAACGCGCCGGACCGCTTCTCGCGCTTGCTGGCCTCGGGCATGGTGACGACGATATTCTTCTACGTCTGCATCAACCTGATGATGGTCATGGGCCTTGCGCCGGTGGTGGGCATTCCCCTGCCCTTCGTGAGCCACGGCGGCTCCTCGATGATGACCAACATGCTGTGCATCGGCAGTTTGATGGCCGTCGACCGCTGGTCGCGCGCACCGGGCGGGACCTTGCGATAATTTTTCAAATTTGGGGCTTGGCAGCCTGCGAGAAATCGCTAAAGGGGCCGCTCCCGGTTGCCGGCAACGGTACGGTGTGGACGCATAGCTCAGTTGGTAGAGCAGCTGACTCTTAATCAGCGGGTCCTTGGTTCGAGCCCAAGTGCGTCCACCATATTTTCTCTATAAATTAATAGGTTATGCCTG
>NZ_JAIEPN010000198.1 GCF_019748365.1 Novosphingobium sp.
GGCTTTTTATTCAACCCAACTGGCCCCTTTTTAAACCGGTGCCTGGCCCGTTTTTATCCCGGTGTTGACACCGCTGCGTTGCATTTTCCGCTGCAGGTGACCTACAACGACGAGCCACTGCCGCGCGTTGATTTTCTCAAAGGCGCGCATGCCGTCCTCGAGCGCGAAGGCTACCGCATCGGGGTCTACAAAAACGTCAATCTCGATCATGTGCCCACGATCAATTTTCACGGGCTGACGCTCAGGCACAAGCTGCCGAGCATCAAGGAAGTCCACCACACGCTATGGCGCGTAAAGGTCGATATCATCGACGCGCCCGAGCTCGTTCTTGTCCTTCCGGCCCGCAAGGAAATCTACCGCAACCCCGCGCTCGATCGGCTCATGGAGATTGCCACCGATGCGATTTACTCTGCGATCAGCAAAGAACCGTTCCATCGCCTTGCCCACAAGGACTGGCTTGCCGCGCGGCTTGCCGGTTGCGGGCTACCCGAAGCAGCAAGGCAATTACCCTCCTGGCAAGGACACTGCGCGCGCGACAGTTACCATGAAATCGCGCCCTATGCCGAAATTGATCCGACGGCAGCCATTTATGATGACGGAGACGCCTGCGATTCCGTGACTTTCGGCCGTGCCATCGCATTCTCGCACGGCGATGACCGCTCCATCGATTCCAACCGGCTCATTGCGCCCGCCGACATCACCTTCTTCGCGGCCGTGCCGCAGTATCAGGGCTACAGTTGGTACGTTGCGCTGTCCTGCTACGCCCAGACTGGCGTTACCCATCGTCAGCACGACGGATCCGAGACAGCTTGCGAGACTGATGCGGTGACCTTCCGGCCCGATGTCATCACGATCGAATTGACCGATCAGCATGACAAGCGCCTCAATCTGCTGTCCGATTTTGCAATCCAGGAAGGCGAGAACTGCTGGTCTGACGCCGACGAGGCGCGGATCGCCTTGACCCGCACCGCCAGTATCGATCCCGGCGATCTCACCGAACTGATCATCGATGCCATCTTTTCGCCATCGGACGATTCCGACGCCGACAGCTACGATACGCAGGAAACCCGGTTCCGCCATGACGCAGCGGTGCGCGCCCATGCCATTCTCGAAGGCGAGGACGCGGCCATCATCGCGGGCATCCGGATGGCGTTCGCCGACCGCGTTGCCTGGCGCATCCCGCACGGGCGTACGCTTCAGCTCAGCTGGTCCCACGAGAATACCAGCCTTGAACTTCGCGCCGCGAGCGATGCGAAGCCCCAATAACGGGCGCCTGAACCTGACGCCGCCCGGATTGCAGCCGTGGTTGGTATCCCACACTTCGGGGAGCAACTGCCATGAAGTTCAACTACCAACTGACCGGCACGATCGACGTGACCGAGGGCTCGCGGCTCAATGCCACCGGGACCGCGATCATCCTGCCCGACGGCAAGACTCTCAGGCTCTGGGAAGCATGGGAAAGTCATCCCGCCGATGAAGACGACCATACCGACCTGTCATACGCGGACCTTGTCCGTATCGGCATTCATTACGACACGCTGTCGACGGCGTTCGAGGAAACTTGAGGCGGGCGAATGGACCGGCATGCCTGCCGAAACGCCGAGAGTGGAAGAGGGGGTGGGGGTTCGGGTGACGGTTTGAAGGTGCGGGAGCGGCCTGCACCGGCCGCCCTCGGAGATTTCCCATGAGCCGCACCCGGCCAGTGATAGCGCGCCCCGACGTCGCCCAGACCATTACCGACCTGATCCTCGAGAAGATCGAGCAGGGCACAGCCCCCTGGCTCAAACCCTGGTCGGCGTCCAGCACCAGGCCGCTGCGACATCAGGGCATCCCCTATACCGGGATCAACAGCTTCTTCCTGTGGGCCGTCGCCGATACCACGGGCTACACCAGCCCTTTCTGGATGACGTACCGGCAGGCCAGCGAGCTTGGCGGTCAGGTCCGCAAAGGCGAAAGCGGCTCGTTCAGCGTCTACTACAACACGGCGCGCAAGTCCGACACTGACCAGCTCACCGGGGAAACCACCGAAAAGACGATCCGCTTCATGAAGTGGAACCACGTCTTCAACGCTTCGCAAATCGATGGCCTGCCCACCCACTATTATCCCGAGCCGCCCGATCCTCGGGCGATCGGCGAACTCTCCGCCAATGTCCGCGCGTTTCTCGACGCCATCCCCATCAAGGTGGTCCACGGCGGCAGCAGTGCGCATTACACCCCAAGCACCGACACGGTCACGTTGCCGGATCCCCATGCGTTCCATTCGATCGAGGCGTATTTCTCGACGAGGTGCCATGAGCTGACCCACGCCACGGGCCATGGCTCGCGTCTCGATCGTCAGTTCGGCAAGCGCTTCGGGGACGACGCATACGCGGCGGAAGAGCTGCTCGCCGGGCTGGCGCAGTCGATTCTGTGCGCCGAATACGGGCTGCCGAATGAACTCCACGACAGCCACGCTTCCTACATTCACCATTGGGCCAAAATTCTGCGCGCCGACAAAACCGCGATCCTTCACGCTGCGGCCAAGGCCGAACAGGCGGTCAAGTGGCTACGCCAGTTCGATCCGGCGCTCATCGAGTCGGTGCGCGAGGCGGCCTGAACACGAGCGTACCCGCTGACGCGGATTCCGAGGGTGAGGGGAGGGGGGACGAAGGGCTGCGCCCAAGTGCGTCAAGGAGCCAGCCGCCATGAACTATGACCTCGATTTTCGCTATCGCCGTGCCCTCCAACCAGACGCGCTGTGCACGATCGCTACCGCCACCCAGGCCGTGGTTGATGCGATGCAGGATGCACGCAATGCAGGCGTTGATGCTGCGCGCGACCCGGCAACCATCCTCCTCGCCCGGCATGTCGGGCGCATCGCACTCGGCAATCCGGCCGATGCCACATATGAGGAAGATCTGCCCTTGCGCCGGCAGTGCCTCACCCGGATCGACGAACTGAAGTCCAAGCCCGCGCTTGTCGCACTGGCCCGCCGCGGGATCAGCTATGACCCGGAAGCCAAACGTGCCTTCCACCGCGAAGCCCGTTCGGCGCTGCGCATCGCCGCCCGCCATCTGGGGCTGGATCATGATCAATATGACCTCCGCAACAACATGGCAGGCCCAGCCGTCTCCGGTGAAATCACCCTCCACGCCGACGAGATATACATCCAGGTCACGACCTCTTCGTTCGGACACGGCCGTGAGGTCATGTTCCGCCGTTGCAAAGGTCGCCAGGATTACCGGGGCGAGCACAACAACTTCTGCGATATCGCCGTCCTCGTCGATCCCGTCCGCTTCACAGCGCTCGTCACCCGGGAAACGGGCCTTGCGATTACGCGCCGACAACCTGAACTCGTATAGGAGAACCCTCATGGGCTGGCTCTCGATGACCCGATCCGGCATGGCGACCTTTGCCACGCCCAAGGCTTACCTCGACAACCAATGCACTTATACGCCGGACCCGGAGAAGGGCCGGGACAAGGGCCTTCGCGTGCTCAAGTCGACCGTTCGCTCGAACGCATATTACGCCGCCTGCCAGAGCTACACGGCCGACGGCCCGGAACAGACATTCGCGATCATCTGCCTGATCAAATGGAATCCCGCCGCTCGCGATGGCTACCTCTTCGCCTACAAGGACCAGGACGAAATGATGGGCCCCTACAAATACGATTGCCCGGCTTCGATCCTCGATCTTCTGGGGCCACCCGGCAACGACTACGCGGCGCAGTGGCGCGAGCAATGCCGCCAGCGTCTCGCGCTCACCACGCGGCGCAAACCCGCCCCCGGCGATACTCTGGTCCTGCCCGAGGCGCTGACGTTCACCGATGGCCAAGCCGAACGCAGCTTCCGGGTCGTGCAAGCGGGCAAAAAGGTAAGCTTGCGCCGGGCCAGCGACGGCGTCGGGGTGCGCATATCCTCACTGATGACGCGCGCGTGGACGATCGTTCCTGCGCCGCTTGCGCCCCATGCCACATGACAGCGGACATCAGAGCAAGACCATGACAGACCCAGTCTCTCCCAAGCGTTCCGCCAAGCGTGCCAAGCTGTGCAGCATCGAGAACGCCAACCGCGTCGCGACGCAGGTGGCCGACCGCATCCTCAGCGACACCGCGGTGGTCAAGACTGGCAATCCGCTTCAGCCCTTCCGGGTCGTGCTGGCCAGCAACGCGCCGCAGGGGCGCACGGTCTCGCGGGTGGTCACCTGCAATGATGATGAGCCCTGATCGGCTGCCTATCGCCTTTCCCGTCGCATCTGCCTAATCTTCGGGCATGTGCAATCTTTAACCGCTGGGCAGGGACATGACGCCCGATCAGGCAATCCCCCCGACAAACCCGACCCTATCACCCTGATCGGGCATGGCGAGATGACACTTGCCGGATAGCGCGAGACGGCGACCTTAGCTTGTCCGAACGCTCACGACGACGTGCTCAATCGCGCCAATCGTACTTCGCCGCAGGATTGGCCTGCGCCTGAGAAATCACGTTTTTGACGGCCTTCCTGCAGTTTTCCGGCAGCTTATCGAGGTCGGAGGCGATCCGCTTGATGTAAGTCTCACCGTTGTGTTGCTTGGCCACTCGCCGCAAGATCTTGGCCACTTCGTTGGTGCGGCACGCGGTCAGGGCGAGGTCGTGGGGCGGCCACGTCGATGACATAAAGGCGTCGACGAGCTCACGCCGTGCCGCCTTGCATCGATCCCAGTCTAGAAAAGGTATGAACTTGAAGATTTCGGGAACGTCGTCAGACTTCGCTAACTCACGATGCATAGGAGGGAACGCCGCTGCGATCATCAGCGATACGGGCTGGTTGCGCGAACGCAGCAGCGTCGGCAAGAGGTAGCCTGCAGCCGCCAAGAGAGCCTTTGGCGCGACCTTCTCAGCGTCGAACATGAAGGCTGCGCAGGCCTCGACCGCCTCCTTGTTCAGATCGAAGCCGCGACGATCCCGCAGGATCTGAGCTACCTCCGCGATCGACCAGATCAACCGAAGCCTCGCCGGATGTGTTGCTTTCCCAAAGGCAACCATGTTCCGGCTGGCAATCACCGCATCGACGTTCTTCTCCAAGCCGATTCGGGCAGCCCACGCGCCATCAAGTTGGTCTCCCACTGTGCTGAGCATCGATGCTAGGAACGCAACCTCGCCATCGCCGAAGCGGCAGCCGAGGCAACGGTTGAGAGCATGCTTTGCAAGTTTCACCTTTGTGTCGTCGGCCAGCCCATCGAGTACGCGCGGCAGGATTGTGACAAACCTCGCGATCGGAAGAACATCGCCGGACACGGCACGTAGCAGCAGATCGGGAGCCCGCGTCGCCAGCATGTCGATCGCGCGCTCCCCTACCTGCTGGTCAATGAGTATAGCAGCGAACTGACGGTCGTCGGCTTGACGCAGCAGATCGAGCAGCATCGCAGTTACTGCTGCCAGATCGAGCGCATCGCTGTCCGCGAGCCAACGCGCATCTTCGACGCCGGGAATTAGTGTCCGCGTAATCATGACATCGCGACGTGCAGTGGGTGAAAGCGATACAAGCGCCGCCCGCACATCCATTCTTGAAGAGGCGAAAAGCGCTTTGTCCAAAACCAATCCGGAGAGCTGTTCCGCACCAAAGTCGTTGACCTCACCAAGGTGCCGTAATTCCATCACCAACTGCGACCCGTCCAGCCGGTCGAGCAGAGGTTCGGCGGCGGGAATCTGCCAATCCTCTGTCAAAAACGGCAACAATACCCGGCAAATCACATCGAGAGTGGCAGAATCCAGCTGCGGGAGGACCAGTTCGAGGCGTTCGACTAGTGGGCGGTCATCGGCAATACGCCCGATCAGAGACCCACCTTGGGCCAGCAGCCGCCCCAGCACCGCAGGATCAGCTTCGAGCAGCGCTCGCTGCGAACGGTCCGTGAACGTGTTTCCAATGCCCGACGCAATCCTCGGCAGCAGGTCGGCGGCTACACCGCGCGGATCCTCCTGTGAAAGAAGCGCCACGGCGCCCTCCGGCGCACGCGCAGCGAGCTGCTCGACCGCCTCGGCGACCGCAGCTAGGCCCCTGGGCATCGACCGTCCCTGAAGCTTCCGGGCGATGGCGCTGAGGAAGCTCCATGCCTCAACCTCGGGGAAAGTCACGGAAGCCTGGTGCGCAGCATCCGCAATCGACGGCTCGACCGCTTCAAGGGCGAGAGAGTCACGGACTTTGCCGGAGTTGGCTATGTCCAATAGCCCAAGCGCCGCCGTCGGCGTGGTGTGCAGCTTCGCGACCAATTCGTCCCAAAGCAGTGCGATGCGAAACGCGGCTGCGTTATCGATGTCCTGATCGCCTCCGCCAACCAATCCAATCTCGTTGGCGGAGAGCAACTTCGGAAAGGGTTGGTCGAAAACTCGGGACACGATCGTATCGGTCCACCGATGCCGACCACCCTGAATCGAGCGGCCATCCACACGGCGACCGTTCCAATCCGCGAACTTCGCCCGCGCATCCTTCGGCGCGAACACTAGGTCGAAATCGCGGCCCGCGACCTTGCGGGGTGACAGCGCGAATGTCGATAACGCAAATTGCCGGCGAAGCGAAGGCCACAGTGCGGTAAGCAGGCGCGTGGCGATAAGATCGGGAGCGACTGCATCAAGAACGACAACCGGTCTCGACTCTTCGAGGAAAAGCGCTTCCAGCAGCTCACTACCAACAAACCCTGGTACGGGCGGAAGAGGCTCCGGCGACGTCGTCTGCACAACGACCCGGGTCGCGTCGCTGGCGTCAGGAAGCCGATCGATGTCTACCAGTTCGAGATAGGCCGACAGCCCCTCAGCCTCTGCCCAGCCCTTCATGGGAATGATCAGACTCAAGGTCCGCACGCATCCGGCGCGGGCGACCGTCAGGTCCTGCCATGTCCGCGCCAGCACGAAGCTTTCGCCACTCGGGAGTGGATAGGCCGTCAGATAGGATTCAAACCTTTCACGTGGACGTAGCGGCCCTGCGACATCAGACAGCCGATCAATGACCGACTGGTCCTCCTTTGGAAGCTGCGCAGATGCGGCGAGGAGCTGATGCCCTTGCCGGTATCCATGGACTTGACGCTCGACGATGATCACGGTCAGCTACCGACCGCCCACGCAATTGGCAGAGTCAGATCTGGATCCTTGTGCCAGATGCCCTCGTCATCCTGCACGGCTACCCATCCCCGACCGTCCAATCCATTCTCCTGCACATCGTCTCGGCAATTCTCGTCGGCCTTTAGATCACCGCCGACCACGCTGAGGCCAAAGACCCGCAGATCGATCCCCTCAATGTCATCTAGGCGACCCGCGAGCAGCGGATACTCGCGTTCGAGCCAAGCTTTCGGTCCCATCACGAATTTCTCTTGATCGATGATGTCCCAGGCACTGACCACGATGGAGACACGAGGCGGCTGGCCGTCCGGGCGTTTCGATAGCGAGGTCTCAAGGAATCGAAGCAGCTCGCACAGCATGACTTGGGTTGGGAGCCCCTGATCTTCGGCATTGCCAAGCTTGGCGAGATGCTGCTTCGAAGTCACCCAGTTCAAAGGGCGGATGTCAGCTTCCGAGTTGACGCGGACGAATAGCAATGCCCCGTTGGCCGAACGCATTTCCTCCATCAGCGATGTCGAGACTTCGCCATGCTCGGCTGCGTTCAGCCATAATTCCCCTGAGATGTCGGGAATCACAATCGTCGTTTGTTCTCCACCCTTTTCGGCCGCCACGACCACCTCGAAGTCGCGCCGGTCGTCAGCGTGCTCGGATCGCGGCGCGAAGTTGCCGGAATACAAGTGATCGGCGACATCGAGGACGAAGCGGATGTCCTCGGGCTGCACGGCCGCATGCAATCGGCCGGTTCCGGCGTCGAGCGCAGGCCAAACGCGCCCGACGAAGTTAGTCTTGCCGGAGTCGGGACCGCCAAGAAGCACGATCGAGCGGTTCACCGATCCCTCCTGTACCCAATGTATGAGCGAGAGCCCTCCACAGGGTCAGAGGAGGGCCAGAATTCCATGGCAGGCAGGTCGCTGGTAGTGGAGGCCGCGATAAGTTCGTCGAGGCCGAAGCCAGCTTTCACCTGCTCGTCGTTATCGGAGAACGGCGCAACCGCCAGGACGGTTGCTGCCACGTCGCGCTTCGCCAACTCCGCCGTGAGGCGGGTCGTGACGGCGGCCGACAGCTCACCGGAATCGCGATGAGTGATCACGAGCATCAGCTTCGGTATTTCACCGCTGAAAAGCGTCCCAAGCCGACCAGCAAGCTGGCCTACCCGCGATATGACGCCCTGCCGACGCTCTTTATTCTCAAGCGCGCGACCGTCTAGCACGACCCAGATCACCTCGGCGGCTCTTAGAAATTCAAAGCGATCGGTCCGCGAGGTGCTGACCAACTCCGTAGTCCATTCCCCTGGTAGGTCGGGCAGAGCCAGATCGACCCTCCGGCCGTCCGAATCTCGGACTAGGCGCAAATGCAGGAACCCGGGCCGCCGTTCGTCGGACAGTTCAGTGTGAACAGTCATTTGCTCGGGCGGGTTCCCCGCATTCCACTCACGCGAGCCGCGCGCGATGTCCTCGAAAGCCATTAGGCTCTTGCTGTCGGCGAATTTCCATCCTGCCAGTTCAGCGTTCGAGATCATCAGGTATAGGCTGGCAAGGCAGGCAGTCTTGCCCGACTCCGGATCGCCAAGGATACCGATTACTGTCACGTAGCGCGAGGCCATCATCTTGGAGATTGCGTCGGGACCGAGAGTTCGGCTCGAAGGGAATGAGGAGGTGCCAGTCGGCCGTTCGAGCACGGGTGAGCCTATAGCTGACAAAGTAGTTGGGTCGGACGGATCGACTACATCGACCGAAACACCAGTGGTCACTGCCGCCGCCTTGCCGATCCGGTTCTCGCAGGTGACCGGATCACGCTCCAGTGCACACACACCAGTCTCTCCGACCGCACAACCATCGAAACTGCAAGCGGAGCTCACAGCTTCATGATCCCTTGATCGCACATACGATTCAGACCTGCCTCAAGCAGGGCACGGCCAGCCCATGTAGATGCCTTTCGCTTCTCGCCGGATCCTGTAGCATCGACTTTGCCTGTGGTGAGGGCGTGGAGGAGCGGAAATACGGACGAGTGATCGGCAACGCGACTCGCGTTGAAGGAGGCTGCAAGCAAGGTCCGGTCTTCGCCGATCACCCCTATCAACTCCTTCAGATCGAGCTCGGGGTCCTTTTCGACTGTGCGGAGCACGAGATCGTGGTGCAGGTCGGCGGGAAGCCGGCGCAGGTGGCTTGCTGCTTCGATACCGGAGGCGACGAGGCGCAACGGCTCGGCCATCGCGCCGATTGGGCGCTTAAGCAGCCGACTGCGATTCAACAGCACCCACCACAGGAAGTCTAACTCTTCTCGATCAAGTGTAGCGTTACGGCGGAGCGCCTCAATGGTGCCCCCAGTAGCCTTCTTGAACGTCGTGGTAGGATTGCCTTCCTGAGCAATCGTAACGGTCAAGTCGCCCATGTCTGGAACCACACTTCGTTCACGCACCTTGTTCGCAGCCGAACGGCTACGCTGCTGCGCAAGATCAAGCACCTCGCGACGCAACTTCTCGCGCTTCTCCTCTGTCACCGGCGGCTGGAAAGCCAATGCCGACCATACGGCGTTCGAATAGACATCTGCGGTGGTCCACCCGCTCGTGCTCGGCGCTGTGCGAAGAATGGATACGATTGCGAGACCGGCACATACGCCGACATCAAGCGGGCTCTCCTCGTATAGAAAGGCGGATGCGTGTTTCTGCAATCCCTCCTGCACTTCCATACCAAGGTTCTCATTGGGCTGGCCGTCACCCCCCAGTGACTGTGCGATCATCTCCGCCTTGCAGAGGATCTCGCCGATGTTGCTAATCTTGCCCCACACGCCCGAAAGCTCGCCTATAGTTGTCCGCCGCGCATCGACGTCCTCGTTCGTCGGCGTGAGCGAAGTAATCCTCATGTGTACTGGAAGGTTGTCCATTACGCGTCCCTCTCGTCTCGTTCGCCTATCAGCCTGTCGATCATCAAAATCAAATCGGGGAGTCTGCCTTCCCGGGCGAGCCAGTCAAATAGCCTGCGCTCCAAGCCCTGGTTGATCCGCTCGTTAGACTCGGCCGGGATGGCATCGAGTTCGACGAGGATCTTCAGCCGCTCGTTTTCGTAGAGGTCGCGAAAGAATCGCAGCAGGGCGAGTTCGTAGCCTTCGGCATCCGGCGGCATTGGCGGTGTCTCCTCTGCACTGGTCTCAAAGCCTTCGGCGGGGACCAACTCGACGACCGGTTCAGCCGCAGAATCATCCTCAACGACATCCGCTATCTGCCCCGGACGGACTGGAACCTGACCGATCTTCTTGAAGTTCGGCGAACCTAGCGTGAAACGCGGCTTCTTCCCGCCCAGCCGCTTGTTATCCGGCTCGAAACAGGTCTTCACTGGGTTCCACGTGCGCGGGTGCATTGTGACGACGAGATTGTCCGTGCCCTCGTCCCAGTCGAATTCTATGACGTTGTAGGTGTAGGTGAAGATGTCATTCGACCTGAACGGGACAGCGGCGCCGGCTGCGAGCATCATGAGATCGCAGCCCTCCTCGACCTCCTCGACCTCGACTTTCGGATCGTGCTCGTGGCCGGAGATCAACACCCGCGCCCGGCTGCGCACATACTGACGCACATCAACAGCATCCTTGTACCAGTTCAGCGGATGATGGACGAGGACGACGTTTTCCTCACCTGCGTGCCGGGGGATAACGAATTGACGTTCGCCCATCACCAGCTCCGGCTGGTCGTCGCGCTCTTCGCCATGGCAAAGTAGCGAGGAATTGAGCCGGATGAACCTGATCCAGCGGTCCCGCCCTACTTCAATGCGAAGGTTAGTCGCGTATTTCGCTTCCTCATCGAGTCCGCAATTGTAGCCAATGCAGAACCGGCCGTAATCCTCGAACCTGGAGAAGAGCGTCGCGCGGTCATTCTCGTTTGCGATGACCTTTTCGTATTCCGCCGGACCTCCCGCCCGGATGAACTCGAGGAGTTTACTTCCGCCTATAGATAGCTTGTCCCGATCGAGGTCGTGATTGCCGGGGACCATCTGAACCCGATGTATGGGGCACCCAATCCCTTCAGCGAGTGCATCCAGCCATTTGCCGGCGGCTTCGTATTGTTCGGCCTTGCCCGAAAACGCGACGTCGCCCGTTACGAGGATTCCTTGCGCCGCGCCGGATGGCGAACCGGCGATCACCTCCGCAGCGTCCGCAACCAACTCCTTCTTCACATCGTCATGGATGTGAACGACATGGTCGCGTTCCTGCCCGAAGTGAATGTCAGATACGTGGACGAAGATGGCCGACATTAACCCCCCAATTCGCAATCAATGTGCGACAGGAACGGATGTAGGTGCTCGCAGAGAGTATTTCTATCGGAAATGCCAAATATCAATGACGAACGGTACGGTTTATCTGAGGCTAAAGGCGTTTGTGGACGAAGCCTGTTTGTCTTTCGCGCGCGGCAGCAGGTCGGAGAACGTTGCGACACTCACCTTCAGTATGAACCAGGTCCCCGATCAACGAACCATGAGCGGCCAAGCTCAAAATCCGCATCGGGTGACACTAGCGGCCCGTCGGGGGCCTCGCTCACGTAGGGCGATACCAAATCCCTGCGGTGAACGCGTAACCGGCTCAGCCAGGCAGCCGTGCGGCCACGCGCCTTGAGGATGGCCAGCAGCCAATCCATCGCTTCCGCCATTTCGCCGACGCCTCGCCCGGCGAGGCAGTAATAAATCGCCCGCTGAAAATCGTCGCAAGCCGTGCTCAGGATTGTTGCAAGCCGCGCGCGTCCGCCATCCGCGCCTTCGTGGACCAGGGACACTGCCTCGCGCAGTTCGCGCACAGATAGCCAGGCATCGTCGATACCAACCCCGATGCACAGCGCGGCAATCGCGCGTCTGACTGCGTCACACGACACATCGCGCAGCACGGTGTCGAGATCGAACCCGCCCAGAACGTCATCCAACTTCATCGCAATTCCTTTCGAGTTCGGAACGTAGCGTGAACGCTCTGACCCCGTCAATTGGGGAAGGGAGGGGAGGGGGGATGAACCGGTGATCAATTGAAGGAGCCTGCCCATGACCACCAGCGTCGCCCCCGTCGCCCCGTCGCCCGAAGCCCAAGAGACCACGAGGACCGCCGAAGTTGCCCGGCTCAACGACGCTGCCCGGTCCGGCACATTGGCAAATTCCCGGACGGTGCTCACCCGTGCGCTCGCCGACCTGCTGGCAGGGGGCTCGGACGATCCCGCGATCCGCCAGGTCAGGCTGTTCCAGGGCCAGTGCGCCATGCGTCGGTTGATCAACGAGACCCCGATCGATCCTGGCAACGATCCACACGGAGAGCGGGACTTCGGGGTGGTGACGTATCTTGAGCGCAAGATCTTCTGGAAGGTCGATGTCTACGAGAACGATGGAACCTATTCATGGGGCGCCGAGACGCCCTGGGACGCCAAGACGAGCTTCCGTGTCGTCACCATTATGCTCGCGACCGACTACTGAGCCATGTCGCGCTTTTCATTGCGGCCGCTCGCCCATCACACCGACCTGTTCGAGATCGCGCTGGGCTGGGACCCGGGCCTCGGCACCTATTTCGTGACGGTGTTTGGTACGCCCGACCGCGACCGCGAGCCCGACATCCGGCTGTGGCGCGGGACCAGTCCGCGCGAGATCGGCGCGCCGTGCGAGATCATCGCCATAGCTTCTGCCTATGCGGAAATTCCGGATGGCCTCGCGCGCCAACTCGAGATCGACCGGCTCGCCTGTCCCCACAATCCGGACCGACCGGCAAGCAAGCTGCTCGAAGAACTCCTCGGGCGCTCCCGTTCAGCCCCTGGCTGAACCGCACGCCGCCCACCGGCGCTGTCCGCTCCCGGGCACCGATCTCGTTTGCCCGGTTCCATCCAACAAGGGATCACCACCCATGTCCAACTGCTACACGCACTCCTGCTTTGTCTTGCATATCACCGCCGACGAATGCGGCCTGCTGCGCGAGGCCGTCGCGCTGGCGCAATTCGTCGAAGATCAACCCGACGCTGAAACCATCATCCAGCGCTGGCTTGGCTTGTCTGAGGCGTTTCGGATGATCTTCCCGCCTACCGGCGAGGAAGTGATATCGGGGTTCCTCGCCATCTTCCCCGACTGCGACTTCCCGACCTTTGGCACCGACTTTGCCTTCGATGAGCAGGATGACGGATCGGTCCGGGTGTTCGCCACCGCCGACCAGTTCGAGCCTGACGCGGTTGCCGCCCTGCTGCACCGCACGATCACGCAGTCGCTCCCGGTAGCGGCGACCTGGTCTTACGACAGCGATCGTCATCAGCCGGATGCCTTCGGCGGCGGCGGGTTTATGATCGATGCCGCCGGCATCCACTGGATCGAGACCAGCAAGGTCCACGATACAGTCCACTTCGCCCCCAAACTGGTCATCGCCACGCGTGATCCCGAAGAGGGTCTGCTGTTCTGGAACAGTAAAGACGGGTTTGGAACGCTCGATACTGCCGACGTCTTCACCGAGAACCAGGCGCTGAGCACCGATCTGCCAATTGCGGGCGACCAGCCCGAATGGCTCGCGTTGCCTGCATGTCTGCCCGCCTGAAACACGCTGACGAATGTCCCCGATGGAGGGCTCCAGAGAAGGACTGCGGGCAAGGCCCGCAGCTCGGCCTGACGGCCGGGAGGGAAGGGGGGGGGGGAATGAGTGATCGGACAAGGGGTTCGGTCGCATTCAATCCAACATTCAGTCCTACCAGGAGAACGTCCATGAACATCGGTGAAATCAAGAAGAACGCCAGCGGCCAGCTGATCGGCACTGTCGAAACGTTGACGATGACGCGCACCATCGGCCTGCGGCCGGTCAGCTCCAGCAACGCCCGCGCGCCCAAGTACGAAATCGTCGCGCTCAACGATCAGCGCCGCTGGGTTGCCGTCGGCGCTCTGTTCGAACTCGCCTCGAACTCGACCGGCGAGATCTTCTACCAGGGCAAGATCGACGATCCGTCGATGTCGCAGCCGCTCTATATCGCCGCCTTCCCGCGCGAGGACGGCACGATGGCCATCGCCTGGCAGCGTCCGCGCCGCCGCAACAGCCAGCTGGGTTCGAGCGAATACGGCGATGGCGACATGTTCACCGGCGGCGAGGCAGCCGATGCCGGTGAGGCCAGTGACGGGCATAACGGCGATGGCCTCGGCGACAGCACCGCTACGCCGCCGGGCAAGCGCGGCCGCGCCAATGCCAAGGACGGCGCCGAACACGAAGGCGCGCTGCCGCCGCTCGTCGACGCCTGAGTCCATCCCGCACCTCCGACCGAACGGGGACCCAATCGCGGGTCCCCGTTCCCACGCAATGGCCGCAGGCTCGCCCCACTTGCGGCCTGAGGCGGAACGCCGGCCATCCCCCCGCCCGGCGTTCCGCCTCTTCTTTTGCCTGGGCGGCAACGGAGACACTTCATGTTCACAGATAGCGAACGCTTCGCCTTCGACACGCGGCGGCACCATGCCTTTGCGACTACCGGCAATGCCTATGACGCGTCGCAATGCGACGAGAGCATCAAAACTGGCGATACCCTGATCGTGCTGCCCGAGCGCGTGATTGCCGTCGCCATGACCTGGCCCTTCGCGGTGACCGCAGAAGCAGGAAAGCTTCACAGCGTAGCGCCGCCCCGCGAAAGCGAGACGCTGGCCGACATCGCCCGGTTGCTTCATGTGACGACTGCCGACTTCGAGCACGCGGCCGAGCTGGCGCGCTGCCTCGGGTTTTCGCTCGACCCCAACCTTGTGCCGCTGCTGCCAGCCTGAACGCGCCGGACGCCCTTGCTCGCGCAAGAGGCTGGTGAGGGGAGAGGGGCGATCGCGGTCGGATCAACCTATTGCGAAAGGACACGTACCATGGGCGACAGAGCCCCCGTTCACATCACCATCGGCGGCGCGCTGCGCCGCGACCTTCTGGCCGACCTCGCAGCCTGCGCCGAGGAATACGATCTGCGCACCGAATGGGACGGCGAGCCGTTCGGTCCGGCGGCGGTAACCGAGGGCGAGTCGCTCGAGCTCTACGGCACCGAACTCAACGGTGGGCAGGTCACGGAGGTCGACGCGTTCTGCATCGAGCACGGGTTGATCTTCCGGCGCTGGTCGGGCGGCTGTCCCGGGGCCTATCTCCCCGAGATTGTCGTGTTCGACGGCACGGGGCCCATGCGCGACTACACGGCGAGCGAAGACGAATATGTCCTCTTCCCGCCGTCCTGGATCAGGGGCTTCACCCGGCTGCGTGACCTCAAACGGGCGATGGCCAAGGCCGAGATCACCGTCCCGCCGCTCGTCATTATCTCACGCGCCGAACCGCCCCGGGAGGGCGCTCTACCATGAAATACGTCGTCGCCTTTTACGCGGTCGATCGCGCTTACGGCGGGCCGGAGGAAGGTGGATGGTGGTTCGACACCGGCGAACTCGTCCGCCTACACCGGGTCTGCCTTACCGAAGCTGCTGCAGCGCGGCTCGCGGTGCGCGCCAATCGGCTGCTCGACCTGGTCCAGCGCGGCCATTGCCGCCTTGATTCCGTGCTCTACGTCGGCGGCCGCTACCGCGCCTGCCTGTTCGAACACATGGCTCCGCCCCGCTTCCCGCAAGCCCCACCCCGTTACGAATGAGGCTCCCATGACCGATCCCGATTCTGCAGCGTCGCCGTCTGATGAACGCGGCCGCACGCTCGCGCAGTTCCCGCTCTCGCGGGTGACCGAGGTCTTCCATGACGAAATGCTGGGTGTTCTTCCCCCGGCCCATATCCGCGGCGCGGCCGGCTTCTTCGTCTCCGAAGCGGTAGCCGAGGACATCCACGCCCAGTTCGTCAGCCGCGATGGCCGTTTCTACGGCGGCTATGTTGCGCTGCGCGATCCGGAGACCTGGATCACCTCGGCCCGTATCGCCGCCTACGATGTCGATAACCCTTACGCGGTGGAACTCGCCTGGTATCCCGATGGGGCAGGGGAGGCTGCTGCGTGACCCGCCACAGGCTCCTCGAACTCGGGGCAGGGCCAGCGAACGAGCCCTGCGCCCAGCTCGGCCGAACCCCCGATTTCGAGCGCGTCAACAGACATGAGCTGCGCGCCTTTCAGGCAGCGGTGATCGCGGTCAACGGCCCGCCGCCTGAACCGCTGGAATTCGCGGCGATCGCCAACGCTCATGATTTCGGGACGTACCGGACGCTGTGGATCGTCTCGCTGGTGGCGGTACTGCCGCCCAGCGCCCGGCGCTGGCTCAATGGGCTGGACGTGCCGTCAAGCTGGATCAGCGCGGGGTTCCCGCCGCCGGTCACTTACGCAGGTTCGGGATTTCCATGCGTGCGCCCTTTTGCCGAGGTGATCGCTGGCGCGTTCCAGATCACGCGGCCGCGCGACGACGGCAGCATCTTTCCGCCCGCAAACGCGGTCCTCCACCGCAATCTTGAAGCTACCTACGGCCCCATGCTGGCCGCACGCGGGGCGGGCGTTACCCCGGCGATGCCGACGGGAGGGTAGGGGGAACACGGCGGGCAGGCGAACAAGGAGACCTGCCATGCCCCGCTTTTACACCGGAATCGGTGCACGCCGCACCCCGCCCGAAGTGCTCGCGCTGATGACGCGCGCTGCCTTCGCCCTGCTCAAACGCGGCTACCTCCTGCGCTCCGGCCATGCAATCGGCGCCGACAGCGCGTTTGAACGCGGGGCGGGGGAGGACAAGCAGATCTTCCTGCCTGCGCCGGGCTGGCGGGGCTCGGCGAGCCAGTTCCACCCGGACGCATTGCCGCCGGAGCTGTGGCAGCGCGCACGGGCCATTGCTGCCGCGGCGCACCCCGCTTTCGCCGGACTCGATCCTTTCATCCAGGCCTTGCACACCCGGAACGTGTTCCAGGTGCTGGGGCCTGAGCTCAATGCGCCCGCCGACTTCGTCCTGTGCTGGACCGCCGATGGCGAAGCCTCGGGCGGGACCGGTCAGGCAATCCGCATCGCCGCTGCCCACGGCGTTCCCGTCTACAATTTCCAGCGTCCGCGCGAGCGTGCGCACGTCGAACGCCACCTCTCACTCTGAGCATTGCCCTGCCGTTCCGGTCCCCGACGCAGCTGCGCTGGGCAGCGCCAGTCTGGGGCGGCTGTGCGCTTCCCGCGAAGGAACTCCCATGTCCGCAATCCACCTCGCCCTCGATATTCCCTGCACGCGCGACGATGCTGCCCGGCTGTTCGCCGTGCTCATCTTCCTGGCACAGCTTGAAACCGACCCGGATGCCAAACCGGGGCCGGAACTGGACGCGACCTTCGGCGCAAACGCGCGCGAGGCGCTGCTCGGGATCATCGGCCACCCCGTGCCGCTCGGGATCGACTGCCGCTATGATCCCGTGACCAACCTGCTGTCGGTCACTGATGTCGAGGGCAGGCCTAACCTTTCCGCCGTGCCGGTGCTTCTCCTCTGGCTTTACCCCGACAAGCTGCCGCTCGCCTACGCGGCCCACACCGCCGCGCGTCCCGAGCACAAGGTCTGGACGCTGATCGGGCTCAATCGCATCGAGATCACCGAGGACGCGGCCTCGGTCGAGACGCGCCTTGCGGCACTCCGCTCCGAACCCGGCGCTGTGCGCCGGATCGACCTGCTACCGACAAAGCCCTTGCCGAACGGCGACTGACGCCTGGGTGCGTGCCCACTCACGCGGCGGCGCGGTCCGGAGGGGTGTCGCCGGTTCGGCGCCGGGGACAACGCGGTGGCAGCGGCTCGCCTTCCTTCCACACCATGTGCGTTACGCCCTCGCAGGCGAGCAGCGCCTCGAGCGGTTCGCTGGCCTCAGTATCGCCATCATGGATATGGATCGCGGTTGCATCCTCGCCGGTGTCCTTGAGCACCAGGCTGGCGATCGGCGCGCTGGCATCGAGGTTGACCCGCATACCCTTCACGAACCGGCGCTTCTCAGCGACCGTCTTGGCAATGAGGTACTGTTCGTCGCTGCTTTCGTAGGGCAGCCATTCGCCGGTCACCGGCATCAGCGCCACTTCGATCAGGTCGAATGTCCCTTGCCTGCGCCGCGCGAACGAGCCGGCAACGACGAGGTGGCCCTGGTTCCCTTGTGCCTGCCACAGCGCCAGCTCGCCCGCGAACCGCTTGTGGAAGCGGCGCGCCATGTCGGGGTCCATGACGAACGGCATGTCGCCGACGTGACGAAGTACGATGCGCTCCGCGCCGTGCGCCGGGGCGATTTCCTTGATCTCTCCCACCACCACCATCAACTCGTCACGCGAACGGTAGACGCGCTCAAGCGCCGCCCGGCGGCGCGCGCGCAGGTCCTCCTTGTCCTCGAGCCGGAACGTCTCGGGCACGAACAGGACATGGGACAGAGCTTCCTGCTTGACCTTGCAGCTGGCCGCGGCTTCGAGCAGCGCGCGGCGCACCACGAACCAGCTGCGCTTGCCCGCCATCTTGGGATGCCAGTGCGTCAGTTCGGCCCGGTCCCACAGGACATGGAGCAGCCCCCGCATCGACAGCTTCTGGCCTGTGGACTTGACCGTCGGTTTGTCGTTGGTGAGCGCCGCTGGCGCGAGCCGCGCCGCACCGCGTGACAGCGGAAAGGCGAGCTTGAGCGTCGTTTCGCCGGAAGCCTCGTCGTCGATCACGGCATTTCCCCGGACCTGGGCCATGCCGGTCAGGAAGTCCGGAGCCTCGTAATGGTCGCAGGCCGTCGCATGACGTGCGCCCGAACCTGGCCAGCGCGCCAGCACGTAGCGATCATGGCGGTGGCTGATATAGAGCGGCAGCTCTTCGTGCCTGCGGCATTCGCAGAGCACCCGCTCCTTGCGCGCATAGGCTGCGCCGAGCACAGCCTGCAGGTCATCCTGGCCGCCGGTGACGACCTTCCCGAGCACACGGTATCGCTGGATCATTGGGGATCTCCAATTTCTCGCGATCGACGCTGCCCGTTCGACCTCTCGCGCATTCTCCTTTGGTTTGTCTGACGCGGCCCGCATGGCGCGCGCTGGGCCAAGTCTATCCTTGCCCGTGACCCCCGGCAAGGCCGGCGGCGCAGAGCGTAACCTACCGCCAGATTCGCTTGGTCAGTCCGCTTGGCCCGCCTCGTGCGCGAGGCTCTCGGCAATTCCCTCGGCAAGCCCGAGGCACAGTGCGGCTTCTTCGCGGCTCAGCACGATCTCGCTCGCGGCCTGATCGGCGAGCTTGCCTGCCAGTACTGTCGCCATGGCCTCAGCGACCATGCGCGCGCTCGGCATCTGGACCTCCTGATCCATTCGCGATTCTCCCTTGCCAGTCGCATGGAAACACTGCCCCTGCGGGCGCTTCCAGAACGGCCCCCAATAGCCTTTCTAGAGCCGCTGGTCGAGCATTGCTGCAATCCACTGACGCGGTGGGCCCGCCATGCGGGCGACAATCGCACATCGGTATTGGGCTAAAGGTGGTTGGGGTGTTGGGAGGCAAAGGGCAGGGGAGAGGGCGGGGGCACCCCTACGCCCGCGCCCCGCGCGGGGCTTGGGGCGACCCGCTCTACTCGCTAGGGCGCGCGGTCGGCGCTCTCGCGCCGCCGCCCGCCCAACCTCGCCGGCAAGAATGCCGGCCCTTCGGGTGACGATCGGGGCCAGTCGGGAAGAGGGGAGGGCTTGGTTCGACAGAGCGGCCGCGCTAGGGATTGTCGATGCCTGTCGTTCTTGCCGCTGCAGCCTTGTGCGTTTCCGTGACCGTCCATGACGGCGACACCATCCGCTGCGGCCGCGAGCGGGTGCGCGTCGCCAACATCGACGCGCCTGAACTGCCGGGCAGTCCCAAGTGCCAGGATCGCCGGGTGTCCTATGCCTGGTGCGATTACCGGGCAGGCGAGGCGGCGCGCGTGGCGCTCGTCCGGCTTGTCTCGCGCGGTCGGGTCATGATCACGCGGCTTGGCACCGATCCCTATGGGCGGACGCTTGCCACAATCTCGGTGAACGGCGTGGACGCCGGCGACTACCTGATCGCGCAGGGCCTCGCGAAGCCCTGGCGCTGACGCGCCCATTCGCACGCGGTGGCACTCTGAAATTTCCGGATCAGCCCGCTCTTCGTGCAGGTGCTGACGCACAAGGCCGTTGCGGTAAGCGGAGAGAAATCGAGGTTTCTCGTGCGATCTCGTTCTGACTTGCCCGGACATGCGCAGGCGGGAGTACCGCTTCGAGGGGAGGGTGCGCATGGACACCGGCGTGGTGCCGGGGTGCCCTGACGGGATGCAACCAAGGCAGACGGGTAGGAACGCCTGGGAACCTGCGGCCTGAACTGACGAAACCGCCCTTCGTTTGCCGATGAACCCTGCAGCGCCAGTCCCTGGCCGCAACCCAAAAGCAGCGGACCGTGAAGCCCTGCGGGCTTGCCGCACCACTCCTCGCTTTTGGGTTTCCCTCACGCCCGTTTGATTTTTGGCGTTCGGTGCGGGCCCGGGCCTTTGGCCCTGCCTGTGGTCTTCATCGGCGGGCGGTTCCGCCGAATTCAAGCCACGGAGAAACCCCATGAAGAACCTCGTCATCCTGATCGGCCGCATCGCTAGCCAACCCGAAACCCGTCACGCCGGTGAAACCGCGATTACCTCCTTCACTCTTGTCACCGACCGCCCCAAGCTGGTCGATGGCAAGACGGTCAAGAACGAGGCCGGCTACACCGAGACCCTCGCTGAGTTCCACCGCGTCACCGCTTTCAACGGCCTCGGCACTTCGGTCGCCAAGCACAAGAAGAAGGGCGACATGGTCGAGGTCCAGGGCCGCCTCCACTACTCGAAGTGGACGGACCGCGAGGGCGTCGAACGCTACGCGGTCGAGATCGTCGCCGAGGAAGTCCTCTTCCTCTGACCGGAGCCCGGGAGGCGGCAGCGCCGCCTCCCAACGGGGGGTGAGGCCAATCCCTGCCGGATCGTTGCACCCCCGATTTCTCACAAAGACAGGAATTCCCCATGACGATCACTGCCGAAACGCCGGTGTGGGATACGCCGAGCGGCATGGGCGGCACCTTCACGGTGGCGCTGCTTGAAGACGATCCTGCCTGTCCAACCGTCCTCGCGCGGGTCTGTTATGGCCGCCTCGATGAGGCAGGCCGCTACCATCCCTGGCGCGAATGGGATGGCTACACGTTCCGTGTCGCCCGCACCGAACTCGCTCATCCGCGCCGGTTTGCCGATCCGACCCCGCGCTACCGACCGCCGGGGTGAAGGTGGATGCCGCGTTGCACAAAATTCAACTGCCGGACCTTATTTCGCATTTGCAGCATTTAAGGCGTCACCCCATATCAGGAGTGCCTTTCAGGCATCCTCTCCCAAAACTTTCCAAGGGGCCGGCGCAAGCTGGCCCCATTTTTTTGCGCATGTCGATCTGGAGCGCAAGCCAACGGCACTGGCATTTGGCGGCCGCGGCCCATAGGGTCCGCCATCGCCAATTAGAGAAAGACCGCACGCAATGGCCGATGAAATGCTCCTGGATCATGTCGCCGATATTGTTTCAGCCCACGTCAGCAACAATTCGGTCGCGGCGGGTGATCTGCCAGGCCTGATCCAGTCGGTCTACGCTTCGCTGGCTTCGCTTGGTCAGGTGCCCGAGCCGACCGAGGAAGTCCGTACGCCCGCCGTGTCGGTGCGCGCATCAGTCAAACCCGATGCGGTTACCTGCCTTGATTGCGGCGCGAAGTTCAAGATGCTCAAGCACCATCTCAGCACCGATCATGGCATGACTCCGGCCGAATACCGCGCCCGCTGGAACCTCGCTGCTGACTATCCAATGGTAGCGCCGGACTATGCCGCTCGCCGCAAGGAACTTGCTCTCAAGATCGGTCTCGGACGCAAACCGCGTCAAGTGGCTGTGGTTGCACCCGCCAAGCTGAAGCGAACACGCAAGAAGCTTGGGGTCGCCTTCGGCTCGCAAGGTGTGGTTTCGGGAGGGGTGCTGGACGGTTCCTGAGTATTCAGTTCAGGGAACCTCGACTGGCACGGGGGCAAGCCCCTTCGCCCGCTTTGCGAGCTTTCGATCGAAGGTCACGAAAGCGCTGCAATGCCCGGCCTTGGCCAGATGCAACGCATCGGCAAAGTCCATCCCTTCGCCTAGCCAGTCGAGCGCCTGGGCAACTTCGACCGGCTCCTCCAGTGTGATACCTGGAAGACCACCGATCGCGCGGAGTCCGTCGGCAATAGCCGCGGGCGTGAAATTGTAACCGGCGCGCAGGACCCATTCGATCTCGAGCACGACGGTCGTTGCAACGAATACGTCGCCTTCCTTGATGACCTTGCGCGCCGCTTTGGCCTGCTTTTCATCGTCGGCGGTCAGAAACCTGACGACGATATTGGTATCAATCGCGCGCACGGCGCTTTGCTTCCTTCGCGATAGCTGCATCCATCTCCTCGAGCGACAGCGCGGGACCACTGTGGCGCATGGAGCCGAAAACCGCATCGATCACGGTTTCGGGAAAGGCCGGGGTAGCTCTGAGGAGCACCCCATCGGGCGTGTCTTCCACGGTCAGCCGGGTGCCTGCAGACCAGTGTCGCCCTTCGCGGATAGCCTTGGGCAGGATAACCTGCCCCTTTGTCGAGATCACCGTCGTGATCCGCTCCTGCATACCCATCTCGATCTCCAGCGGTAAGATGAAAGTAAGATAGCCGCGCATCCGATCCTTGGCAAGCCCATGCTGAGAACAGCCATCGCTGCTTCTCATATTGTGCGATTGTGCCGGTTCTGTCGTTTGTGACACTTTACCCGGCGGGTAGAGTGTCAGAACTGACAAACCGTACGAGGCACGCGAAAGGGGATTCACAAGATTCACCTTTTGTGCTCAAAACTGATCCATGCAGGACCAAACACACATTTCCGGCGTGGGAGCCATCTATGCAGCGTTGGCTGCGGCATCGAAACGCCCGCGATATGCCTTCCTTGTCCTCCAGCTCGTGGCTGAAGCAGCCGACGCCCGTGGCCGTGCCGGTCCGCTCGTCGGCCGAGGAGAAGCCCCGATGCTGCTACGCGACTGGCTATGCACCCAGCTTCTTCCCATGAGCGAGCAAAGCGTGTGAGAACACCGGGAATAAAAGGGGCCACGGATCGGCCGGTAGCACCGGATTAAAAATGGGCCAGTCCTGCTAGAC
>NZ_JAIEPN010000154.1 GCF_019748365.1 Novosphingobium sp.
CTCTTAATCAGCGGGTCCTAGGTTCGAGCCCTAGTGCGTCCACCAAAACTTCCCCATAAATTCAATTAGCTAGTGGGGCAACGGCGGCCAAGTCCGTGCCCTTTGGAGCCTAATTTTCGCTATAGGCTCCATATAGGCTCCACCCCCTCTGCCGACGTGATTCGCATCACGCTATCCACAGATGTTGGTCGATAACCGCTAGCAAGGACCGTGGAGGCATTAATGGAGCGCGCTCAAGCCACCGTGTCCCCTGCCCCACGTTGTTCTGGGGGTCTCGAATTGCTAAGCATGCTCAATGGGAAAGCCGCGTTCCAGCAAATTCGCTGAGACTGACTTCGATGAGTATGTGACCCGGCGCATCAGCGAATTGGGGCTGGCGACCAACCTCAAGGACATTCGGACGGCGGCCACCCAGTTCGAGAATGTAGTCGCGTCTGTCGAGAGACAGGCATCTGGCCTACTGGTGGTCGCCGCCATTTGCTTCGGCTTTATCCTCTACACGGTTGCTAGCATTCCCAAGCTTTCTGCTGGCGAAGCGTTATCCATCGCCCTCGCCGGAGCGCCAGGGCTTTTGTGCGTCATTGTTGGGACGCGACCAAAGACATGGAAGTACAGCCTTCGCTGGTGGGGTTGGCCGCGTGCTGTGAAGTGCCGCCAGCAGAGCAACATCGATGCCGTGCTCCATGAGGTGAACGCAGGCAATCATTCGATCATGCGCCTGGCTACGTCTGGAGTGGGTGCGCTCGCCAGCCCCGTGAGCAACAGGCCGGTCGACCTCATCGTGAGCCAGAATGTGCTTTCTGATCCGTGGATCGCGGCCACATTGTTTGGCACCAAGAACCCGGATCAACGCTTCATCGTCGTCACACCAGAACCCACCGGCGATTGGTTCAATTTCTACCTTTGGCATCCTCCCGTCGCACAGGAGCTGCTGCACCTTTTCGACAAAACGCCCGACATCTACCCCGATGAACGGGTCAAGCGGCTGAAGGTGAGGATCGCGTTGCAGGTCATCATCGACGTGGTGACCGGTAATGTGGAGGCCCCGTCCAAGGAAAACCTGGTGGAGGGGAAAGTGGTCAAGAGGTTCGAGAACACCCTGAAGATGGAAGCCGCACGCCTTCTGCGTGCTGGCGAGATCAACGACCTTGAGGAACGGCAGCTGTGCAGGGTCAATATATCTGGCGAAGCCCCCTCAGTCGATCCAGCTGAAGACGGCAAGAAACATGACAAGAAGCCGCACAGTTGGTTTCTTGAGCTGAAGGGCGGCCGGTACGCGGCGGTGATCGGCCCCTTGTCCAACACCGTTCAGGCTGAGCTGAATTTGTCGCCACGCTTCATCGCATAGATTTTCTCGCCAATTGGTGACCAACGCAGCGACCGGCAACTCGCGATATGCATGATGAGGGACCTCTTCAACGGAGGTTCCCATGCGTGAAACGACAATTACTCTCCTCAATATGCGGCAGCTCCAGGCTGCGCTCAACATCCGCTCGCGTTCGACCATCTACAAAATGGTCGCACGCAATGCCTTGCCCCCGCCCTGCATAATAAACCGGCGCGGTTTGCGCTGGCGCGAGAGTGATATCAGCAGCTGGATCGCTGGCCTTCCTGCTGCCGGGGGTGCGCAATCGTTGGAGCGGGCCAGCGATGGTGCCGAACGCTCTCAAGGCAAGCCGTCATGAGCAGCGAGCCTCTGCATCGCCCCCGCGCCATCGCCGAGCTTGCGCCCAGCCTTGAACGGATTGCGGGCCACGCGGTCGCCCTCGAATTGCTGAACTGGCCAGTCGGGGGTCCGCAGGGGTCCTGCTGCGGCGGCTACCTCACGGTCGGCACCATCCGCCTGTGGCTCCATGCAGAGCATGCCAGCAACCTCGCGGACCGTGTCCGTTCGGCCATCGACGAGGCCGTGATCAGCGCCTCGCCTCATTCCCATTCCATTCGGAGATTGTCATGACCTATCGCCGCGACCTGTTTTACGAGATCGTCGCCTCCGCTGATTTTCAGGCTGCAATGGTCGGCCCGATGATCGATGATTTTGTCCAGAAGATGAAGCGGCCTGGGGCCGATGGCGCGACCTATCGCGGCTTCATCGAGGACTGGCTCTATCTCCAGCGCCCGCTCTTCGACCGGTTCAAGGGGGTTCGCTACAACATCCAGTTCGAAGGCCCGCCGCTGATCATCGACCAGCACGAATACCCCCTTGGCGGATACATCGAGCGGCAGCTCGAATGGGCCAAGCTCGGCCCCGTCGACGCCCGCGAATTGCGCCAGCGCCTACGCGGGGCCGTCGACGGGATCGTGGACGATTGGATCGGCGGACGACCGATGCAGTATCTGCCTTCGATTGCCCAGAAGCCTTTCAAAGATCGTGCTGCCGTGGACGCAGCGGATCACGCAGTGATCCGCGACTTCGTCGCCTCCCGGAATTCCAGAACGGGAGACGATCAATGAGCAAAGCAGGGTTCAACCAGGAACCGGAGAAAGGCTGCGATGCTACGCATCGAGCCAAGTATTCTAGATCACACCGCACGCGCCCTCGCGGGGCAGGATTCCACCACTTTCTTGGGGGGCGATGCGCGCGCTCTTTTGCAGGCGGGCTCAGAACCCGCGCATTTGCGCCATTTCGGGAGCGCGCCAATGGCGCGCTCCGGGCGGTGTGGCCATGAACCGGGTGAAGCTCTCCGTCCGCGTGCCGATGGGGCAGGAAGTGATGATCAGGCGCTATGCCGAGGCGCGCGGACTGACCCGCTATCAGGCGCTGGCGCGGGTGATCGAAGCCGGGCTTGGCGCTGTTGTAGATGCGCCTGGCGCGGGCCATGGCAGCGCTGGCGATGACGCCATTGCGGGCTTGGAATCGCGGCTTGGCGCGATCGAAGCGCTGCTCGATCGCAGCCTGTTCACGGCCAGCGCCGCCTATGCCTATGCCCGCCGCGCGGCGCTGCGCGGCGATGGCGATGCCGACCGTACTGACAGCATGATTGGCGAAGCGGCGCACTCGGCCTATCGCCGCCAGCGTGCCCTTGCAGCGGAGGCGCTGTCATGAGCCGCGACCGCGACAATCTCCTGCGCGGGCAGGGCAAGTTCAAGCAGGGTATCGCAGGCCTTGCGGCCCGGTGGCGCGCCTATACCTGGACCGTCGCCGGTAGCGGCGGGTTTGGAGCATTCCTGCTCGCCAGCCATGATCCCGCGCCGGGCCAGTTCGCCTGCGCCTACCAGCACGCCCAGGGCGTGGCGGTCAGCTGGTTTGCCAGCGGTCGAAGCGATCCCGAGATCACCATTCAGTTCATGAACCGCACCGCGCGTGTTCCGGCCAGCGCCCTTGCCAATGACCGCATCTGGCAATGGTGCTGGGATGACCTGGTCGGGAAGGTTGTGCTGGGCGGCACGCTGGGCGCGCTGGTCGGGATGCTGCTGTGCTTTGGCTTTGCCATCTGGATACGCAGCGAGGGCAAGGAAGCCGCCCGCGACCGGTTCATCTCGGGGACGCAGATCGTGACCGAGCGCGCGCTGGCCAAGCTGACCCGCAAGGCCACCAATGATCGCTCGATCCGGATTGCCTCGGTCGGGATTCCTGCCTGGCTGGAGTGCCGTCACTTCGCTTTGCTCGGCACCACAGGGGCAGGCAAGACCACCGTCATGCGCCAGATGCTCGATCAGGTCGAAGCACGCGGCGAACCCGCGCTGGTCTACGACACCTCGGGCGAGTTCATCACCCAGTACTACCGGCCCGAGCGCGGCGACATCATCCTTAATCCCTTCGACGAACGCTCAACCTTCTGGTCGCCATTCTCCGAGATTGCCCATCCGGCGGATGCCGACCGTATCGCCCGCCAGCTAGTCTCCGAGACTGGCGAACGCGATGACGATGTCTGGCTGGAAACGTCTCGCATTCTTGTCGCCAATATCCTGCGGGTGCTGAGCGCCGAGGGGCGGACCACGCTCCCCGACCTGCTTGATGCGCTGCAGGTCAAGGGCAAGGAGGAGATGAAGGTCTGGCTGGCAGGCACTTCATCGGCGCGCACCTTCGCCGATGATGCTGACCGGGCGACGGGTTCGGTCCTGTTCATGCTCGCCAAGGCCGCGACCCTGCTACAGTTCCTGTGGCGCGAGCCGGGGGATCGGGGCAGCTTCGCCTTCAGGGAATTCATCGCCGGGCTCGACGCGCATCAGGGGCCCAAACCCTGGCTCTTTGTGCCGCGCAAGGAGGACTACTTCGAGGCAATGAAGCCGCTCTTGGCCTGCTGGCTGGAATGCGCGGCCAGCGCCATGCTGGGTCTGCCGCCGTCGGACAGGCGGCGCATGTGGTTCTTCCTCGACGAGCTGGCCGATCTTCCCCGCGTCGACAATCTCACCCGGCTCTTGCCTGAGGGCCGCAAGTTCGGGGCCAGCGTGGTGCTGACCTTTCAGGCCATCGGCCAGATGCACCGCCGCTATGGCCGCGACAGTGCCGAGGCGCTGCTCGGCTGCTGCAATTCGAAATTGTACCTGCAGCTGATCGACCGCGACACGCGGGAATGGGCATCGCGGAACATCGGCGATGTCGAAGTGGAAGTGCGCAGCGCCTCGGACAGCTTCGAGACCGGCCCCAATAGCGGGCGTACCTCGGTCGGCAGCACCCGCGTGGTGCGCCCCGCCGTGATCGAGAGCGACCTGCGTCTGCAGCCTCATCACGGCTTCCTGCAATTGCCCGATGCCTTGCCCGTGGGGCGGATCAAGCTGACGCGGGAGCACATTGATGCGCGGGGACCAGCACGCCATCCAGCCTTTGTTCCGGCTCACATCAGCCGGATGCTCTGGAACCGGATGCCGAAGAAGACTGACACCGCCACGGCCAAGGATGATCCTGCCAGCAATCTCAAGGGTCCGGTCTGATGGTTGCCACCATCGGCGCGATTGGCAGTTCGGCCGCCGCCTCGAGCTACTATGAGGCCGATGACTACTACGCCGATGGTGGCATCTCCCCCAGCGAATGGCAGGGCGAAGGTGCCAAGGCGCTTGGTTTGACCGGCGAAGTCAATCGCGAGACCTTCCGTGCAATCCTTGATGGCACGCTGCCCCATGGCCAACAGCTTGGCACCATGCGCGAGGGCAAGCTCCAGCACCGACCCGGTTGGGACGTCACCATGAGCGCGCCCAAGTCGGTCTCGATCATGGCCGAGGTGGCGGGCGATCGCCGGTTGGTGGTGGCGCATAACAATGCCGTTAAGGCCGCGCTCGCCTATGTCGAGCGCCATACCGCTGCCACTCGTATCCACGCCGACGGCGGGGTCGAGCAGCGACAGACCACCGACAATCTTGTCATCGCCAGTTTCCGGCATGACACGAGCCGGGCGCAAGACCCGCAGCTCCACACCCACAATGTCATCATGAACATGACGCAGGATGCAGAAGGGAACTGGCGCAGTCTTGAGCCGCGCGCCCTCTACCAGCTGCAGAAGGCCATCGGCGCAGTCTATCGGCAGGAGCTTGCGGTGGGCGTGCGGGCATTGGGCTACGCCATCGAGCAGGGGAAAGATTCCCTGTTCGAGATCAAGGGCGTCCCCGCTGCCGTGATCCGCGCCTTCAGCGAGCGCGCCGCCCAGGTCGAAGCGCGGCTTGCCGAGCGCGGTCAGACCCGCGCGACCGCGTCCGCCGAAGAAAAGCAGATCGCCGCGCTCGATACCCGCGAGGCGAAGCAGAGCCTGGAGCGGGGCGAGTTGGTCAGCACCTGGCGCGCCGAGGCCGATGCCGCAGGGTTCGGTAAGGCGGCGCGAGAGGCCTTGGTCGCGGCCAGCAAGGAAACTGCGGCCAGCAGCGAGCATGGCAGCGCGCTGGCCGCGCAGGGTCAGATCACGGCGCATCAGGCGGTTGCCCTTGCCGCCGCCAGTCTTGGCGAGCGTCAATCCGTCTTCGCCGCTGCCGAGCTGGAGAAGGAGGCCGGGCGCTATGGGTTGGGTCGCGTAACAACTGCCCAGATCAGCGCAGCGGTCGCCCGCGCGCAGGGCGACGGCGCGCTGGTGCCGCGTACCTTCCTCGACAAGCGCGGTGCGGAATTTGCGGGGTTCACCACCGCAGAGAACATCGCCCATGAGCGGCAGTTGCTGCGTCTGGAAGCCGAAGGGCGCGGGGCGGCTGCGCCGATCCTGTCGGCCAAGCAGGCCGCCAACGTCGTTGCACGCGCCGAGCTTCGATCCGATCATCCCTGGAACGAGGGGCAGCGCGCGGCCACCCGCGCGCTGCTCACCAGCCCCCACCGCGTGACAGGCCTGCAGGGCTATGCCGGGACCGCCAAGACCACCACCGTGCTGGCGACCTTTGCGCGCGAGGCGCAGGCGCGCGGGGTTGCGGTCACCGCTCTTGCGCCGACCGCGTCTGCTGCGCAGACCTTGGGTGATGCCCTCGGCCAGCGCGGGGAGACCGTGTCCCGTCAGCTTGCGCGCAACAGTGCATCCCTGTCGGGCGGGGTCTGGATTGTCGATGAAGCATCGCTGCTGTCCGCGCGCGACATGGAGGCGCTGCTGCGCCTTGCCGCTGACAGCAATGCGCGCGTGGTGTTGGTTGGCGATGTAAAGCAGCTCGGCTCCGTTGGCGCAGGCGCTGCCTTTGCTCAGCTGCAATCCGCCGGCATGGCGACCGCGCGGCTCGACAATGTTGTGCGCCAGACCAATGTCGCCACCCGCGAGGCGGTGCTGGCATCGATCGAGGGCGATGCGCGCAAGGCGCTGGATGCGCTGGAGCGCGGCGGCGGCAAGATCATTGCCCATGGCAGTCAGGGCGAGCGCTTTGCCGCCATGGCCAAGGCCTATGCTGCGCTGGACGCCAGCGAGCGGGCGCGCACTCTTGTGATTGAGCCATCCTGCGAAGGGCGCGATGCGCTCACCGCCGATATCCGCCGCGAGCTTGCCGCAGCCGGGGCTCTGTCCGGTCCTGCCGTCATCATGGAGAGTCTGGTCGCCAAGAACCTGTCGCTGATCGAAGCCCGCGATCCCGCGAGCTATGCGCCTGGCGACACGGTGCGGTTCTTGCGCGACTATGCCGACAAGGGCGTGACGCGCGGCGCTGCCTATCGCGTCGAGCGCATCGATCCGGACAAGGCCGCGATATCGCTCAAAGCCGCCGACGGGTCAGCCGTGGACTGGCGGCTGCGCCAGTGGGGCGCAGGCAAGGTCGAGGTGTTCGAGCCGGAGGAGATGGAACTGCAGGCGGGCGACCGCGTGCAGTTCACCCGCAACGACCGCGAGGCCGGGCGCATCAACGGGCTGCGCGGCACCATCACCGGCATCGATCCCTTGCGGCAGCAGGCGACCATCGCGCTGGCCAATGGCCGCGAGCAGCGGCTTGATCTCACCGATCCGCGCGACGCCCATCTGCGCCACGCCTATGTCCAGACCGCCCACGCTGCGCAGGGCCAGACCGCCGAGCGCGTCCTGATCCACGCCGACAGCCGTTCTGCCAATCTGGTCGATCAGAAAATGCTCTATGTCGCGCTCTCGCGCGCGAAGTCCGAGGCTATTGTGGTCACCGACGACAAGGCGCGGCTGATCCGCGCCATCCACGAACGCGCGGGCGAAAAGCAGACGGCCATGGAGGTGAGTGCGCCTGAAGTGTCCAAGGCGAAATCCCTGGGGGCTGGTCTCGGCTGATCGCGTGATGCGTGAATGCCGGGCCATGGCATCCTTCGCCCCGCCATTGGCATGAACTGCTCCCTGTAGAACAGGCCGTGCCGGGCGGGATCAACAGCCTGCCCGCTCCTTCGGGCTTCGCCCTCCCGTGTTGTCTGTTCCGCGCTTCGCGCTGACCCGCCCGGCCATCCGGCCCGTCCCTTCATCCGCGTTCCCAACGACAGGACGAAGGACTTACCACCATGGCCAGCCCCGCAACCGCCAGCATCTACGACACCATCACCAACCAGATCATCGCCGCGCTGGAGCGCGGCACGGGCGACTACACACTCCCCTGGCACCGCAGCAGCGCCCCGCTGACGCGGCCCATCAATGCAGTCACCCGCAAGGCCTATCGCGGCGTCAATGTCCTTGCTCTCTGGGCCAGCGCCGAGGTGCAGGACTTCGGGCATGGTCTCTGGGCAACCTACCGCCAGTGGCAGTCGCTGGGTGCGCAGGTCCGCAAGGGCGAGAAGGCCTCGCCCATCGTGTTCTACAAGGTGCTGGACAAGTCCGAGGGCAGCGATGACGAGGCGCGCGAGGGCGCAGGCCGGATCTTCGCGCAGGGCTCGCATGTGTTCAACGTCGCGCAGGTCGAGGGCTACGCCTTGCCCGAGGTGCCGGAAGCCGAGGCCTTCGATCCAATCCCTGATGTCGAGACCTTCATCGCTGCCACCGGGGCTGCCATTCGCATTCAGGGCGACAGCGCTCACTACACCCCGTCCACCGACATGATCACCATGCCCGACCGGCAGCGGTTCTTTGCCACCGGCACCGGCAGTGCCGAGCAGAACTGGTATGCCATCCTGCTTCACGAGCTGGTTCACTGGACCGGGGCCGATCACCGTCTCGCCCGCACCTTCGGCAAGCGTTTCGGTGACGAGGCCTATGCCGTGGAAGAGCTGGTCGCCGAGCTTGGCTCAGCCTTCCTGTGCGGCGATCTTGGTCTGTCGGTGACCCCGCGTCCGGATCATGCCTGCTACCTCGCCAGCTGGCTCAAGGTGCTCAAGGGCGACAACCGGGCGATCTTCACCGCCGCCAGCGCGGCTGCGAAGGCTGCGGAGTGGTTGGGGGAGAAAGGATAAATGCGACCATCAACGCTCTTCCAAACTTGATCAGGCGGTCGGGACCTCCAGCATGCATGTTCGCTCCTGCGTCAACCAATGCGCGACCAACTCTGCCACTCGGCTGACATCACCGCCCTTGAGCGCACACTCCCAGACCGTGGCGATCCGCCAGCCATTTTCCAGAAGTGCTGCGACATTCTTTTTGTCTCTCTCGATGTTGGCCGAAAACTTCGCCGTCCAGAATTCAGAGCGGGTTGATGGCGTTGTCGCGAAGCGACAGTTGCTGTGGCGGTGCCAGAAGCATCCGTGCACGAAGATGACAGCTTGGTGCTTGGCGAAGACAAGGTCAGGTTTGCCGGGCAATTTTGCTCCGTGGAGCCGGTAACGGAGGCCCCTTGCATGCAACGCGCGCCGCAGGAGCAATTCCGGCTTGGTATTCTTGCTTCGAATGCCCGCCATCAACCGCGAACGGGTTTCGGCATCAACTATGTCAGCCATAGTGACCAGCCCCTCTGGCATCCCGCTGGCAGCCTGGTAATAGGCTCATGAAGCAGTGGAAGTTCGAACAGATGAGCCAGCAATTCAAGACTGTTGACCTCTTTGCCGGTCCGGGGGGGCTGGCCGAAGGCTTTGCATCCATCCGCGACGCGGACGGGGCATGGCCGTACCAGATTGCATTGTCTGTCGAAAAGGAGCCATCCGCGTTCGCCACCTTGAGGCTGCGCTCGTTTTTCCGGCAGTTCCGCGAAACGCCGAAAGCCTATTACGACTATCTGGCTGGACATATCTCCAGGGACCAACTGATATCGAAGCATCCGGTCGAGTGGCAGGCGGCTTGCGAAGAAACTGCCATGCTCGAACTTGGCACCGCCGAGGCTACCGACTGGCTGAACCCCGTCCTCGACCGTATTGGTGAGAGCGCGGCAGATGGCACGATCCTAATCGGCGGCCCGCCTTGCCAAGCCTACTCCTTGGTTGGCCGCGCCCGCAATCGCGGGAAGGTAGGCTATGATCCCGCCAACGACCACCGGCATTTCCTCTACGAGGAATACATCCGTATCCTCAAACGCCTTCAGCCCGTCGCATTTGTAATGGAAAATGTGAAAGGGATGTTGTCAGCCAAGGTCGATGGCGAAAGCATGATCGACAAGATCGTTGACGATCTCAAGGCTGCCGGGGGTGAGCCCGACAGCTATGTACTGGTGCCACTCGTGGCGGATCAAGGCTCCGGTCACGTGCGGCACATAATCAGGTCGGAAAATTTTCGGATACCGCAGGCGCGCCACCGGGTGATCCTCATGGGGATCAGGGCCGACATCGTTCGCAGGGCGGGGATGAGCAACGAGGCTCCCCCGGCGCTTCGCCCTCATCCCGCTCGATCCACTGTCGCATCAGTTATCGCCGGGATGCCACAGCTCAGAAGCGGGTTGAGCAGGTCTCCCGATGGCGCCGAACCCTGGAAACAGGCCGCCGTGAAGGCATTCAAGAATGCTGCAACTGCCTGTCGTGATGATCGTGGCTGGCTCGCCGAGGTGGCAAAGCGTCTCTCCGATCATGCACGGCAGATCGCCGCAACCGAGGAACTTCCCCCAAGGTCAAGTACAGTGGTGACGCCTGTAAGAGACAATTTCCTCGGGGCTTGGCTTTGCGACGAGAGATTGCCTGTCCTGCCCAATCATGAAACGCGCGGGCACATGGAAGGAGACCTCGCAAGATACGCCTTTGCATCGACATTTGCCGAGGTGTTCGGGCGGTCTCCGAAGGCGGACGAATACCCCCGCGGCCTCGCTCCCAATCATCGGAACTGGGATTCAGGCAAGTTTGCGGATCGGTTCCGCGTTCAGACGTGGGATGCCCCCTCGACCACTGTGACGAGCCATATCTCGAAGGATGGACACTATTTCATCCACCCGGACCCGTTGCAGTGCCGGAGTTTGACGGTTCGAGAGGCCGCTCGGCTCCAGACCTTTCCTGACAACTACTATTTTGAGGGCAACAGGACACAGCAATACGTGCAGGTCGGCAATGCTGTCCCACCCCTGCTCGCGCGGCAGATCGGAGAATTGCTCCTGCAAATCCTATCCGCAGCCGGACACGAGAAGGCTGGAACACCCGCCCGTCAGCTGTCTTTCGGGTAGAATTCTTCCAGCTTATCGGCAATCGCGAGCGCTGCTAGCGACTGTTGCTCGCTCGGAATCCTGGTGGGCATCTGAGTACAGGCCCGGAGAATTCCTTGCTCCCTGTCGGTCAGCTTTCTGATCGACCGTCCGAATGCCAGCAGACTGTTCCAGTATTCGGCACCCTGGATAACCACTTCCCTTTGCGCTTCGATACCCGAAACAAGCTGCCGCGCCTGCTTTGCGGTGCGGGTGACTGCCTTGGCCTCAGCGGGATCGATCAGGTTATCCCAGAAGTCCTGGCCATAATCGACCGGTCGCTTTGCGAGATCAGCCCAGCAGGCCTGCTTCTTTGCCCACTCGCTCATGTTGCGAATGCCGGCAGGAGGATTCGTGATGACCGCATTGGCCGCTTGTGCAGCGGCAAGGCACGCCCGCTCGAGGTTTAAAGGCACGCGCTGCAATGCCCACACCCGGTCGAGGTCGAGGAGCTTCTGCTTCTGATCCGCGTCATGGACGATCTTGGCGAACGCGTAGGTCACGATATTGGCGCGATATCCGCCTGCGTACCATTCCTGCTGCGGGACGAGCTTTTCGAGATTCCGGAATATGATTGCCTTGGCAATCAGCCGCTTGAACCAGACCTCATCATAGGAATCCTTTTTCTTCTCCCAGTCTGCCCCGACCAGTTGCGCCAGTTTGCCGAAGTTCTTCTGTGCGCCGAGGCTGACCTCGTGGGGAAGGCAACGATATGAATTCTCGAACTTCGCGAGATCGGTTTTCGTGAAAAACTGGGAGCGCGGAAACTCGGCGTCGAACTTTTTCCGATCCCCAACCGAGCGCCGACCGCGCTCATCCGCAAATTGCCCACGGGCGCGCTCATAAAACCACTTGGTTTCCCGGTAACCTTCATCCCCTGAGGGCGCGAGGATACGGCGCGAGAACTCCTCGATCCGCACATGGAACGGATGGTTCGCAAAGAAATCGGCAGCGTTGACCTTGTTCTGGCTGTTCGCGAATTGCGAGATCAGCGGGACAATGTCTTCCGCCTTTTCCGATGGCACCACCGTCAGCTTCATCTGGACAAATACGTCCTTCAGTTGCTCGGGGGCCAGTTTGCGGGCCGCATGGATAGAAGCCGTCGTTTGCCCGCCATTCACGATCTGGAAGTTGCTGGCCGACATAAGGAAGAGACCTTCGCCAATGTCGGCGATCTCGACTGACTCGGCCGTCGCTGTCAGCCCGTTGTTGTAGGAAAAGAACATGTTGGGGTCATCGCGGATGGTGTCGCGAATGCCGCGATTGACCTTGTTTCGCGCCTGCAGGAAGCTCCGCACATTCGCCTCCAGCAATCGCGCGCCCCACTTCTCGTAGATTTCCGCCAGCTGTGCGCCTGGGATCACGGCGATGTAGCTTTCGAACGGAGCGCCATCATACGACGCCTTGAGCACCGGAACCGGCTCTCCGAACGTCTCGGCGAAATCGACAACGAGGTCTTCCCGCGTCTGGCCCGATGAAACGAAGCGGTGAATGCGAGGAAGGTCCCAGACATTCGACGTGACGGGAATTCCGCCAATTGCACCGACCGACTGCGCGTCGGTGCGGGACTTGTTGATGCGGTTGGTGACAAGGATCAGCTTGATTTTGTTGATCTGCTTCCATGCCCGCGCGATCAGGTCGCTGAGAACGAAGCCATTGCTCGTCTCTTCCAGATTCTCTCGAAATTCGCGGGTCTTGGCAGCCACCACGAACTCGACGAGGCGCTTCAGGAGTCGGCTGATTTCCGTCTTGTCGATCGACTGCGGTTGCTCCGAGAGCACTAGATCGCAGATTACAACGCTCAGGACGCCTTCTTCATCGGTGGGGTCCCATGCATAGGCGTCCACCTGCACAGCCTTCGAGCCGAATTTCCCCTCGTAGTAGCATTGCGAGAGCGACGTCACCTCACCGGCTTCGTCCAGCACATCCGCAATCTTTTCGAGGAATGCCTCGCTGGTGATGAGCCCCATGGCGTCAGCATCACCCTGGATTTCCGCCATCAGCTGGCGGTGATACTCGGTCAGTTCGTCCATGGACCATGCCTTTCGGCTACCAAACGATCCAGCACCTCCGCCTCAACGGCGAACTCGGAGCAGGCATCAAGGCTGATGCTGTAGCGTACGGACGACACGCCCGTAGGCGGCGGATTGGCTATCCGGGGAAAGCCCTCCGCCACTTCGAAGTGGAGGTTCTTGCCGATATTCCAGCGACGGTCCGAGTAGTCATCCTCGAAGTCGAAGCCCGTTGCCATGATGGCTTCTTCCCAGAGCGCGTAAGCTTCTGGATCGAGCACCGCGTAGAGCTTTTCGAATTCCGATACATAATCGGTGAGGGTGAGGCCGTTCGGTTTCACCACGGCATCGATGGCACTCACGACAAGGAACAAGCGGCAGCCGTCGACATCCGAGAGCTGATCTTCCGAGGAAATCTGCACGAACGGCTTGGCCGCTCCGCGCCTTGCCTTGACTTCCACCAGACAGCCATCGAGCTCGAAATCCTTCGATGAACCTAGGGGGCCCTTCCAGGCCTCGATCGCTGCCCTCGGGCCGATCAGGTCGATCAGGTGCAGAAGGAATTGCAGTTCGCCCAGAAGCCCGCGCTGCTCCTCCAGCGAAAGAAGCCCGCTCTTTCCGCCGCGAAGCAGATGGTGCCAGCGCATCGTGCGGCGAATGGCGCGGTTCAGGGCATCACGGTTGTCGCTCCCGGCATCCCCAGCCGCAACGATGTCCGTGCAGAGGCTGCCGAACAGTTCTCGCTGCTCTTCGTCCCTGAGCAGCAGCACGAGAGATTTGTGGCCCGCAACATTGCGATACGCGAGTTCGAGCGAACGAAGTCTTGGCAAAGGCTTGATCTCGGCTGTGTCTGCCGACAGCCGTAGAAGCAGCCCAGGCTCGTCCTTGGCGGAAACGACCCAGAAAAAATCGTGAGGGCTGGCCGGATTAACCCGCCTCGCATCGATTCCACCGGAACCGAGGCCGTCCCACGGGTCATCATTCCTCGTCATCGGGCAGGTCCTCGTCGTTATCCTCTTCCCCGAAGAGCTCGCGAAGTTTGGTGGTGTTCAGAATGTACTCCACCTTCTGGTCGGGTCGGGCAGATGGTGGGAAGCTGATCCCCCACCCGACAACCGGTTCGCCGGGGATTCTGTGCAGATCACGAGCATCAACGCCATCATTCTTGATCCTCACGTTGAACAGGAGGAATAGGGCGCGCTCTCGCCGGGCACGATAGACCCGGTCCGGAAAGTTCACCTTGGCATCGGCGGATAAGCTTTTTTCCTCACGATAATCCGCTTCTGCCAACCGGGCGCGCTCCTCCGAAAGCCCCGCCTTTTCCATTCCGCGAGATGCCACACGCGCGCTCGATCCACTGATCGTGAAGACCCCATTCCTGAGATCATCCGGACCGATGGCGCGACTGATCGGATTGATCTTCCAACCTTCTATTTCCAGCGGTTCGGTACCGTCAGAGCTGCGGAGCGATGCAACAAGCACGTCCCAGTGCGCCAATTCATCATCCTTGCGGTCGGAGATGTACTTTCGGATCGGGTCAGTAGCGGAGAGCACAGAATCCTGATGATTTTCGAAGTCGCGCAGGAAATCATCAATGAATGAAACTGGCACTCTGGAAAGCAGCATGCCGCCGGGTGCGGGAAGCGAGGACGATTGGGTGAAGCCATTCTGCGAAAGCGAGCTCAGCAGCCTGTCGCGCACTTTGCGGTTACGAACGAGGCTCGCATTTGCTGCACCTAGTCGGGTGGTCTCCACAAAGTTGTTGGACAGGCCGACCATCAGGTGCTTCTGACCCGATCCCATCTTGTTCCTCGCCGTCACCATCAGCGCACTTGGGTGGCTGCGCACCGCCAGGCCGAATTCCTTCGGCGTGGCATTGGCACGCTCCATCTTCTTGAGTTCCAGTTGCAATTCCTCGGTGGCTTCCGCAATGTGGGCATACCACGAGGTTGCTTCACGCAGCATCCAGATGCGGCATAGGTCCTCGTAGTTCTGGCGATAACCGAACCATCGACCCATCTGCATGAGGGTGTCGTACATCAACGAGTTACGCAGGAAGTACGAGACTGTCAGGCCTTCCAGCGTCAAGCCACGCGATAGCGAGAAACCGCCGACCGCAATCACCGTCAGCCCATTTTCGCCCCCGGCCTCGTAATCGAGGCTTTCGGATGATGACGAGTTCACGGCGATGACCATGGCCGAAGCAACTACGGGGAGCAGAGCCCGCCGTATCGAGTCCCATTCCGGCCATGCATCCCGATATTCGTTACCCCAGCAACGCTTCAGCTCGGCAATCTCGGGATTCAGGTCGGCATCGACCTTTGCGCCATCGACGCGCACGGCATCCTCGATTGCCTTTAGATGCTGGTGCAGCCTGTTCTTGAGGACGTTCTGGATGCCTGTGAAACGCGACGCGTTGACGAGCATGGACGCATGCTGACCCTTCTGGCCTCTCAGATTCCGGATCGCGCGCGCAACAATGAAGCATCGCAGAGCGTCGAGCATACTGTCAGGCAAGGCCGTAATCTCGTGGCCGATGGTATGCTTGACGGGCAGTAGGTCGCCATTATCATCAATGTAGCGAAGGTAGTCAGGCCGCTCGGCATCATCGTCCGGCATGCCGTCGATGAAGACCTTTCGGGCACCGAAATAGTTCGTCGGCGCGTCGAGGCCGATAATGAAATCTCTCGGGAACAGGTCCTGCTTGTAGACCTCGTCATCCTTGTCGGGATCGATGAAGATATTGGCGAAGGGTGTCGCGGTGTAGCCAACATAGCAGCTGCGCCGAAACAGGCCGAGCAGGTCGCGTATCTGGCCGTTGATGCGTGAAACCTCGTCACGACCATACTGAATGTTGATCGAGGCGTTGTCCGCCTCATCATCAATCAGCAGCATGGGCTGATCAACCATTTCGGAATATCGGCCGGTGCTGTGTTCGCGCAGCCAATCGATCAGATTAGCAAGCGTGCGGTAATTCTTCTTGATCACCAAGACGACAGGGACAGCATAGGACGCGATTTCGCTGGTATTCGTCGTGGCCGTAGCCTTGTTGAAGTCCTTGAGCGTCGTGGTCAGGCTGACCGGGGCCTTTCGATGGTCGAACATTCCCACCCCGATCAGCTTGGGCTTGCTTCGGGTGTCCTTCTTTTCGAGCCGACCAGTGTCCCGACCGATGAAGCCCTCGTCGATCCGGGCCTGCGTCTGGTTGCGCAGGTTGTTGTGAATACCGGCGATCACAACAATGAGCCGATATCCGGCGTCCGCCGCCTTGCAGACGAGACCCGTGTAGTTAGCTGTCTTCCCGCTCTGGACGTGGCCAACCACCATACCCTTGCGATCCCACGAGCCGAGATCATTGGGGTTGCCCATGCGGTCCAGGATGCGGTCGGTTACCTGGTCTGTGGAGGTGATAACGTCCATCGGCAGGCGCTTCTGCTCGAGGAGCTTCCTGTATCTGTTCCAGTAATAGGGCTCAATCAAGCCTTCCGCCCTGGCATCGTTGAGCCATGGCTTGAAATCAGCTGCGCCTACGACAGCCCCAATCCCCATGCTGATCCCGACCCGCTCTTCGAGCTCACGGGCGAGGCGTTCGGCCTCTTCATCGGTGATGCCCGAAAAGTCGGGGAGCATGCGAACTGTTGAAATTGCGGCGCGAATGCTCTCTTCAGTCGGGGTCTTGTCTGGCCCGGCGATGAGCTGAGAGACGATTGCATCGAGCTGGGTGATGGCGTCAGCCATTGTTGTGATACCTGTCCAGTTTCTCATTGATGATGCCTTGGGCCATGGCGGCGGCTGACTTGAAGGGCTCGATCTGACACAGGATTTCAGCAATCCGCTCCCGCTCGATCCCCTGTTCGACAAGCCTCGGGATCATGGCATCGGCCAGCTGATGAAGCGATTGCTCATCAGCCTCCTCGGCTCTCACCTCTTCGGGCGATCCTGCGAAGTCGGAATGCAGTGATGCGACCGGAACCGATGAACCGATAAGCCCAACTATATTGGCGAATTCGGCCTGTAGTTCGTCGGGGAGTCTCGCCGCGAAATCCGCAAAAACGGGATGCGAAAGATCGGGTCGGTAGATGATGGCACCGTCGCGCTGGATACGTTGCCAGACGGGGAAATACTCGCTGTCCACGAGTTTCTTGCCCCGACGCTGGTACGTCCGCTTCGACGTAAGCGCGAGCCGTTCCACGAGCAGGCGCATCCGCTCCCGGACGGCAGGCGGAAGCTGGGCGGACGCCTTTTTCACGTCTATTTTCCAATCCGAATCCATCGTGTTCGGAATGTCGACGCGAATGCGGCACAGCTTTGTCAGCTCGGTTTGCCGCGCCATGCCGAGCCAGCTTCCAGCGATGATGAGGCGCCTTCCACGATAAACGTAGAAGCCTTGAGTTCGCAGGTGGCCTTCCGGACCGCCAAGATCGTTCCAGTCCGCTGGAGGAATTTCCTTGTGGTGTGGAAGCGTGAAGCTCTGGAATTCCACGAAGCCGTTCTTGAGTTCGAGGCGATCCGGCCTGTCAGCCTGATGCTTCGGGAATCTCGTTCCGAACGGATCAAGCGGCTCAAGCCGTCTGCCATTGAGCCCGATTTCCAGCGGCGGCCTATCTTCCGACATGAAGCGGTGGAAGACCAGCCTGATATGGCGTTCGGCTTCCGCCAGAAGACGATTGATGTGTTCAGCCCGCTTCCTGTGGTCGGTTTCGATCCCTCCAGAGAGCCTGTCGAGCGATCGCCAGACCACCAACGTGCCCTGCGTGCCGAGCCTGTCGCTCCACGGAATGCCCGAAAAGTCATCGTGGATTTCGACTTCCCACTTGTTGGTTCGCGAGACCTCATCAAGATCCCACGTCGCTGCAGACATCGTCCCGTCATTTCTTGTTGCAACGGTGAGCCGCTTGCACTGGGAAAAGCTGGCGCTCTTCATCCCCAGTCCGAACCTTCCGAGGTCGCCGGATGCTCGGCTGTCGAGAGGGTTCTTGCTGCCAGGGCGCATGGCCTCGACGAGCTCCGCCATTGTCATGCCGCGACCATCATCGAGAACAGCCACCGCAGGCTCTGCCGACGTCGCATCAGACAATATCTCGATCTTGCGGGCACCTGCAGTGATCGAATTGTCAATGATGTCAGCGAGTGCAGTTTCGGCTGAATAACCGATATCGCGCAGGCTCTGTATCAGCGATGCAGCATGAGGCGTCGCATCTGCGGTCCTTCGGTCAGAAGAGGCCTTTGGCGGGTCAGAGGACATGGAAACTCATGCAATTCATCGGTTCGCCAAGATGTTATAGCGATCTCGACCTTAAGCAACCTTCATTGGGAGACATGCCCCCAGACCTGTGATCGGCAACGGGAGCGGCGAGAGTTTCTGCCTTGGAGTTTTTGCCGCTACCCTGCCGGGCAACCTGCTCTATCCGCTGGCGCGGACCGGGCCTGTGGTCCCGGCCCATCCGGGTGACGATCAGGAGCGGTGGCAAGCGGAGCGGGAGTTTCTGGAGGACGCGCTCTGTCCCGCATGGCCGGTGGCCATGCTCCTGAGGGCGCGGCGTTCCTGAGCTGACCCGCAGGCGCTCTTGCCTCTCTCATTGCCGGACGCCCGCTGGCCCACTTGGCCCGCGCGCAGGGCGTCCGGCGGCTTCGCGCCGTGCAAGGGCGCCGTTCCTGTGCGGATCGCTGCGGCGATCCTTGAGGGGAACGCCAAGGGCTTTGCCCTCTCGTTCCCAAACCCCAATCGACACCCCCGTGTGGCGGGCTTCGCCCGCTGGCCCGCGCCAGGGCATCGATTGGGGTTTTCCCTCCCCCTCCCATCCTCGCCGGAGGGCAGAGCCGCATGCCGCGTGACGGATGCGGCTTTGCCGGGTGGAGTTTGGACCATGGGTGACCTGATCTTGAATTACCGCGCATGCGGGGCCGAGTGCCGCGAGGACTGGCTGCGCATGCTGGCGCATGACAACGGCTTGCCGCTGGTGGCGGTGCAGCAGCTGGCGGATGAGCTGGGCGAGAGCGAGGATTTTGGCGAGCTGGTGCGACTGTGCGAATGCGGCGGGAGCCTTGCGTCATGAGCGGCGCGGTGCTGTCCCGCGCCGAGCGGATTGCGCGGCTCAATGATCTGGCGCGCCGCGCGATGGGCATTGCCTGCGTTGTGGTGGCAACCGAGGGCATTCGGGCCTTGCCCGAGGACGATCAGTCGCGGCTGCGCGAGTTGGTCGAGGCCTTCGATGCCTTCACGCCCGACAATGACCCCTATGGCGAGCGCGACTTCGGGGCGATCTATCAGGGGCTGGACGGTGTCTGGTCGACTTCGCGGCCTCTTGATGTTGCCGTGACGGTGTTCTGGAAGATCGATGCCTATGACCGCGCGTTGCGGTTCGGCAGCGAGGACCCAGCCGATCCCGCCGTGACCCGACGGGTGCTGACCATCATGTTGGCGAGCGAATATTGATGTGGCTGCCCGCTCCCACACGGTGGAACCGTCGCGCCTTGCTTTCGGTGCGTGGTGCCATGCCAGCGAAAAGCAAATCGGCGAAGGCGATATCCGCGCCAGCTACAGTGCTGACCGCATCGGCATGGGGCAGCCCATCCGCAAGCCATTTCGATATGCCGGAGAGCTTTGGGTCTGTGTCGGAACCGGCCCTTCGGGAGCCGAGGCCTATCGGCTTTTGCACCCTTCGCTCTATTGCGGCACGGCGCGCAGCTATCATGATCGGTGTCGCGATGGCGATCGCGCGCGCGGTGATCCGGCGGGTTTCTATGACGGCATCTCCGTGCGTCACGCCGGACGGGAGTTTGTGATGGCCGGTCCGCCCGCCACCTTCGTGGCGGGCGAGGAGGCGCCGCTATCCCTGTTTTGAGGTCCCGAGATATCGGCGGGCTATTCGGCAGCGGCCTTGGTTTCCCAAGGTGCGGGCCGCTTCTGCACCGCGACCAATTCCGGCACGGACTTCGCCGGGCTGTCCAGCATGGCGACGAAGGCCGTGAAGCCTTCGGGCGACATGTGAATGACTGTGTTCTCCACGATCACTTCTTCGGCTGCCCGTACCGCCGCATCGCGCATGAACTCCGCGCGCGAGCGCCCGCGCATCCTGACCGCCCGGTCGATGATCGCGACATCGGCATCGGCAAGCCGCATCGAAACGCGGTGATCCTTGCGCTGGACGGGGCGAGCCATGGTCAATCTCCTTGCCGCATAGATAGCGCAATCTACCGGCTTTTGCATCACAGGGCGAGGCCGGCGACATGGCGGGGAAGTGGCGGTGTCCGGTGTTTCGGTCAGGCGGCTTCGTTTTCAGCACCGTCACTGGCCGCGCGCGGTCGAGGATCAATGTCCGGCCCGCGCCGGTTCCGTCCCGTCACCCGTGTTGGACATGACCCCGCGCCCTTCGCCGCGCGGCCTTTCTGTCTGGTGCAACGAGCCACCAACACGAAAGGAATATCTCATGGCCCGCACGTCCCAAGCATCCGCACCCGCCACCGCGCCCGAGCCCAAGGCTCCGGATTTCATCGCCTGGCATGTCAGTAATCGCGGCGACAAGGCCTTCTGGACCAAAGTCGGAGCCGCCTGGTTTCACCGCGACCGCAAAGGCGTGTCGCTGCAGCTCGAAGTCTTGCCGATCAATGGCCGGATCGTATTGCGCACGCCGCTCGACGATGAGGCCAAGGAGGTGCAGCCGGGCGCATAGCGCCCGGCGAAATGTCCGGATGAGGCTAGCTCTATTGATGCTCGATGCACTTAGGCAACCGTGTGTTTCAAGGGTTTTTCCAAGCCACGGATGACATGGCCACACGCTTTAGGTAAGGTCTGCGGATGACGACCTCTACTGCGCCATCGGTAGCAAAGACCGCTGAGCCGATATTTTCGATTGCTTGGGATACCGGCGAGTCTGCACTCGTCATGACCGCCAGCGCATGGCTCATCGGTGCTGGGGTCGCCGCAATCGTATTGTTTGTTTTGTGGCGCGTTTTCGCAGGCGGGTTTGCATTCGAGAATTTCGAAATCGATCAAGCCGACATCGGCATCGGTGATCAGAAGTTCACCTTCAAACCGAACCAGACTGACAAGCAGGTTGCTTATGCGATTTGGGTTGAGTTGAGCACGAGAAAGATCGGGCTCGAGATAGATTTCGAGAATGATGTAATTTCTGAGATCTACGATTCATGGTTTGGTTTTTTTACTGTAACTCGTGATCTTGTTAAAGGCATACCGGCTCAGAAAGTCCGCCGGGACAGCACGCAGAAGATCATTCGTTTGTCGATTGAGGTCCTCAATACTGGTCTCAGGCCGCACCTGACAAAGTGGCAGGCAAGGTTTCGCCATTGGTATGATCGTGAGCTTAGAAAGTATGATGAGGGTGACGGGTCGGAAGTCCTTGATCCGCAGCTCATCCAGGAACGTTTCCCGAAGTATGACGAGCTGAAGTCGGATATGGAGCGGGTCAATAAGTCACTGATAAAATATCGTCAGCAAATGTATCGGCTGGTCTTGAAAGATTGAGCGGCGCACCCGATAAGCGGGAACATATGGTGAATATGGAGCGCGTATGGCCGGTCAGACGAAGAATGTGTTCATCAGCCACATCCACGAGGACGATGCGGGGCTTGGGAAGATCAAGGCGCTTCTTGCCCAAAATGGCATGAGCATCCGCGATTCATCGATTAACTCGACCAACCCTAATGAGGCCAAGTCAGCGGACTATATCAAGTCCGGCATTTTGGCGCCCCAAATCCAGTGGGCCGGTACACTGCTTGTCTATGTTTCGCCCGGCACGAAGAACAGCGAATGGGTGAATTGGGAGATCGAATATGCGCACAAGCTCGGCAAGAGGATTGTCGGGGTATGGGAACAAGGGGCCAAGGATTGCGAACTGCCAGATGCGCTGAACAACTACGCTGACGCAGTCGTGGGGTGGAACGGGACGTCGATCATCGATGCAATCAATGGCAATTGCGATCCATGGGAGAAGCCAGACGGATCACCGTCCGACGTGAGGCCCATTACTCGCCATCCGTGCGGTTAATCTTCGCGGTGAACCAGCTTTTCTCATACGTCGTTCGCTATGATAGCGGTTTCGCACCGAACCCCTTCTACGGGTACGCAACTCTGGCAACTTGCAAGCCGTTGATCCGCAGGGTGGCAATGCCCGGTGACTGGATCGTCGGCACGGGCAGCTCGGCAAAAGGCGTTGATCGCGGAACCCGCCTTGTCCACGCGATGAAGATCAGTGAAGTAACTGATTTCCGATCATATTGGGCTGATCCGCGGTTTCTTCGCAAGCGGCCCGTCATGCGTGGAAGCAGGAAGCAGTGCTGTGGGGATAACATCTATCAGCGCACTGCCGACGATAGTCGTTGGTTGCAGCTAGATTCCTTCCACAGTGGGCCGAACGGAACGCCACGGCCAGATCATATAGCACGGGACACCGGGACCGATCGTATCCTGATCAGCAATGACTTTTACTACTTCGGTGGCGAAGGCCCCGAAATTCCGGCGAATTTTCGTGATCCTGCCCGCTATGATATCTGCCGAAAAGTCCGGCAGCGGAAGCGTCAAAAGGATGGCGACTGGATCGCCGAATTCGTCGCCTGGCTACGCACTTTCGGTGACCCCGGATATCATGGGCGTCCCTTGGATTGGGTTCTTGAAGATGGCTGATCCTCTCTACCAATCGACGATTCTGCTTTCCGAGTACGCACAGGCAGTCGGTCCGACCGACAGGATGAAGGCTGACATCCAGCCTGTGCTGTTCGGGCTATTCGGCGAAGTCGGTGGGATCATGACAGCGGCCAAAAAGCATCATCGTGAGGGCAAGGCCTTTGTAGGCTATCGCCGGGCGGTTGAGGAGGAGTTTGGCGATACGCTTTGGTATCTGGCCGCCCTCTGTCGTCGGCTCGATTTGTCGCTGGAAGGCCTGTTTGAACAGGCGATTGCCGGTGAAGATTACACCTCGATGCTGGCTGCGAGTGATGTCGAAAATGGAGCGATAGCGCGCATCACCATGCCTCGACAGGTTGCAAAGCTTGATGACGCGCTGCTCACTCTCGGCGATGCGGCGGCCCAGCTTCTCGCGATCCAATCTTCGGGAACCGGCACCGAGGCGACGCTGGTGAGATTTATCGACCGCTATCTCAAGGCTCTACAGGTTTCCGGAGTTTCATTCGGAGAAGTTGCGAGAAGCAATCTTAAAAAGACAAGAGGTCGTTTCGTTTCTCCAGAGTTGTCTGAGCTGCCTCTATTCGACCTAAACTTCGAAGAAGAAGAGCAGTTACCCTATGAATTTGAAATTGAAATTTCACAGCGCGAAAGTGGGTTGAGTTACCTCCGTTACAATGGTGTTTTTATCGGTGACCCGTTGACGGACAATATTATCGATGAGGACGGCTATCGGTTTCACGATGTTTTCCATTTTGCTCACGCAGCGATTTTGCACTGGTCACCAGTCATGCGATCTCTCATCAAGCAAAAACGGAAAAGTGACAAAGTCATCGATCAGGCACAGGACGGCGGTAGAGCAATTGTTGTCGAGGAAGGCCTGACCGCCTGGATTTTCTCCCGCGCCAAGGAGCTCGATTTCTTCGCAAGCAACGAAACCGTCTCCTTCGATATGCTGAAAACCATCGCTGACTTTGTTCGAGGCTACGAGGTGGACCAGTGTCCGTTGAACCTGTGGGAACGAGCAATCATTCAGGGCTATGCGGTTTTTCGCGAGGTAAAGGCCAACAACGGTGGTGTGGTGATTGGCAATCGCAATACGAGGACAATCGGATATAGGCCCCTTTGACGAGGGGCCCCATGACACCGACACAGTTTGTTTCCGAGCTTTCAGCAATCCGCTTCCCGAATGCATTTAACCCGTATTCTGACGCATGCCCGGTCCATGATGTGCCCGATGCGCCCGCGATGAGATCTGCAATTCTGACGCAGATCCTTGAGGCCGCCGAAGCCGCGAGCGTCGATGCAATCTGGGTGGGCCGCGATCTAGGCTTCCGTGGCGGTCGCCGGACAGGAATGGCGCTTACAGATGACGTGCATTTTCACGATCATCTCGGTCGTGTCCGTCAATGTGGTGTAAATTCGGTTGTGGCCAGCGGGCGGCATTTTCAGGCGGCCTTGGGTGTAATC